>DATBRZ010000152.1:0-59299 GCA_036560025.1 Gemmatimonadaceae bacterium | reverse complement strand
GGCGAGACAGGCGCGGGCAAGTCGATCATCGTGGGGGCGCTCGGCTTCATACTTGGTGAGCGAGGCAGCTCAGATCTGATTCGCACGGGCGCTGACAAAGCGACAGTAGAGGGAGTGTTCGACATCTCAGGGAATGCTGATGTTGCGCGATTCGCGGACGAGAAGGGAATCGATACGGAAGACGGGACGCTGATACTCAAGCGCGAGATATCGCAGGCCGGCCGCGGACGAGCATGGGCGAACGGATCACCTGTCACCGCAGGAGTTCTTGGGGAGCTTGGACGTCAGCTCGTCAATCTTCACGGCCAGCACGAAGCGCAGGCGCTGCTCGATCCTGAATCGCAGCGAGAAATTCTGGATCGATTTGGTGGTGCCGGGGAGCAAGCTGCAGAAGTTCGATTAGCGCACGGAGAACTGGCATCGATAGCGCGCGAGATCACGACCCTCAGCGCTCGTCGCGCAGACGCAGAGAAGCGCGCGGACTATTTGCGTCACGTCGTGCGCGAGATCGAGGCGGCTCAACCCAAGCCCGACGAGGATTCGCTGCTCGAGAGCGAAGCGCGCGTTCTGGAGAACGCCGACGAGCTTCGCTCGCTCGCCCAATCCGTCGCCGACTCGCTGACCGCGGAAGACGAAGGACTGCTCGACAGACTGGCCAGTCTCTCGCGGTCGTTGTCGTCGATGGAGCGCGTCGATCCTGCAGCCCGGCAATTCGTCGAGCTGTTCGATAGCGGACTTTACGCTCTCGATGAGCTGTCGCGTGGGATTTCAGACTACGCCAATAGCGTCGATCTCGATCCCGAACGGCTCGAGGTGGTTCGTCGGCGTCGTGAGACGCTGTACACACTGTCGAAGAAGTACGGTCCGTCGCTCGAGACCGTGATTGAAACGGCGAAAGAAGCCCGCTCCGAGCTTGATCTGCTCGACTCAGCGGAATTCGACATTGCAGTACTTCAGCGTCGACAGGAATCGGCCCGTGCTCGGTTGGTCGAAGGGTCGTCGAGGCTTACCTCGCGGAGGAAAACCGCCGCGAGGAAGCTCGCGAAAGCCGTCGACCAGCTGCTTCCTCAGCTCGGCATGGATAGTGGTCGATTCACGGTGCTGCTTCGAGGGAAGGATCACCCAGATGCGAATGGCGCAGAAGATGTCGAGTTTCGCATTGCACTCAACGTCGGTCATGACGCGCGGCGGCTAGCGCGTGTTGCATCCGGGGGAGAGCTGTCGCGAGTGATGCTCGCGCTCAAAACGATTCTTGCGCGCGCGGACAAGGTGCCGACGCTGGTATTCGACGAAGTTGACTCGGGCATCGGCGGGAAGGTCGGGCTTCAGGTGGGAGACACGCTGCGACAAGTCGCTGACAACCATCAGGTATTTGCGATATCACATCTGCCGCAGATTGCAGCGCGTGCACACAATCACATCGTCGTAGCCAAGGCGGCACGCGGTGGGGTGACGACCGCGGACATCACCGTGCTTACCGGCTCCAGTCGTGTCGCCGAAATCGCGCGCATGCTCGGCGGGGATGCAGAGAGCAAGGTGAGTCGCGAGCACGCTCGCGAGCTGCTCGCGGCAGCCGGAAAATGACGGGGCGCTCTACCGGAGCGCAGCAATCACGGTGGATCTATCCACCGCCTCCCATTCCATGGCAGGTCACTGGCAATCACTGGCTGTCGGTGCCTTGTATTCATCCGGTGAACGCATCCATTCACATGATCGGATCCGTGAACGCGCGCAGCCGGAGTGCTGTCGAGCTTGCCGGTGGTCGCGAGTTCCTGTCAGGTGAAGCACGCGCGCTCGCGCAGCTGACACTGACTATCGATGGAAGGCGTGAGACGCTGGGTGCAGGTGGTATGGTCTGGGAACGCGAAGGCGCGTGGATGCCGACATTCTCATCGACCATCGGCAAGGTCGGGCTCAAAGGAACCATCTGCGCGCCCGCCGGCAGAGCGGCGGAAGTTCCGGGCCTCGTGATTCAGCTCACTGTCGAGAATCGGAGCGCAAAGCGAATCAGCGTCACCGGCGGATTGATGGGAGCGTTCCGATGGACGCAGCACCGAATCCGTAGCCCAAGGGAAATAACCGACCAGTTTCGCGTTGCCGCCGAACGTTCCGAGGTTGTTTTTGGGACCGGACTGATGACGTTGGCGCTCGCCGATGCAGCGGGCGAAGGCGAGGCATTCGGCGCTCCCGACGGAGAATGGCACCTCTCGCTACCGGAAGTCGCAATCGACGCCGGCGCTCGTGACGACATCGTCTTTATTGTCGGGGCAGCGAGTGAGCCGGATGGAGCTGTCGCGGTCCTCGATACGATTCGCCGCCGCGGGTGGCGCAACCTGATGGATCGCACGCGCGAGCATCTGTCGCGGCTGGAGCAGGCGACCTCAGTCCCGGCAATCGACCGCGTGATCAATCGCAATCTCGCTTTTGCATTTCACACCGGTGTTGCGCGCGCGCTCGATGATGGGCGGGTCTATCCAGTGCGCAGCAGGATGCCGTGGAATGGTCGCGGCCTGACGGTGAGTCCGTGGGAATCGCTGATGTGGTTGCTGCCTTCGCTTCACCTCGGCGATCGAGAAGTTGCACGCGAAGTGCTTCTCAGGATGTGTGAGCTCCATGGCCACGCACCTGGAAGTGGCGTGAACTATCTGGACGGAACGCTCTTCGAGGAAGGCTTCTCACTCGAGGGAGCCGCTGCATTTGCGATCGCGGTGGACGAGTACGTCGTGCAGACGAGCGATGATGCGATCGTCGAGGAGCCTGCTCTCGCGGAAGCGCTCTACGCTGCGAACGAGGAGATCGCTCAGCGAAAGCATTCGACGCTATCCCTTTATTCCACTGAGCTTGGCCCAACGGGCGTCGCCCCCCGATTGCCATACACGACGCACGGCAACGCAGTCACAGCGTATGCGCTCGAGGTGCTTTCGCGAACGCTCGACGCCAAGACCGCCGAAAAAGTTCAGGATGCCGAAGCTGTTCGCGCTGCGGTGATGCGACATCTGTCAGCGGAAGGCGCTGACGGCAGGTCACGTCTTCTCGCGGCGACCGATCTCGATGGCCAGGTGGATGCAGCGGATGATCCTGCGGCGTCACTGTACTGGCTACCGTACTTCCATTTGATCGGCCGCGACGATTCCGTGTACCGCCGGACAGTGAAGCAGTGGGATGGCACGACGTCGAGCGAGTTGGTCGAGCGATGCGCGCGGCTCGTTGGCCCCGATCCCTCGGGAATGCTGCAGTGGCTCCGACGCGCGCCGCTCGACAATGGAGTCGCCGCCGAGCTCGTTGATGAAACCGGCAGCGCAACCGGAAATGGAGGCGATGCTGCGCTTGCCGGACTCATCGCGTATCTCGCGTGGTACGCCGTCCATGCACTCGGTGCGCGCGCGTAAACTTGTATCGGCCGTGGGTCGCTCATAGGTTTTCTACGGCGTCGCGGGAATAGCTCAGTTGGTAGAGCACAACCTTGCCAAGGTTGGGGTCGCGGGTTCGAGTCCCGTTTCCCGCTTGATCGAGGTACGAGTGCGTTGGGGCGACCCGCGCACTCGATCGTTTGCAGGCTCGGGTGGCGAAACCGGTAGACGCGAGGGACTTAAAATCCCTTGGCCCAAAGGCCATGCGGGTTCGATCCCCGCCCCGAGCACCTCTCGCGAATTAATACGTGATGACCCGCGCTTTCAGGAAATTCTGAACCGCGCCAGACCGGTGGCGAGCTGATCAACGGAATAGCGCGGTTCGCGGGACGCACTTAGAATCCCGTGCCCGCCAAACACGCCACCGGAGACCGATGAGCCGTCGTCAGAAAGCGAAATCGACGCCCCCGTCACAACAGAAGGCTACGCCCGCGCGCGCGACTCCGCGCGGACCAACTGTCGCCGGACTTGCCGTGCTCGATGAAGAAGAGCGAGCCGACTCGCTCGCAACGCTTGGACGGGTCGCGATTCTCTGCTTCGCGCTATCGCTGATCTATTTCTTCCCGGCATTTCTACCCGACCGGCAGATTGGCGGCACCGACTACACGGTGTCGGGATACTTCTTTCAGGAATTCCTCGCCCAGCGATTTAACTCGGGCGTGCTGCCGAAGTGGGTGCCGTACATCTATGGCGGCCTTCCGCTCTACAGCAATCCCGGAGGGACGTACTACCCGTTCCGACTGATCGCGGAAGCTCTATTCTCGGTCGATCGCGTGCTCGCGGTGATCTTCGTTGTGCAGTTCACGATCGCAGGGATCGGATTCTATCTGCTGATGCGCGAGCTCGGAGTGCGGCGATGGATCTCCGCTGTAACCGCTCTTGCATTTCAGTTCACTGGTCTCGTCGCATCCTACGTCTATGCAGGACATGACGGCCGCGTAATCGCCGCGACATTTACGCCGCTCTTTTTCTTCCTTCTCCACAGAGGAGTGAGAACCGGCGAGCTCAAGTGGTTCGCCGGCGCCGCGGCAGCAATAGGGACCTCGCTCCTGTCGTTCCAGATTCAGAGCAACTACTACCTGCTGTTCGCTGCGGCGGTCTGGACGATCTTCGCGCTGTTCAACAACGGACTGCACAAGACACCCGGAGTTTTTGCAATTCGAGCCGGGCTTGCGATTCTAGCTGTAGCGATCGGATTCACGCTCGCATCCGTCAACTTCCTCCCATTCCTCGGCTATGTGGATGAGGCGTCGCGCGGTCCGGCGTCGGGACGGGGGTACAGATTCGCGATCTCGTACTCGATGCCGATCATGGAAACGCTTGGCCTCGCTGTTCCGGAGCAGGCGGGAATTCTTCGCGATTATCACGGACTCAATCCATTCAAGCTGCACACTGAATACGTCGGCGCCGCCGTGCTGCTTCTCGTATTCGCCGGAGCGGCGCTCAAGTGGCGAGACCGGATGTGGCGGTTTTTCGCGGCGCTGACGCTGTTCACTCTCTCGATCTGCTACGGCGGCTACACACCCCTCTACCGGATCTACTACGCGGTGCTGCCTGGAACGAACAAGTTCCGCGCACCATCCATTTCGCTCTTTCTGGTGTCGTTCAGCCTCGCAGTGATGGCGGCGCTGGCGTTCGAGGAAATGGCGAGGCGCAGAACGGAATCGAGGAGCGGACGAGCTGCCGATTCGAAGTCGGATGCCGCCACGGTTGAGGCACTGGCAAAGCGGCTCCTGATCGTCGCAATCGTTGCGGTCGGTGGCGCTGTCGTGGCGTTCGTGATGAGCGCTGACAGTCAGAGTCACGTGCTTCGCGGATGGGCGCGATTCGGAATGTTCCTCACAGCCACGGCGCTTCTCGTGCGCGTGTGGCTCACGTCGAAGATTACCAGCAAAACGCTTGCGATCGTTCTATCACTTGTCGTGATCACGGACCTCTGGGTGATCGACAAGAAATTTCTCATGACGGTCGAGCCGCCCGACGAGCTGATTCGCGCAGACGACGTGGTGGATTACATCAAGTCGCAGCCGAACAAGGACAGAGTGTGGGTGTTCCCGTTCCCGATGCAGCAAACGTACGCGGGAAATGAGCGCTTTGGGCCCTCTACGAATTACCTGATGCATTTCGGAATCGAGCAGGCAGGCGGCGAGCATGGCAACCAGCTGCAGCGATGGAACGAATATGTCGGAACCGGCAACGAGCTGATGTCGGTGAGCTGGCAGAATTTCCTCAAATACGAGGCGTTCCTCGCCGCCGCGAACATCGGCTACGTCATTGCGGCAGTAGATCTTTCCGTCGATCCGCAGACTCAGGCGCCGACGGGATTTCAAAGAGCGTTCGTAGGCAGTACCGGGGCGGTATTTCGCGTGACGCACACGCTTCCGCGCGTGTACCTGGCGCCCGAGATTCGTGTCGTTTCGAGCAAGCAGGCCGCAATGGCGGCGATGCGAGAGAACTGGAATCCCACTCGCGTTGCAATTGTCGAGGGCCGCGGAATTCCGGCCCTCCCGACAACCGAATTGACGGGCAGCGCAGCACTCGACAGCCATACGGATCCCGACAGAGTCGAAGTCACGACTGAAACGAATCGCCCGGCGCTGCTCGTTCTCGCGGACAACTACGCGAAGGGATGGAAGGCAACAGTGGACGGCGCACCTGTTCCGATTCTTCGCGCCAACTACACGTTCCGCGGAGTAATGGTCGACGGCGGACGGCACCACGTCGCCTTCACGTTCCATCCGGATCCACTTTACCACGGCTTGTACATCTCGTTAGCAGCGCTGGCGCTCCTCATGGGCTACGGCGTCTGGCTCGTAGTGGAAAGACGGCGCGCGCGCTGACGCCCGGGGCCGATGCGCGTTCTCTTCGTAGTCACCGCATACCCTCGTGACTCGGGCGACGTCATCACACCATGGATGGGTGAAACGATCCGGCGTCTCCAGAGTTCAGGCGTGAACGTCGAGGTGCTGGCACCTGCGTATCGCGGCTCACACGATCACTCGCTGGACGGCACTCAGGTCCACCGCTTTCGATATGCACCTGCGCCGGTTGAAACCCTTACTCATGATGAGCCCGCGCTGGACCGGATCCGAAAGAACCCGGTTTATCTGTCGCTCGTTCCGGCTTACGTTGCCGCGGGAAGCTTCGCTGCCGCGCGTCTCGCGCGCCGCAACAAGTACGACGTCGTGCACGCCTTCTGGCCCGTTCCGCACGGCCTCTTTGCGATCGCGGCGAAGCGTGCCGGCAAAACGGGAATGGTGTCCACTTTTTTTTCTGCAGAGCTCCACTGGAAGGGAGCGGCGCGGAAAATCATGACGCCGATCGTTCGACGAATCGTGCGGGAGTCCGATGCAGTAACCGTGATCTCTTCATACACGGCCGAGATGCTGCGGTCGATTGCCGGCGAAACGAGAGCCGTGGTGATTCCGTTCGGAGCGGCTATGGATCCTCCCCCTTCGGTAAGCCGAAGAAAACGGCGCGCCGAGGATCCGTTCGAGTTGATATTTGTCGGCCGCCTTGTGGAGCGGAAAGGAGTTCCGGTGCTGCTCGACGCGGTCGCGCTCCTTCGCAATGATGCGCGATTGTCCGTCAGAATCATCGGAGACGGTCCTGAGCGTTCAGCGCTTGAAGGCAGAGCTCAACAGCTCGGTCTGGGAGAGCGACTCAAATTCGAGGGAATGATCAGCTCCGAGCGACTCAAAGCAGCGCTCGACGCGTGCGATGCACTGGTGCTCCCGGCGATAGTCACAGAAAAGGGCGAGACTGAAGGGCTGGGTGTTGTCCTCATCGAAGCAATGCAGTACGGCAAGCTCGTAATCGCGACTGATACCGGCGGAATCCCTGACATAGTGGAAGACGGCGCCACTGGGATTCTCGTTCGGCCGGGCGATGCTGTTGCCCTTTCAGCCGCGATTCGCGCCGCCATGAACGACCCTGAGCGTGCGGCGCGACTCGCCGCTGCCGGCCGCGACTTCGCGACGAGCGAGTTCAGCTGGGACTCGATAGTGGACCGACTTCGAGAGGTGTACGAGGATGTCGTCCGCTCACGCGCATTGCAGAGCATCGTGAGTTGAGAAACGTTGACGAGAATGCGAAGCAGAGTGGATTGCAGCGAGTGCTCACCTGGGTATTCGTGCTGGGTGCCATCGCCGCCCTGGTGTATGTTGCGCGTCGCGACCTCGCCCAGGTGCGAGCATACCATTGGCGCATTCAACCGGCACTTCTCCTCGGGAGCCTGCTGCTTCAGGTTGTCGTGCTGATCGGGGGCGTCTACATCTGGTCTCGCGTGCTGGCAGCATTCAATTCTACGGTGAGTGTGTCGACTCTATTTCGAATGTGGGCGCTGTCTAACCCGGTGAGATACATCCCGGGGAGCGTGTGGCAGCTCTTCGCGTACGGAAAATTCGCTGGCGAAGCGCGACTTTCTCGCACACTCGTATTCAGCTCGCTGATGGTTCACGTCTGGTTGTCCATCTGGGCCGCAATCGTCGTGGTTCTGGCGCTTGCTCCGATCGCTGTGCTTCCCAGTATTCAGTTGCCGTCTTGGGCGCCTCTGGCTATTCCAGCGGTGCTCATCGTCATCCATCCGGTTGTGTTCAACAGCGCGCAGCGGATTGTCGCTCGAATTCTCCGGCGTGACGCAATGCTTTGGCAGGGAGGATGGGCGAAGTCTGTTGGCATTTTGACGATGCAATGCGTAGCATGGCTCGCCGCTGGAGTCGCGTTCTCCCTATTCGTGAGATCGATCATCGATGTCAGCTCGGTTGGGACACTAACGCTCGTTGCGGTGAACTCCATCGCATTCGTCGCCGGCTACATCGTACTGTTCGCCCCCGCCGGACTCGGCGTCCGTGAACTGACAATGTCGGTGTTGCTTGGCGCTGCATTGCCGTCTGCGGTTGCGGTTCTGGTTGCGGTTGCGGCGCGAATCTGGATGGTCACCGCAGAGCTTGCCTGCGCCCTCATCGCGCTCGCTCTTCCGATGAGAAACGCGAATGACTGAGCGCGATCGATTCGCGGTGCTGATACCCGCGCTGGATGAGGTGGAGAATGTTCCGACGCTGTTTGCGGCGTTGCGCGACACATTCGAGCGTCATTCGCTGGATGGCGACATCGTTCTCGTCGATGACGGATCAACTGACGGCACCTATTCTGTCGCAATGCAGGAAGCGGCCAAGATCGGGTCACGCGCCCGTGTAGTTCGACATCGAAGGAATCTCGGAAAGACCGAAGCGATACTCACCGGCTCGCGAGCGACTGACGCAGACATTCTGATCGTGTTCGACGCCGATCTCCAGCACTCCACGGAGGAGATTCCACGTTTCGTCGCGAAGATGGCGGAAGGTTGGGACATCGTCACAGGACGGAAGGTCGGCAACTACGAGAAAAAGGCAGTGAGCTCGATCTACAATCGAGTGTCCCGATTCCTGTTCGATGTTCCCGTGCGTGACCTCAACTCGATGAAGGGATTTCGTCGCGAGGTGCTCGACGACGTAGCGCTGCGGCACGACTGGCACCGCTTCTTTGTGGTTATTGCTTACGCGCGCGGGTTTTCGGTGACGGAAATCGACATTGAATTGAGACCGCGGTTGGCGGGGAGGTCGAAGTACACCGGGAAGGGCAGGGTTGTGTCGAGTGTCGCCGATCTTCTCGTTGTTTGGATGTACCTCAAATTCACGAAGAAGCCGATGCAGCTGTTCGGCGGGGCTGGTGCAATCCTTCTCGGCATCGGGATCATTATCGGCATCATTGCCGTTGCGTTGAGAGCGATGCATATACTTCCGCCGCCGATCGGATATCGGCCGCTGCTCGGGCTCGTGGTGCTGCTCATTCTCGTCGGCATCACGCTGTTCGGGTTTGGATTCACGGCGGAGATGATCGCGACTCTGCGAAGTGAGTTGGAAGAGATAAGAAGGCACGAGCGTCGAAAGGAATAGCTACCGGCTACCGGTAACCGGCTACCGGTAACCCGCTACCGGTAACAAAAGAGGCGGCCCAGACGGGTCCGCCTCTTTTTCCGAGTAGAGCCCTCGCTCGCGCGAAAGACTAAAAGGGTAGATCCGCTTCGTCAGGAACGAGCGCCGCGCTGGGAAGAGGCGGCCACTCGATCGCGGGATCCTTGGCTTTTTCTTCCTCCGCTTCCTTCGGCGATTGCTCGGCGCCGGGTTTTGACGGCCAGATCACGCCATCGCAGGAGCGATTCCGACATTTGAAATCAGGTGCACGCGGATTCCGCTTCGTGAGACGGTTGTCCCACATGCGTCCGCCACATTTAGGACAGCTCTCTTCCTCGAGGGCGAGCGCGGGCCGCTCGGAGGCATCGGCTCTGGCCTCGGCTGGATGTTTCCGGGCGTAGACCAATGCCGGATCCTCGACAGGTCGCGCTCCCTTTCCGTCGCTGTCGACCTCGACCCAGTTCTGACCGTAGGCGTAAAGCTCGTGCGCGATTCCGAATCGCACCGCTGCGCGCTTGAACGCGTCAGTCGCTGCCTGCTTGTAGTCTCGTCCCGTGCCGACGTCCTCGCGTACCACGCCGAGAACCTGAAGTCGCGCCTTGAAGGAGCACGCGGTCTCCGCCGGATCATCTCCGACGAGAGAGGGAAGTGGCGTCAGCGTCAGGTCCCACTCACCGGGGACGACGCTGTCGAGACGCTCGCGTACGGTATTCGCCTCGACATAAGCCACGAACCGCGCAATGAATTTTCCGTCTCTCGAGATCGGCTTGCCATCCTGTCGCCAGGAGATGACGCCGCTGGGAAGGGGCTCCGCGAGACGTGCCCACACGTCCGCGGGCGCTCTGTAGATATCGTTTGCTGCAATCATGCTCTCATCCGTCCGTTTGAATTCGCAAAAGTTTTCAGCATAAGTGCTTTTTTACATCGGCCACCGCGATGCACTGCGGTCCATGTTCGCAGTACCATCCGTGACGGTCGTTGAAGACGAGGTGCATCACCCGGTCTCCTTCCAGCCGTTCCTCCACTCGAAAAAGGCGCACGACCGTGGTCCCCTTTCCGCACACCACCTGCGGATCTTTTTCCGAGATCCGCACTCTCCGCGACTGGGCGCCGGTGCCTCGTCCACGCGGGGTCTTTCGCCTCCCTGGAGTGCGCAACGTAAATCCCTATGTGAGAAGCACTTGCGCGAGCGTGCTTCGGGCTCTGTTCGGAGACTAATAATAGCACTCTTACGTACCCGAAACAAGCCCGAAAGTGCCTGTCGCTAGCGGGACTTCGGGATAATCCAGCCGACCTAGATGATGTTGTACTGGAAATTCATCGGGCCGTAGACAAAGTTCGGAATCGAGCCGGTAGCGTACTGGCCCATTCCGTCTCCATTCACCGCGAAAACTCTCGAAGCGTCACCGCTCGTCCCTACCGAAGTATCGACGGAACCGTAGAACTGATCGCCCGTGGCCGTCTCCTCCGAGATGATGTAATACTCTGCGCCGGGATTTAGGACGACTGAAGACGCGAGCGTCCCGTACTTGTACTTGCCCATCGGGTCGGGCGAAACCGCCGTAACGACCGCGCCCGGGATGTCGGCCTTTGTTGCACCGTCGACAATCTTTATCCGGTGGTCGCCCGTGTTGTTCGGGCAGATGTAACGCCCGAGCGTCCTCACGGTCAGCGCGCGTGCGCCAATCTGAATTCCCATTCCTACCCAGCCACCGAAGTTTCCTAATGTGCCGAGGGATTCCGAGGTTACGAACGTGATGAACGCCTCGACGCCGGGCGTAACCACCACTTCGTTCGAGTTATTGCTCACATTTGAGCCGACATATGCGACAACAACGTAGAAGTATGTGATTCCATTCTGAGCCGTCATATCGACAAAGGACGTCGTTGTGCCCGCGAGCGGCGGATCGAGCATCATATAGTTTCCGTGGCTCTCTCCGCGCTTCACGCGCATAACCGATGCGCCGGCGTAAGCGTCCCAGGAAAGGTCTACTCTGTTGTCGCCGGCAAGCGCCGTGAGGTTCGTCGGTGCAGGGGGCACCGGGTCGACATGGTCGAGTCCAAACAACGAATCACAGCCGACGAATCCAACGAGAGCCACAACCGCCAGCATCAAGAGAGGCGTGAGCAGCAGGTATGTATCAGTCATTTGGCGCCACCCCGTTCGTTGCCTGCGCTCTGATTGGTTGGCGAGCTCGGATAATTGTCGCGTCCATAGCGAATGGCGCGCAGCACTCCATCCGAATCGATGACGAATGTCGTCGGCCAGATCGCCACACCGTAGGCGCGACTGATCTCTCGATGCGGATCAACAACTACGGTTGCTGACAGTCCGGCTTGAGCTCCTCCTCGTAGCGCGGCGTCCGGTTTCTCTCCGTCATTGATGGCAAGAACGAGCGTGTCGTCGTCTGCAAGATTCTCCTTCGCGTCACGAACCGCAGCGATGCTCGGTTCGGACGTGCTTCTCCAGAACACGATCACGACTGGGCGTCCGGCAAGCTTGCGCAAGGTGAGCTGCCGTCCTTGCGCGTAGTCAAAAAGGAAATTCGGCGGCGGCTGTCCGATCCTCGCATTCGCTGCAAGCATGTTCGGTTTCAACGGGGCACGCGCGACGAGATGTTTACGCAGTGTCTCGGTCAGCGATGCCCTATCGATCTCGCCTTCATGCTTCCAAACGACCTTTCCTTCAGGATTGACGATGAGCGTTACCGGCGAACGTGCGTCTCTCACGCCGAAGCGCCGCTTCCACCGACCAGCATCGTCGTCGGCGTACGTGACTCCCTCGGTGTACGGAACACTCTTGAGCTGGCTCGAGCTCATCGCGACAACTACGGCAGTTGGCGCATCGTACCGGCGGCTCTCGGTGATCGCCTGCATAAGAGCGCCGATTTGACCCGTGCCGCTTCCATCAGGGAAATACACGATCGCATTTGGGGCGCCGGTGCCCGTCGCATCCACCTCCACCGCCGTGTGACCTGAAACCTCAACGAGTCCGGTTGGTCCCGCGCGAGCCAGTGCGACGAGAGGCATCAGGTCATCAGCGAGGCTGCCGAATCCGCCGAGCGGAAATCTGCGGTAACCGCAGATTGTGGCACTCACATTTTCTGTATGTATTGGTCCGGATGCCGTAAGCCGCGTCCCGCGGAGCGTTACGCAAAGCGGAGAATGCCCGCTAACGATGCTGGTTGATTCCGCACTAACTGATATCGCAGCCGGCTCGGTCATGAAGACGAATCTGTTCTCGTCGATGGCTCCCGTCCCGACCTGGCCCTGCGATTTCCATTCGTAGCTCTGAATCCGGCCGCCCGGGATCCAGCTCTTGAAGGCGGAATAATCCTGGCCTTGAACCGCCGCATCATCACCGAAATGACCTGGTCCGCTTTGAACATTTGCGGGAATTGGCTCGTACTCGACGCGAGGTATCGGCCACGGCTTGAAGCCAAGCGATCCATGAAGAATGATCCCCCGCGGATGAATTTCCGCGGAGCTGTACGCGAGCTGAAACGGATCGGCGTGGACCCTCACGTCTGAAGGAAACAGCAGCGATCTGATGAATCCTCCCAAATTCCCCGTCGCGCTGAGCTTTTCACGGACGATCCCGAACGTACCGCTCTGGTGGAGAGCGCGATCGCGCACTGCTGCCAGACCATTCCTGGCCGCTCCAGAAAAAAGATTGACGAGCCATGTTGCCACGTTGACGGCGACGCTCGAAGTATCAAATGACAGATTGCCGACAACGAGATCGGCTGTATCGCCGGCCGGGGCCAGCGTCAGATCCTGCTTGAAGGCAAAGTTGAAATTCGGAGTCCACGAGCTGGTGGTCGCTCGGCCCCGCATCGTGAGCACCATCCTGCCGTCCTTGAGGTCGAGGTCGACCGCGTTCAACGTGATCGCGTAGGTAACGTGCCACGTATGAATCAGGATGCTGAACGAGAACGAAGCCGGATCGACCGGCGTAGCGAGAATCTCATCGATCGTCGGCTTCATCATTTTCTGCACGAAGTCACTGCCCAACCCGAACCCGAAATCGTCAGAGCCGGTAACGAACTTCTCATTTACGGATGATGGATTTCCAGGACCTCCCTCCGTGTTGATCATCATCGCGATCGCGCCAGGAGATCCCGCGAGACTCTTGAATCGCGCGTGCGAAATACCGGCGGGAAGATTGATGCTCGAAGGAAGGAATCCGGTTCTGAGCGCATTGCGTATCAGCTGATCTATTCCCGCTCGATCCTCAGCGGTGAGGGGCCGACTCGACCACAACGGCGTGAAGCTGATCTGGGCCGTGTTCGCGTTGATGTTGACGGCGACGACGTTTGCACCCGGTGCGGTGGTCTGATCGATTCCGGCCGTAATGCTGAGCTCGCCTCGCACGAACTCCGCGGCCGGAGCGGTGCCGGGGTCGGGGAAGTATCGGCAGATCATCTCCATTCGAACCGTGAGCGTTGTCGCGGATGTGCTTACCAGATCAACGGTCGGCGGAGACAGCTGCAACTGAGCACGGCCTTTCAGGAGACTCGGTACCAGCGGATCGATGTTTACGCCAAGTAGTTCCGGATTGACGATGGAATCGGATGCGGGACCGCTCCCACTCGGTGAGCCGAAAAGACCTGAGATCGGAACAGGAATTCCTATCCGGTCGTGATTCGCAACGGCATCCCCAAAAACGTCCCTTAACCCCGCGACCGCAAAGTGGGGGAACCCGTGCACAGGCGGAGGGGTGTCGTCAACTCGAAGCGTGATCGAATGAAGAAATCGCTCAGTCCGGTGCATCGCCGCCAGCAACCTGTTTACTGCTGGGATAGCGAATTCCGCTACAACATCGAAATCGCCGGTAAGTGCGTTGGCCATGAATAACTCCCGTTATTGCGCGCGGGCAGTAAGAGCCGCGAGTGAAACCAGGATGATGAACACCGAGATCGCGTGATGAATCGTGAGTATCTGTCCTTTCCGCTTTGGTGCGCGAGTGAACTCGAGCACCAGTCGTCCGAGTGCGTATCCTCCGCTGACGAAAAGGAACAAAGCCCCCTGAAAGGGAAGTCTCGGCCAGATGAGGATTGCAGACACGAGGAGGCACGTCGCCCAACCAGCTTCCAGAAGCTGAGTGGGAATGCGCTTCGTCCACATTCCCGTGTGATCGGGCAGGTACACGCCGAGCCACGAGCTCGTTGGTCGCCCGGCGCAGCAGCCGTTGAGAAGGCAGCCGATTCGCGTGAAGATCATTCCTACCATGATCGTCACCATCGACACGTCCCAGAAACTCGCGAACGGAATGTCCAGTACTGCGAGTAGTGGGACAGACAACGGGACTGCCACAAGTATTCCGCCGTACTGTGCGGCACCACCTTCACTGCGATTCCAGATTCGCGACGGATCTCGACGATACGTGTCCCAATGTGAAGCCACGTACAAGAGGCGTGCGCCCGCGAGAGCAGGGAACAGCAGAATGCACGTGGCGACGAACACGCGATATGCGTCGAGACCGGCCGTATGTGCGACGAAATTCCCCGCGACGACACCGAGGACGAGCCCGACGTACTGCATTGCCGGATAACTGTGGATCGTGAGGCCGCGCCACCGAAGCATTACAGGATGCACGGTTTCCTCACGACGGCCAGAAGGCGAGCACCAGTCCGGCGATGATAGCGATGTCGGCGAGATTGAAGACCGGCCACCACCCGAGATCGACAAAGTCCACGACATGTCTCGACCTGAGTATGTCAACCAGATTCCCACCAGCACCGCCAACTGCCGCACCGAGTCCCATAACGGTCGACTCGCTTTGAAACGCAACGCCTGAATTGCGAAGCGCGATCGCGGATAGAAGGGCACCGAGCCAGACCAGCGCGAGTATCGCGCGCGCACTGTTGTTGTTGTACAGGCTCGTCACGTGCGACACACGCCGAATCCGAACGATTGAGCCCAGCGAGGGCAGCGCCGCACTGCGCGACTCGACTGCGCGCTTGCTCCATTGATCCAGCACCAGAACCACTGCACCTGCGATCAACAGAGTGTTCATGGATTCAATTCATCGAGCAGTCGAACGGAATCGTGAACATACCCCCGCCCGGACAGATATCAATCAGAGGTCTCTTTTCTCCGTAGCACCGTTCTTTTTCTCCATATCCTCCTCGCCTGCCAGTGGGTGCCCCGATACCGGACCGCCCGGCGATCCCCCCGATCTGTAGATCCTCGATGCTAATGGCCTGGGTTGTGCGACTCCAGTGGGTTGCGGTGTCACAGAGCGATTAATCCCAACCGGAGATTCGTATGGATCGGGGACTCGATTTTCTAAAAAGCCAGATCAGCAACGCGGTAATGCAGCACAAGGTGTTCGTAGAAGCACTCGAGGATCACGAGCAGCAGGCTGAAGATCCACGTTTCCGCGATCTTTGCAGCCGCCACATTCCGCGCGTGCGCGAGCATCAACGAATGCTCGAGGACTATCAGCAGGCGTTAGGCGCCGAAGCGGGCACGGGCAAGAAGGTCATTGGTGCGGTGCTTGGTAAGGCGCGGGACCTCGCGGATACAGCACGGGAGAGTGACTTCCTCAGGCTCGTAGGAGACATCGTTCTCTCGCGACAGGCAGAGGACATGTTCAAAACCTTCCGTGATGGCGGACGAATTCTCGGCAACGCGCAGCTTGCCGAGATCGGCGAGATCGGCGAGCGACACCACGACGAGTACAACCGCGAGGCGAACAAACTGGTGCAGCAGATGTTCGTCGAGCATGTGCGCGGCGTAGAGCCCGGCACCGTCTCGGTCAACATCGACGCGGCGCAGGGCACGCCCGGAGTGTAGCGCCCCGAATCTGCCGGGCAGTACAAGCCTCCGCTAACTTCCCGGCATGACCGACGTCGTCTCGCTCGCGGCCGAGCTTCTGGCAATTCCCTCGCTCACCGCGAGCGAGGGAGCTGTCGTTGACTTCGTTTCACGCTGGCTCGTCGCCCGCGGGTGGAACGTCACGGTGCAGGAAGTGAGTGCGGGACGTGGCAATGTCTGGGCGTCGCGCTCCGGCGGCGGAGTGACATTCTCGACGCATCTCGACACTGTTCCACCCTTCTTCGCTCCCCGCCTCGACGGCGATCGGCTCTTTGGCAGAGGTGCGTGCGACGCGAAGGGAATCGCCGCTGCGATGATGGCTGCCGCCGATCGCCTTGCTAAATCAGGAGAATCGCGAGTCGATCTGCTGCTCGTTGTCGGAGAAGAAAAAGGATCCGACGGCGCCCGTGCTGCGAACACTCTGTCGACGCGAAGCCGGTTCCTTGTGAATGGCGAGCCGACCGAGAGCAGACTTGCAAGCGGAGCCAAGGGATCGCTGCGAGTGACCGTGCGAACGCGCGGTCGCGAAGCGCACTCCGCGTATCCACAGCTCGGACAATCCGCAATCGAGCCGCTGATTGCATTGTTGCCGACGATTCGCGAGCTGCCGCTTCCATCCGACCAGGTGCTCGGCGACACGACGGTGAACATCGGGGTGATTCACGGCGGAACGGAAGCCAATATCATTCCCGCCCATGCTGAGGCCGAGCTGATGATCAGGCTTGTGGGCGATGTCGAGCCGATCAAGAAGCTCATCAAGAAATGGGCAAAGGGAAAAGCTGAGATCGAGTTTGGTTCGTACATCCCGGCTCAGCATTTTCACACGGTGGACGGGTTCGATGTCGCGCCTGTCGCGTACACGTCTGACATTCCGCTTCTCACCGGGTGGGGAACACCGCTGCTCTTTGGTCCCGGGTCGATTCATGTAGCGCACACTCCCGAGGAATTCGTCGACGTCAACGAGCTGCGAGCGAGCGTCGACACGTATGAGAAGCTCGCGCGGACCCTGTTGTCTTCATGACAGCGCGGCCGACAAGTCGGAAGTGGAGCGTCGCCGTGCTCGGCGCGACCGGCGCAGTCGGGCAGACGTTCGTGAGATTGCTCGCGAATCACCCGTGGTTCGAGCTTTTGGAAGTCGCGGCCTCAGAGCGAAGCGCCGGCAGGAATTATCGCGAAGCAACTCGCTGGCTCGAGGGAGAAATGCCGCAATCGGTCGGCGAAATGACTGTCGCACCGTGCGACCCCGCGAAGATTCGCTCGCAGATCGTTTTCTCGGCTCTCGATGCGTCGGTCGCGGGTGAAGTAGAGCAGGAGTTCGCGCGGGCGGGAAAGGTCGTTCTCAGCAACGCCAGGAATTTCCGGATGGAGCCGGACGTACCGCTGGTGATTCCAGAGGTCAATGCGGATCATCTCGCAATCATCGACTTTCAGCGCAAGCGACGCGGATGGGAAGGCGCGATCGTGACGAACGCGAATTGCGCCGCGACAGTGGCTGCGGTTGCACTCGCGCCGCTCCATGAGAAATTCGTCATCGACACTTTGATGATGACAACGCTCCAGGCAGTATCGGGCGCCGGATATCCGGGAGTCGCGTCGCTCGACATTCTCGGTAACGTGATCCCTTACATCGCTGACGAGGAGTCGAAGGTCGAGCGGGAGATTGGCAAGCTTCTGGGGCGATACGCGAACGGGCAGATCGAGCCGGCCGCGATGCGCGTCAGTGCGCAAACGAACCGCGTTGCCGTCGAGCACGGACACACTGTGTGCATTGCGGTGTCGTTTCGCGACCGCCCGTCGGTTCATGATGCTATCGAAACGTTATCCGGCTGGACCGGCGCCGAAGTAACTCGCGGTTTGCCGAGCACACCGGAGCGGACACTCGAGATCACCGACGCGCCCGACCGCCCGCAACCGCGCCGCGATGTGGACGCCGGCGGCGGCATGACGGTTACGGTCGGCCGCGTTCGTGATGACAACGTGCTGCATCTCCGTATGGTTGCCCTCGGGCATAACACTATCCGCGGTGCTGCCGGCGGATCGGTGTTGAACGCCGAGCTGCTGGCGGCCACGGGGCGTCTCGGCGACGCGTGATCGTCGTCAAGTTCGGCGGCACCTCGGTCGGCGATGCGGCGGCGATCGAGCGCGCCGCCGGGATCGTCAAGAGCCGGATCGACAAGCAGCCGGTGGTCGTGGTATCCGCACTTGGTGGCGCCACCAACTCGCTGATCGCAGTCGGAGAGCAGGCGGCAAAAGGGCATCTGATCGGCGCGCTACGAAACGTCGAGACTTTGCGCGACCGTCACCTCAACGAATGCGAGCAGCTGCTCGGCGGCACCGACATGTGCGACGAAGTATCGTCGGAGCTGAGCGCGATGTTCGACGAGCTGGCTTCCCTGGCTGAGGCATTATCAACGCTGGGACACGTCACGCCTCGTTCTCTCGATACGATCGCATCTTTCGGTGAACAGCTTTCATCGCAGCTCATTACAGCGTACTTCCAGCGGCTCGACTTGCCGGCAGAGCACGTGGATGCGCGCGAAGTGATGATCACCGACGCGTCGTACACACAAGCCGAGCCGCAGACTCTGCTCATCGCCGATCGCTGTCGCGAGGTGATCGCGCCACTCCTCGACGATGGAAAGGTTCCTGTGCTTGGCGGCTACATCGGAGCAACCGAATCCGGAATCACTACGACTCTCGGACGGGGCGGGTCCGATTACAGCGCGTCGCTGGTTGGCGCGGCGCTCCACGCCGAAGCCATCGAGATCTGGACGGATGTCGACGGAATGCTCACAGCAGACCCAAGACTGGTGGACGGCGCGCTCCTGATCGAGCAGATCCGATTCGACGAGGCGTCCGAGCTCGCCTCATTCGGCGCAAAGGTGCTGCATCCCAACACGATTGCTCCCGCCGTACGGCTGGGGATCCCGGTGTTCGTCTACAACTCACGACGACCGGAGGGGAAGGGAACGCGAATCACGTTCGATGCGCCGCACCGACCGGTAAGCGCCATCGCGGGTAAGACAGATGTGACGGTGGTCAAGGTGACGGCCGCTCGGATGCTGTTCGCGCATGGCTTCCTGAGAAAGGTGTTCGAGATATTCGAGCGGCATCAGATGTCAGTCGACGTCGTCGCGACATCGGAGATTTCGGTATCAGTCACAATCGATGACCCGACGCGTCTGGATGAGCTGCTCGTCGACCTCCGTGCGCTCGGAGACGTGTCGATCGAGAGGAATCGAGGAATCATCGCCGTTGTCGGCGCCGGCGTCGCCGATGCCGGCGGCGCGATGGGACGGGCGCTGATTGCGCTCGGCGACACGCGGGTGCACATGATGTCATTGAGCGCGACAGGAATAAATCTCACGGTGATAGTCGACGCGGAATGCGTTGCACCGGCGATAAAACGGCTTCACGCTGAGTTCTTTGGAGGAAGGGAGTGACGAATCCTCCGCAGGTGGCGGTAATTGGCGACGGAAAGATGGGTCGTACCGTTGCGCAGCTCGCACAGGAAAAGGGCTGGACTGTGTGCGCGATGCTCGACGGTGCGCACAACCGGAACGGCTCGGGTATCACGCGTCGTGCGCTCGGAGATCCGGATGTTGCAATCGAGTTCACTGAGCCCAGCGCCGCCGTCGCGAACATTTCAGCCTGCATCGCTGCGGACATTCCGATTGTGGTCGGGACTACCGGATGGTACGACGCACTGCCGGCCGTGACGAAACAGGCCACGGACGCGGACGCTGCGGTTCTCTGGGCTCCGAACTTTGCGATTGGAGTGAATCTTTTCGTGGAGCTGTCCCGCCGTGCAGGAGCGATAATGGCGCTGGCGCCGGAGTTCGGCGCCGCAATAATCGAAACTCATCACTCGGCCAAGAAGGACGCGCCGTCGGGGACTGCGATAGCGATCGCAGCTGCGATGGAAGGCACTCTCGGACGGCAGATTCCCGTGACGAGCGTGCGAACGGGATCGGTGCCGGGAACGCACGAGGTAATTTTCGATGGCCCGTTCGAGCAGATGGCGCTGCGCCATGAAGCGCGTGACCGACGCGTATTCGCCGATGGTGCGCTGCGTGCAGCGCAATGGCTGATCGGGAAGAAGGGGGTATTCACAATGCGCGACGTACTGGGATTCACAAGACGAGGCTCCGATGGCTGATCACGGGCGAAACGACACGGATTCGCGCGGGCGATCGCTCCTCACTGGCTGCGGAACAGCTCTGGTCACGCCGTTTACGCGCGATGGATCGATTGACAAGGACGCTTTGCGGCGACTGGTCGAATGGCAGATAACGGAAGGAGTCCATTTCCTCGTGCCGTGCGGTTCCACCGGCGAGGCTGCGACGATGACGCTCGAGGAGCACCGGCGAGTCGTCGAGATAACCGTCGAGACCGCTGACGGAAGACTGCCGATTGTTGCCGGAGCGGGGTCCAACGATACACAGAAGGCAATAGCGCTATCGCGCGAGATGGCACGAGCGGGCGCGACGCACCTGCTGCACACGTCGCCGATGTACAACAAACCGCCGCAGCGCGGAATCGTCGCACACTATATGGCAATTGCCGACGCCGTCGACCTTCCTGTGGTCGTGTACAATGTGCCCGGTCGCACCGGCAGCAACCTTGAAGCGGCGACGACACTCGAGATTGCGGAACATGAGAATGTGACAGCGGTGAAGGAAGCATCGGGGAATCTTGCGCAGATTGGCGAGATCATCCGCAACCGGCCTGACGGTTTCACCGTGTTGTCGGGGGACGATGCGCTGACATTGCACGTTATGGCCGAAGGTGGCGACGGTGTGATCTCCGTGACCTCGAACGCGCTGCCCCGGCTGGTGTCCTCGCTCGCCGAAGCGATGCTCAACGGCGACCTGGACGAGGCACGTCGACTGTCGGCGCTACTTGCGCCATTCACGGTAGCTGCATTCATAGAATCGAATCCGATTCCTGTGAAGGCAGCTCTCGCAATGATGGGCAGGATCGAGAATGTGCTGCGGCTCCCGTTGGTGCCCCTCAAGGAGTCGTTGATGCACACAGTGGAGGAGTCGCTGTCGGTGGCGGGAGCAGTCGCGGGCGCCTGAAGTGACTTCCCGTCACGCTGCGTTGAGTGCATCGATAGAGTCCCTCTTCGCAGATACGGCGGCGAGCGCAGAAGACGCGCGCGAGAAGGTCGACCAGCTCCTCTCTCTCCTCGAAAGTGGAGAGGTGAGGGCCGCAGAAAAAACCGATCACGGCCGCTGGCGCGCCGTCACGTGGGTGAAGCAGGGAATTCTGCTCGGGTTTCGCTGCGGCAGGCTCGTCGATATGTCACCGACGCAGGAGCCGGGGTCCGCGCATTTCTCTTTCTTCGACAAGGATACATATCCGCTGCTCGAGCTCGACACGCGACGGAATGTCCGCGTCGTTCCGGGCGGGTCAGCGATTCGGCGCGGAGTATATGTTGCACCCGGAGTGGTATGCATGCCGCCTATGTACATCAACGTCGGCGCGTGGATCGGCTCCGGGAGCATGATCGATTCCCACGCACTTGTGGGATCGTGCGCCCAGATTGGCGAGCGCGTTCACCTCAGCGCCGCCGCTCAGGTCGGCGGCGTTCTCGAACCCGTGAATGCATCTCCGGTCGTCATCGAGGACGATGTCATCGTCGGCGGAAACTGTGGCATCTACGAAGGCACTGTCGTCCGCTCGCGAGCGGTGATCGGCGCCGGAGTTGTTCTGACCCGAGGGACGCCGGTCTTCGATCTCGTCAAAGAGACTGTATATCGGGCGACCGCTGATGATGCGCTGGAGATCCCTTCGGGAGCCGTTGTCGTTCCCGGCGCCCGTCAGGTAAAGGGAGAATGGGGTGAGAGCGAGCGCCTCTCACTCCAGACCCCGGTGATTGTGAAGTATCGCGACGAGAAGACCGACAGCGCGACGCTTCTCGAGAGCTGGCTCAGATGAACACAGCGCGTGAAATCCGCGTTCCGGGCGACAAATCGATCTCTCACCGGGCACTCATTCTCGCATCGCTCGCGAATGGAGAATCTCGCATTCGCGGGATCCTTCGCTCTGCTGACGTGGAGTCAACGGCGCTCGTGCTGAGCTCGCTTGGCATGATGATCCCTGATCTCACGGATGAAATCGTCGTGCACGGCCGAGGGCTCGAGGGATGGAGCGCGTCCACGTCGGCGTTGATGTGCGGAAACAGTGGAACGACTGCGCGCCTTATTGCGGGCGGAGTGGCAGCCAGACCATTCACTTCGCGGCTCGAAGGTGACTCGAGCCTGAGCCGGAGGCCGATGCGCCGAATCGCAGAGCCGCTGACGGCCATGGGCGCACGCATCGTGTTCGACCACGACGATGGGCTCCCGATGACCATATACGGCGGTGGTCTGTCGGGGATCGTCTGGAGCACGAGAGCGGCGAGCGCGCAGACGAAAAGCGCGATCCTTCTCGCTGGACTAGTCGGACGCATTCACGTGACGGTCCGCGATGCCGCGGTATCACGAGATCACACGGAGCGAATGCTCGGCGCGATGGGCTGTCGCGTTAAGACCGAAGGCATGACGGTGTCACTCGCACCGGCCGATGCACTCGCGCCGATCGACCTTGATGTGCCGCGCGATCCATCGTCAGCCGCGTATTTCGCCGCGCTCGGTGTGCTGGCGTCATTCGGAGAGATTCGAATTCCCGATGTGTGCCTCAACCCGACGAGAATCGGGTTTCTCGAAGCACTCCGTCGAATGGGGGGAACAGTACGGTACGCAGATCGCGGAGCGGCAGGCGGCGAGCAGACGGGAACCGTCGTTGCATCGCGGTCAACTCTCAGAAGCACACGCATTGTCGCTGCGCAGGTTCCGTCGATGATCGATGAGCTGCCGCTTCTGGGATGCGTTGCTGCTCAAGCCGGTGTTGAACTTCATGTGTCAGGCGCGGCAGAGCTCAGAGTGAAGGAAAGCGACCGCATTCACGCGGTCGTCTCGAACCTCCGGACGCTTGGCGCATTCGCCGAGGAGCTGCCCGACGGATTTAGAGTCAACGGCGCAAAGGTCAGGCTTCGGGGCCGTGTGATAACGGAGGGCGATCACCGCATCGCAATGGCGTTCGGCGTGCTGGCGGCGTTACCCGGGAACGAGATCGAGATCGACGACACCGAATGCGTCAGGATTTCGTATCCGTCATTCTGGACCGATCTCGATTCGGTCGTCCAGGGCGCACGACCAAACCTGGGAGGATCACCGACGTCGCCGTCGATTCGCACGTGAGCGATCACATCGCGATCGCCATCGATGGACCTGCTGCATCAGGGAAATCATCGACCGCAAAGGCTGTTGCCCGTGCACTCGGATACCGCCATGTGGACTCGGGCTCGCTCTACCGAGCGGCAACAGCATCGCGTGCGCGGAGAGGCGGCGATGCCAAATCGTGGACCGAGCAATCGGTGCTGGAAGCGGCGCGCGAGGTCACACTGCAGCCAGTCGAGCATGGATTCATTCCGCTGATCGACGGCGAGTCCGCCGAATCGGAGATGCGCGGTGAGATAGTAACCGGAAGCGTGTCGCTCGTCGCGCGGATGCCGCACGTTCGCGACTGGGTGAACGCGCAGGTGCGGCGTGCGGCGGAGAGCAGCGATGTGGTGGTCGATGGCCGCGATATCGGCACCGTCGTTTTTCCGAATGCGCAGCTGAAGGTGTTTCTCGTTGCGGCGCCGGAGGAGCGCGCGCGGCGGCGGCTTCGTGAGACATTCCACCGCGAACCGACTGCCGATGAAATAATCGCGGAAACGGCGACGATTCAGCGGAGAGACATGATGGACGCTGCTCAGAGTGCGATGGCCGAAGATGCGGTTCGGATCGATACAACGAAGATGACGCAGGAAGAGCAGACGGAAAGGATCGTGCAGTTAGTGAAGGGGGTCTGAAAAACACTGCGGAAAACCATAACAGATAACTACGGACTGCGTACTAACTGCGGACTACGTACTAACTGCGGAATGCGGACACACTCCGGAAAAACACACCGCCAGCGTGACAATGGTTCGCAGTGCCGGATACTGATTGGGCCTCGAATTGGAGAGCTCGATAGCATGTGACATGCATCGTTTCCCGGCGCAGCCGAACATACCGGACCACTGGCAAAACGACCGATTATCGCGAATGCGATCGTACCAGGTCGCTTCTGAGCTGCGTGATGAAAGCTGGGAGGATGCCGAAAAGTTGAGGCACCATCCTGTTACGGAAGAAGTCGCGCCGCAGCTCTACGCCGCCGTCTCGTCAATCGCCGCAAATCTTGCGGAAGGATATTCACGGAGCTCCGGACGCGACCGCGCACGGATTTTCGAGTACGCGCTGGGCTCGACGCGAGAGAGTATGACCTGGTACGACTCAGCGTCTCATGTTCTCGATTCGAAAACGTTAAAAGACCGTCTCGAATCACTCGAGGAGATTCGGCGACTGCTGCTTGCCACTATTCCTCGCGAGCGTGACCGGTTGATTCGACCTGTTCGGAAACGCGGTGCGGACTAACTGCGGACTGGGATTCCGCAGTGTGTACGCAGTCCGCAGTTAGTCCGTAATCCGTAGTTAGTCCGCAGTCCGTAATTATCCGTTCCGTCGTTGATTAACCCGCTTTCCCTCCTTACTTTACAAGGCTCAACATCAACGGAGGCAATAACCTATCGCTATCCTGCGAAAGATTATGCGCGTCCCATTCCAGTGTGTTCGCCTTGCCAGAAACTGATACCCGAACCTCACCCTCAACCGCTACCGGCACGGGATTGACCGCGCGAGAAAAGCGCGACCTCCAGCGAGCTCAGCTCCGCCCGCTTGCCAACCTCCGCCCCGAGCTCTACGACGAGGACGACTACTCGGCCGACGAGCTCGAATCAATGATGGAGATGTACAACGGGACGATGGCCTCCATCGAGGAAGGCGAAATCGTCAAGTCCCGTGTGCTCGATATTCGCGACAACCTCGTCGTGCTCGACATCGGATTCAAATCCGAAGGCACGATCCCCCTCGAAGAGTTCAAGGACCTTCCCGATCTGAAGCCCGGTGACGAGGTGGAAGTTCTCCTCGAACACCTCGAAGATCAGGAAGGCTCAGTCGTTCTGTCGAAGAAGAAAGCCGACTTCATGCGCGTCTGGGAGCGCATCCGCGTCGCCTACGAGAACGATCAGCCCGTTACTGGTACGCTGGTGAAGAAGATCAAGGGCGGAGTCGTCGTCGACCTGATGGGCGTCGATGCATTCCTGCCCGGCTCGCAGATCGCCCTGCGCCGCGTTCCGAACGTCGACGAGCTGCTCGGTCAATCGTTCGACTTCAAGATCATCAAGCTCAACAAGCGCCGCCGCAACATCGTCGTCTCGCGCCGAGTGATACTCGAGCAGGAGAGGGCGGGGAAGCGCGACAAGCTGATGAAGGACCTCCAGAAGGATCAGGTTCGGAAGGGCGTGGTCAAGAACATCACCGACTTCGGCGCGTTCATCGACCTCGGCGGCGTGGATGGACTCCTCCACATCACCGACATGTCGTACGGCCGCATTCAGCATCCGTCGGAGATGGTTCACATCGGCCAGGAGCTCGAGGTCAAGGTTCTCGATATCGACTGGGAACGCGAGCGAATCTCGCTCGGTCTGAAGCAGCTTCAGAGCTATCCATGGAAGGATGTCGCCGAAAAGTATCCGGTCGGCACGCGGGTTTCCGGCAAGGTCGTTTCGATCACGAACTACGGCGCGTTCATCGAGCTGGAGCCGGGCATCGAAGGTCTCGTGCACATCAGCGAGATGAGCTGGACACGGAACGTACGTCATCCATCGAAGCTCGTTTCGATCGGTGAGACGATCGAAGCAGTCGTTCTCAAGGTCGATCCGAACGAAGAGAAGATCTCGCTCGGCATGAAGCAGACGGAGCAGGATCCGTGGATGATGCTGCCGCAGCGCTACCCCATCGGTACGCGTCTCACAGGGAAGGTTCGCAACCTCACCAGCTTCGGCGCATTCGTCGAGATCGAGGCAGGAATCGACGGGCTGATTCACATCTCGGACATGTCCTGGACCAAGCGCGTCCAGCACCCTTCGGAAGTCGTGAAGAAGGGCGACACGGTCGACGTCGTGATTCTCAATATCGACGCCGACAACAAACGGATTTCCCTTGGTCTCAAGCAGGCTCAGGAAGATCCCTGGCTCAAGATCGGTGAGACGTATCCGGTTGGGACGGAGCTCAAGGGCACCGTCGTGCGCCTGATGGACAAGGGTGTCGTCGTCGATATCGGGAACGACATCGAGGGATTCGTTCCGGTGAGCCAGCTGAACTTCGGGGAGCCGGTGGCGAGTCCCGCCGACATCGTCTACGAGGGAATGAACCTCGAGGTTCGCGTTCTCGAGGTCGATCCGATTCAGCGGCGTATCGTTCTGGCGGTTACGGGCATCCCGGCGGAGCAGCCGCCCCGGCCGGAGACGCCGTCCAAGGTCATTCCGATGGAATCAGACGATTACAACCTGTCAGACCCCATCGTCCCCGTGGTCGCCTACACCGACGGCGAAGGCTGAGCAGGCCGAAGAGCATGAATTTGCCAGAGGGCCCGTCCAAGCGACGGGCCCTTCGTGTAACAGGGAGCGACTTCGCGCGTCCCTGTATAGTATGCCGTCGCCCCTAACTTCAGATTTCGAGTCATGAGCCGCTCGGTGCTCGTCCTGGGGGCGACCGGACTCGTCGGCCGCGAGTGCCTCCGGCTTCTTGCTGCGCGCGATGACTACGACCGCGTCATTGCCCTGACCCGCCGCCCGCCGGATGCCGAATCGGAACCGTCGAGAGTGGAATGGCATGTCGTGGATTTCGATCATCTGACGCGTCATGCTTCATTGTTCCAGGTCGATCAGATCGTCTGCGCGCTGGGCACGACGATGAAGCAGGCGGGATCGCGTCAGGCCTTCCGGACGGTCGATCTGCTTTACCCACTCACCGCCGCGCACCTCGGCCGAGAAAAGGGAGCGCGCCATTTTCTCCTCGTGAGCGCGATGTCCGCGAACGTCCACTCCCCTTTCTTTTATGGCAGGGTGAAGGGCGAGCTCGAGCTGCAGCTCGGCTTGCTTCCCTACAGGTCGCTCACGATCGTGCGTCCGTCGGTTCTTACAGGCCAGCGTCGTCAGGCAAGGCCAATGGAGAGCGTGGCCGCGTTCTTCTCTCTCGCCGCCCCGCGTAGATTTCGAGCAGTGAAGGCGACGGATGTCGCAGCGGCGGTTGTGTCGGCGGCGGTGGCGGATCAGCCTGGATGCAGGATGATTCCCTCTGTCGAAATCGCGAGCGTCAGAGAAGACGAGACATTGGCTCTCGCAAAACCCGCATTGCCGGTCGCTGGATAGACTGAAACCTCGCAACTGCGCCGCCGGCGCTGAGCTGCAACGGACGCTGACATTTCGATACTGAGTAGCACAACGACGTGAACAGCATCGTATCGCGCGCGCTATTCGCGTGCGGCCTCGCTCTTATGGGGTCAGGCGCGGAAGCACAGCGCGCAGCGCGTCCCGATTCGACGCAGGTCGCGCGACGCTTGATCGCCGTCTGCGGTTCCAATTACGGCGACAAACGAACGAAATGCTTTCAGGATTCGCTCAATGCAACCGCTCGAGCGGGCTCCGTCACCGCAGCAATCTCTACGCTCGGAGTACTCACCCGGCTGGATCCTGCAATTCGCAAGGATGATCATCTCTACGCGCACTCGATCGGAATCAGCGCAGGATCGAGCGGTCGTCCGATTGCAGTGGTGTTCGCGCAATGCACGGTTGCGTTCCAGTCCGGTTGCTATCATGGCGTGATCGAGTCGTACTTCGATCGACTTCGCAGAGTGGACTCTGCCGCAATCACGAGATTGTGCGCCCCCTTTCGAACTGACCCGGCCCAGCGATGGATTCTCTTCCAGTGCGTGCACGGCATGGGACACGGCCTCACGATGTTCTATCAGCATGATCTGCGCGCGAGTCTCGCCTCTTGCGATCGCCTGCCCGATGACTGGGAGCGGCACTCGTGTTACGGCGGGGCATTCATGGAGAACATCGTAAACGCCACGATGCCGGCACATCCGTCTCACGGTCTCGGGGCACACGGCTCAGCGGGATCGGCCGCGGCAGGTAATCACAGCGTGCACGATGCACACGCGATGTCCGGCAAGTCCACCTCGTCGCAGCCATTCCGCGCACTCGACGCAAACGATCCGCTGTATCCTTGCTCAATTATGAGCGAGCGCTATCTGCGCGCGTGCTACGAGATGCAAACGTCGGTGATGTTGTATTGGAACGGCGGCAATGTCGCGGACGCAGCGCGTACCTGCGAGCGGGCCCCTGCAGCAATGCGCACCCTGTGCCATCAGAGCCTCGGCCGGGACATCAGCTCGCGCACGGGCCAAGGCTATGCCGAATCGATTCGGCTTTGCTCTCTCTCGGCTGAGCGGTTCAGACCGTGGTGTTTCATCGGGCTCGTCAAGAATTTCGTCGATCTGAACGGACGGTACAGCGACGGGATGCGATTCTGCACTGAACTCACACGCGAAAACGACAAGATGAAGTGCTACGAGGCGGTCGGAGAGCAGATCGCTGCACTGGAGGCAAAAGAAACCGGACGGCGCGCAGCATGCTCTACAGCAGAACGGTCCTATGTCGACGTATGCCTGTACGGAGCGCGAGTGCTCGCCTCAGCACCACCGGCGCTCTTCCGAATCAACGAAGCGGCGCAGCGCTAGATGAGCTCTCAGGTCGTCGTCATCACCGGCGCGAGCGAGGGGATCGGTGCAGCGATCGCACGGCGATTGGGAAGTGATGGCTTCTCTGTAGTGCTAGCCGCGAGGCGTGAGCAGATGCTGCGCGAAGTCGCCGCTCAGTCCGGAACGAATACGCTGGTTGTACCCACCGACGTGACAAAGCGAGATCAGGTCGAGCGCCTGCGTGATCGGGCAATCTCGAAATTCGGTTCGGTCGACATCTGGATCAACAATGCGGGTCGAGGCATCACGCGGCCTGTGCTCGAGCTTTCCGACGAGGACTTCGACGCAATCATGGCGGTCAACGTGAAATCGGCGCTGTACGGAATGCAGGCAATCGTTCCCCATTTTATCGAAAGAGAATCAGGCCACCTCATCAACATTTCATCATTTCTGGGCCGGGTGCCGGTAGCAACGCATCGATCGGCATACAATGCGGCGAAGGCCGCGCTCAACGCGCTCACCGCCAACCTCCGTGTGGATCTGCGCACCAGATATCCCGGGATCCATGTCTCGCTCGTGATGCCGGGGCTCGTCTCGACGAAATTTGCGGAGCATGTGATCGGCGCCGGTGGTGCGCGACCGTGGACGCCGTCAGGTCAGATGGTGGCCCAGACTCCGGACGAGGTCGCCAACGTAGTCGCTCAAGTCATCGCGCGACCGGTTGCCGAGGTATACACAATCCCGGGGACAGCAGCCGTCGCGCAGAAGTATTATGCGGACGTCGCCGCTTTCGAAGCGGGCAATCCGCGCTAGCCTACGGAATTCCCACGAATCGATAAAGCAGGAAGACGACAACTACGATCGCGAGGACGACAATCACAAGCGTCTGAGTTCCGGTCGACGTACCGCTTCCTCGGCGGGCAGACACCGCGATGATTCCCAGGATCAACAGTACTAGCAGCCCGACTATGAGCGGAACCGTCATTACATTGCCCTCGTGTTGCTTCGTGGACCTTGAATATGACTGCGCGCGCCGAGTACCGCTCCAACGCCGGTCAGCAGCGAGCCAAGAAATGGTCCGACGGGACTCGATAACGTATTGACCGCTATCGCAGCACCGGCGATAAAGCCAATTGCAGCACCGAGCACGGTTCGAGCGAACGCCTCGCGCGGGATCCAGTTAAACACCGCAGCAAGCTTCGCCGCTGTAGCGGCCAATACGAGTCCTCCAATGATTCCGCCTGCGAAGAGCCCGGCCTGCCCAAATGCATGACCAAGCATTGATCCCCCGACACCACCGATGCCGCCGAGTATTGTCGTCAGAAAAAAGAGTGCGATGGCGTTGCGTGCGCGCATTTGTACCTCAGCGAAGACGGGCGCGAATGTGAAGGAAGTCGGGATGGCGAAGAATACGATCGTAGCTCTTCCGATGCAGCAGCCGGAATTCGTCGGTAGGCAGAGCCTCGCGCAGCAGCTCGATAACGAACCCGGAATCGATGAGTGATTCGGTTATCTCCGTCAACGGCCGGCGGTACAATCGGACTTTGCCCAGCCATTTCCACGTATCCTCGACCAGCTCGACGTCGAAATAATGCTTCGTTGCGAATCGATGAGCCTCAGTTGCCGGATGATGCGTCGACAGCACGAGCCACCCGTTCGGTCGCAGGACCCGCGCAAATTCTCTCAATGTGGGCCGCCAGTCGCGGAGATAATGCAGTACGAGCGGCGACAGAACTCCGTCGACGCTTCCATCAGGAATGAAGTCGAGCGGTTCAGCGAGGTCGTGCACTTTAAGTGCGACGCGTGGAGCCGCGAGTTCGTCATCGGGAATGAAGCCCGCCTTTTCGAGACGCTGTCTTGCGTGCGCGAGCATGCGAGGACTGGCATCGACAGCAGTAAGTCTCGCTCCTCGCTTCAGCAGCTCTTCCGCGTACCAACCCGGACCGCAGCCGGCATCGAGGATGTGCAAGCTGCGCACATCGGGCAGGATGGATAACGTTGCGGGTCGCTCGTACAACGCGTTGTACGGCGCCGAATCGACGCCGCGAGCATAGTCGTCGGCGATATCATCGTAACTGAAGCGATCGGGATTGCTCACTTGGCAGAAATTGACCGGAAGGGGGCACAGAGTCCACCAGCCGGCGTCAGTTATAGTACGGCGAGATTCTTGCCCTTTACCCATCGGGTCAGGTGCCCGATCGGAGGTACAAATGCGGTGGACTCCCGGAGGAAGAAGCAGCAATCTCGAGGATCGAAGGTCCGGCGGCGGAATCGGCCGCGGGCTCGGAATTGGGGGAGCGGTGATCGTGCTCGCCCTGAGCCTGCTTACCGGCCGCAATCTCTTTCAGGATCTCGGCGTCGAGCCGGGTGTCGGCGCATCGGCGCCAATGACTCCGGAAGATTCCGCACGAGAGGAGCGCGACGTTCAATTCGTCTCGTTCGTCCTGGACGATGCGCAGGACACGTGGTCGAAGATTCTCTCTCAGAACGGGACGCAGTTTCAGCCTGCCAAGCTCGTTCTATTCCGGAATTCGACTCAGTCCGCATGCGGGATAGGCCAGTCTGCAATGGGCCCGTTCTACTGTCCGAATGACGAGAAGGTCTACATCGACCTCGCTTTTTACGACGAGCTTCAGAATCGGTTTCGCGCAGCAGGAGATTTTGCACAAGCTTACGTGCTCGCGCACGAGCTGGGACATCATGTTCAGCATCTTCTGGGAACAGACGCGCAAGTGCGACGATTCCAGGCGTCGAATCCGGGAGAAGCGAATCAGCTATCGGTGAGACTCGAGCTGCAGGCGGATTGCTACGCCGGAGTGTGGGCTCACTCAACCGATCAGCGGAGGCTCCTCGAGCATGGCGACGTTGAGGAGGCGCTGAACGCAGCGTCAGCGGTTGGCGACGATCGAATACAGGCGCAGACAACGGGTCGCGTGAACGTCGACTCGTTCACGCATGGCTCGGCAGCACAGCGGGCGGAGTGGTTCAACCGGGGATACCAGTCAGGAGATCCCCGGTCGTGTGACACGTTCACATAAGACTACGAAGGCGCGCTGACAGCCGGCAGTCAGCGCGCCTTGTCGATCAGTCGTTAACCCGCCTTCACCCCGAAATCAGATACATGAACATCCAGGTTGTGATTGACTCTCAATCCGACGATCCCGGTCGTTCCCGAGTGATCGCCGCCGCTGTCGAGCGTTGCGCGCGGAATCGAGTGTACTTCCGTTCCGTTGACGCGGAAGCTCACCGCACCGCTTCCAACAACTACCGATAGCGCATTCGTCGCCTTGCCGCTCGCATCGATGGCGTGCACTGCGGGGTTCGCAGTCCAGTCCACCATCTTGTGAACGGTGTTGTCGTCAGCCCGATGGTTGATGAGGAACTTCCCATCCTGTCGCACGAGAAAATAGAGATAGCTCTCAGTCGGCTGGTCGAGATTGTGTCCGGCGATCAGCAGTCCGTATCCTTCCGGATGCGCTGACGCCTTCGTTTGCGAGAACGTCGCTGTAGCCGTGTAGTTGCCGGTGGCCGTATTGGCGGCATTCCAGTAAATCGCGGCGGGACCGGCCGTAACATGGAAGCCGTCTCCCATCGTCACGAACTTCGCTTCGTTGATGGTTCTGCCAGCCTTCGCCGCCTGCGGGTCGACGCGACCCATCCAACCCGCGGCTGATATTCCTCCACCCGCTACGACCTTATCCGGGTCCGCTGCTGCTGGCATCGACACCGTAGTTGCGGGAGCGGCCGCAGCTGGAGCGGGCTCGGGCACAGACGTCGGAGCCGGGATCGGCACCGGCTTCTGCTGCGTGCAGGCGACTGATGCAGCCGCGAGCGTTGCGATGATCAGTGATGCGCGCATATGACCTCTCTTTTTGTGTTGCGTGATATGAGCGAATAACCCTTGAGTCGGTTACGAGTCAAGCGCAAGGCCCTCCGTTTTGCATAGCGGCGGAAGTATACCTGGAATTACAACCTCAAAGAATGAAAACGCCAAGGAGTTTGCCGAGCAGGGTGAACATCACCAGCAGAATTGCAAACGTGCCAACTGTGGCGACGAAGGTCTTGCTCGCTTCGATCGCAGCCGATAGGCGTGGGCGGCCGACCCCATAACTCGCACGAACGTGATCGAGCATTCCCCAGAGGCCGAAGGTACCTACAGCAAGAATGGGCGCGGGAACTGCCCTCGGGATTCCGTCAGGAATCGACCACAACCCAATCGCAACCCAACTGAAGAGCGACAGCGTCGCCAGCGCTCCCGTCGACATCCCCCGCGCCTTCTCAGCCAGAGTGGCAAAGAGGCCGAGTGGCTCTTCGGGTCCGATCATCCCGGCGTTCTCCGATACCATCTGCCTATCTCGCGGACTCGGGCGGCGAAGGATCTCCGGTTGGAATGACGCTCGCATTCTCGACCATGAGAATCACCGATCGAAGAGGTGCCCGGGTCCGATGCAGCACACCTTTGGGAACGACGAATCCCTGTCGAGGAGCGAGCTCCTCGGTTCTGTCGTGCTCGAGATCAATGAGGAGCCTTCCTTCGACGACGTAGAAGAACTCATCCTCCTCATCGTGTTTGTGCCAGTGATACTCGCCCTCGATCACCGCCATGCGGACGACAGATTCGTTGACTCGGCATAGAGTCTGATTGAACCACTTCTCAGTGCATTGGTCTGCGACATCGCCGATGTCGATAATCGCGAGAGGCGGGTAAAGAACGTTCAGACGTGTGGTATACGGAAACCGATCTACCTCCTCCTGCGCGCTGCTCAGATCAGCCATGTGTTCCCCCCGATCCCCGAAACTACGGGTAAGCGGCATGGTGCAAAAGGCAGAGGCATGCCCCGTCAAGTGGTTCAACAAGCCAGGAGTATCCTGCGTACTCATCACAAAGCGCCGGAGAATACAATTGGACCTTTTTCGGCGGTTTTCTGTCAAAACAACCATACCACTTGAATTTCGGAGCAATAATGCGGTCGATGAAAATCCTTCTGGCATCCGGCGTGGCACTGGCTGCTGTCGTTGCGGTGAAGTTTGCGCCGGCGAAGTCGATTGCGGCGACGCCGGCGGAGTCCGTTTCCTGGGAGGTAATGACACCTGCGCCGGCGCTTCAGACGAAGCCGGCCACGACTTCCGCTGCTGCGCTCAAGCTTGTAGTTGCGCCCAGCGGCAACGAAGTGCGCTACAGAATCCGCGAGCAGCTGGTGAAGCTTCCGCTGCCTAACGACGCAATCGGTAAGACCGCGGCTGTATCAGGCGGCATTACCCTCGACAAGGACGGAAAGATCGTTCCAGCAGAATCGAAGTTTGTCGTCGACGTCTCAACGCTCACGAGTGACCGCGAAATGCGGGATAACTACGTTCGACGGAGAATCCTCGAGACTGATCAGTATTCGACCGTCGAGTTCACCCCGACGGCAATCATCGGACTGCCGAAGACTCTTCCGACTTCGGGAACTCACACGTTCGACGTAGCTGGAAACCTCACGGTTCACGGCGTGACAAAGCCGGTGACGTGGAAGGTCACTGCGAAGGCTGCGGGTTCGTCGGTAACGGGGAGCGCAAGCACGGCGTTCAACTTTGCGGACTTCAATCTCTCGCAGCCGCGAGTGCCGGTGCTGATCAGTGTTCAGGATACGATCAAGCTGGAGTACGACTTCTCGCTGGTAACCGGTAGCCGGTAGCCGGTTACCGGTTGCCCGCTAAGCCATCGACGGCAATCCAAGCACCACGCGGTACGCCTGAATCTGGTCCCTCTTGAATCCGTCGTAGCATCCCCAGAGGTAGAGCCTGAACTTCCGGTACTGGGCGAGACCCCAGCGCCGCTCTGCCTCGAACCTGCCGCGATCCAGCCGCTCCGCCCAGTACTTCGCTGTAATCCGATAGTTGTCGCGGTCGTCGTAGACTCCCTCCAGCTGGAACGGAGATTCTGCAACGTGCTTGAGATAGTCGTGAAGGCACATCGGCGAGCCGTTGCCCGGATAAATGTGGCGCTCCAGGAAGCTCGATATGTCGTATTTCTTCCGTTGCGCGCTGGCATCGAGATAAATCTTGCCGCCCGGCTTGAGAATCGATCGATACTTAGCAAGCGACTTCGCGTAATCAGGAAGATGCTCGGTCACTCCGAGCACGACGATCGCATCATACGGATGATCGGGCTGGTGCTCGTACAGATGCTCGAAGCACACCTTGCACGGCAATTTCTCCCGCTCGATCAATGCGTTCAAAAAACGCTCGGATTCGCGCGAGATCGTGATCGAAGTGACCTCGACGTCCTTCTTTCCACCGTACTCAGTGAATGATCCCCATCCACCGCCGACGTCGAGAACCCGGTCGCCGGGCCGAACATCTATCGAATCGAGAGCGAAATCGAGCTTGCGCGTTATTCCATCCTCGAGCGGCTCCTCGTCGGCGTTGAACAGGCCGTGCGAATAGCAGCGATGGCGGCTGTCGAGAAACAGAAGGAAAAAATCGGATTCAATATCGTAGTGATGCGAGATGAAGCGCTGGTCGCTGCGCACCTGCCCGGTGAGCTTCGGTTTGATGAATCGCCACGCGGTCATGAGCGGGTGCGTATCCGGGAAGAACTCACGATTCGCCAGCGCCGCCTCGATACTGCCTTCGAGGTCGACCGCGCCACTCAAGTACGCCTCACCGATTATCAGCGTGTCGAGTGACGAGAGCGCATCGACCCCGCGTTGATCGGTAGCCACGAACGTGTAGGATGGCTCGCCCTTACCGAGCACATGCGACGTGCCGTTCGGCGAGCGGATTGCGAATGAAGGTCCGCTCCTGCCCGCGAAGTAATCGGAGTAGCGCTTCTCGAACTTCGAAACTACGCGGTTGAATTCAGTAGCCACCTGGTTACCTCGTCATCGCGTCAGATTTCTTGAGGCGCCGCCCGCAAAGGGTGCCGAGCGCGAAACTAGCCAAGACGAGGCGCTGCTGCAACAACCTCAGACGGTAAAGGCAGGTCAGTCCTTGTACGGATCCAGCTCGTTCTCCCCTGCCATGACCACGACGAGCGGCCGGAGCGTATGGATCACCTTCACGGTCGGGCCCTGAGCGTCGAGAACCTCAGGAAGGCGCCGGTAAACGTGCGGCGACTCGTCGAGTCCGCCGCCGCGCAGAATGACGCCTTTGCTCCGGATCCAGGAATCGAGCATCTCGCGTGAAATACGGCCTGGCTTTTTTACCGCACGCGTCCGCCAGTGTCGCTTTCCCGCGGCTTCAGTGCGCGACATCACGCGGCCCGCTCCGTGAACCGTCGAAAACAAGGCACCGGCCTGGATCTCACCGACATCGCCGCTTGCGTCATTCGATGCACCTTCGATGATGACTGCATCATCGCCCATCGATCCCCCCACGAATCCGCGCTGGCCCGGAAATGCGGGTGTCGCGCCTTTTCGTATAACGATCAGATCACTGCCGTGGTGCTTCTCCTTCCAGGCGAAGTTATGGTGATTGTGGACGAGATCTTCTTCCTGTCCCCCAAGCATTTGTACAACCCGGCGCGCAACCCATTCGCGACCCACATAAGCATATTCACCCGCCAGCTGCATCAGCTCCCAGTATCCTTCTCCCTGTCCTGAGCTCAGAGGGAGTAGAACTTCGTTTTCCGGAGCACGGTCGCCCCATTTCCTGCCCTGCGAGAGCGCCAGAAATCCGGATGCGATCGTGTGACCAAGTCCACGCGATCCGAAATGCACGCCGACCCATATGCGGCCTTCTTCGTCTGCGAGAATGTCCACGTAGTGATTTCCTGAGCCGACAGTGCCGAGCTGAGCGCGGGCTTTTTTGTTTAGGCGTTGAACATCGGCGGCAGCGGGAAGCGCACTCCATGCTGCTGATTCGAACAATGGATGCTCGGTGAGCTCAGGTGCATCAGCGTCGTTCGTTCGACCGATTCCGAAGCTGATCGACCGCTGAATCGCGTCGGCGAGTCGTGTGAGCTGCTCGTGTGAAAGCTCCGACTCGTGGACATCGGTGCGGATTGCGGCGTTGCCGCAGGCGATGTCGAAGCCGACTCCGACAACGGAGACTTTGTCGTCATACGCCGCGACGCCGCCGATCGGCATGACGTATCCCGCGTGCCCATCCGCCATCAATGCCGCGTACTCTGCCCGGCTCGCAACGTCGTTCAGTTGCTCGAGCGTTTTCGGCTCGTGGACGCCGAAGATTCGGGGTGGCTCGAGAGTCATGGACTTTCCTCGGCGAATGGCATTGATGCGATACCTAAACCGAGTTTTATCGGGAGAAAATCTCCGTGGCTCCTTTCCCCGCTCGGCCTGCCGAAGCGATACGACCTTTCCTAGCGGTAGAGACTCGCGAAATCCTTTTTGAGGTTCTTCACCTTCGGTGCATCGTTGAATACGATGTACGGCTGATTCGGGTGCTGCCGCGCGTAGTCCTGGTGATATGCCTCCGCCATGTTGAACCGCGACAGCGGCGCAACCTGCGTCACGATCGGCTTGGAAAAGAGCTTTGCCTTCGTCAGCTGCTCGATGTAGCTCTTCGCGATTCGATGCTGCAGATCGTTGCGGTAGAAAATCGCCGAGCGATACTGTGTGCCCACGTCAGGGCCCTGACGGTTCAATTGCGTTGGATCGTGCGCGACCGAGAAGAAGATCCTCAACAGCTGCCCGTACGAGATCTCGGCAGGATCGTAGATAACGAGCACTGATTCGGCATGCCCGGTTTCACCTGAGCTCACTTCTTCATACGACGGTGAAGCGACAGTTCCACCCGCGTAACCCGACATGGCGTCCTTGACGCCCTTCACGTGCTGGAAAACCTCTTCGATTCCCCAGAAGCAGCCGCCCGCAAGAACCGCAGTATCCTGACCGTGCTTCGGTGCCAGGGGCGCGTCGAAAGTCGGCGGAGGCAGTGGGCTGATCGCAGCGGTCGCGGATGTCGAGCGTCCGGCGATGAGCAACAGTGCCGCGGTCACGCCGGTTAGCAAGATTCCGGCTGTTCCAAATCTGGCGATCATGTTTCTCCTTGATGATTCCATGGGTACCTCTATTAAACGTCGCAAATCCGCAAACGGTTCCATTTTTTGGAGATTGCGGCCTCAGGACCAACCGCCATCGAAGATCGACGACTAATTGCGGATTGCGGAGGGCTGGAAAAGTGAAGTTTCCGGGTTTCCGCTCATCCTCAGTTCGCTTAATCGTCGATCGTCAATGGCCGTTAGTCCTGAGGCCGCAATCGTAGCGTCTGCTTCACCTCGTCGAATTCCTGCCTGAGCACCCTGTATCGGTCGGCTGCGTCCCGACTCACCTTCTGATCCGCACCGATCATCGCTGAATAGAGATACTGAATCTGAGCCTGAAGCGCAGGATGGCTGTATCGAATCGGTGGCGTCACGAGCAGACGATAGAGAGAATCGAGCTGAAGCCGTCGCGCCGATCCCTCCGCGGCCTGGCGTCGTGCGCGGTCGAGCTGCGCGACAGCGATGTTGACCTCCGAAACGAGATCGCGTACGCGAAGATTGTGAGCAAGCTGCTCACGAAGGACGTCAATGGTGACACCGTCGCGAGCGATGCGCGGATCGCCTCGCAGTGTAAGACTGCGCGTCTCGATGACCGGGCCGGCATTCAGTCGAACCGAGTAAGTGCCCGGAAGCACCATCGGCCCGCCACGACCACTTTGTCGCGCGTTTGCGTCCCATGGGCCGGCGTAGCGAAGGTCCCAGGTGAACCTATTGAGTCCGGCATTGCGGGAGAGGCGCGGAGTGAATCCCTCGAGACGGGGAAGGGAATCCATCACGGGGATCGACGACGAATCAGCGGTGCGCGATTCACTCGTGAATCGGCGAATGACCCTACCTCCTGCGTCGGCGATCTCGACGGTTACTGGGATACTGGTCAACGATCCAAGCCAGTAATCGATCATCGCTCCGGGAGGAGGATACTGTGGGTCAGTTCCGGGCGTGCGGCTCGATTCATCTCCACCGAATGTCGCCTGGTATCGCAATCGCCAGGCGTCTCGTGGCTTGAGCAGACGATTGTTCGAGTGGAGCTGATCGCTCTGTCGGAGCGGCTCGACGTCGTCGAGGATCCAGAACGATCTGCCCTGAGTTGAGATCACGAGGTCACCGCGTTGAACCTTTATATCGGTAACGGGAGTGACCGGCAGGTTCAGCTGTAGTGAATGCCATCGCCCGCCGTTGTCGAACGATACGAACATCCCGAATTCGGTTCCGGCGTAAAGAAGTCCCGAACGGACCGGATCCTCGCGCACCACGCGAGTGGGAAAATCGTAAGGGATCCCATTGAATTGAGTGGTGAGCAGTGTCCACGTGCGTCCGTAATCGTCGGTGCGCCATAGATACGGGCGGAAATCGCCAAGCACGTAGCAAAGCACCGCGTAGTAAGCGGACGCCGCGCGGTGGGGAGACGCCTCGATGTTCTGGACGCGGCAGCCCTTCGGTTGAGCGGGCGGTGTCACATCGGTCCAGGTGCGGCCTCCGTCGCGCGTCACATGGAATGGCCCATCGTTCGCGCCAGTCCAGATTAGTCCGCGAGCTACCGTTGACTCACGAATGACGTATAGAGTGCTGTAGGTCTCCTCACCGGTTACATCGATCGTAATCGGCTCGCCAGACACTCGTTGCTGGCGCTCGGGCGGATTCCACGTGAGATCCGGCGAGATGCGCTCCCAGGTCACTCCTTCATCACGTGTGCGATGAACGAATTGCGATCCGTGGTACACGGTGCCGGCATCGTGTGGCGAGACTTCAATCGGCGAAACTCGCTGAAACCGGTAGATCAAATCCTTCCCGGGATTTCCGTACAGCGATTGCGCTCCGACCCAGTACTGCTTCTCCTGCCCGGTGCGCAGCGACATTCGCGAGAAGAGTCCCTTGCATCCGCCGTAAACAGTGTCGGGTCTCGCCCAGTTTGGAACAACGGGACCAGTCTCGCATCCCGGCCCGGGCGTCCAGCTCTGGATTGGATCGTCGACTGCTGCTGCTCTGACGGGCAGGCTCGGAAGAATCAGCTCGTTGTTGTTGTCCTGCTGAGCGCCGTACACGCGATAAGGAATCTGATTGTCGACGTAAACCTGGTAGATCTCCGCAGTCGGTTGATTGAGCTGCGTCGACCATGTGCGGCCGCCGTCGAGGGACACGTTCGCTCCGCCGTCGTTCGACTGGATCAGAATCTGATTGTTGTTTGGATTGATCCACATGTCGTGATTGTCGCCGTGTGGAGTCGACATCGTCGCCCATGTGTGGCCGCCGTCAGTGCTCTTGTAGAAGCCCTCGGTACCGACGTACACGACATCGGCGTTCGTTGGATCCGCGTCGATGTTCGTGTAATAGAACGGTCGTGTGATGAGACCGCGGGTCGTTGTATCAACTGCAACGAAGGTGCGGCCGGCATTGTCGGATCGATACAGTCCGCTGCCGGGTTTTGCTTCAATCAGCACGTAGACGCGATCGGGTTTCGCGCGCGAGACCGCGAGATCTGCCTTACCGACAAGTCCGCTCGGTAAACCGCCGCCGAGTCGCGCCCAGGTAGCTCCGCCGTCGGTGCTCTTGTAGATCCCGCCTTCCATCGCGCCGCTGATGATCGTCCACGGCTTTCGCTCGGCGCGCCAGGCTGCGGCATAGACGACGCTCGGGTTTCCGGGCTGGAGCTCGATGTCAACGGCGCCGGTAGAGTCCGAGATGAACAGAACCTTCTCCCAGCTCGCACCACCGTTGCGTGTTCGATACACGCCGCGCTCCGCGCCGGGTCTGAACGGATTTCCCACCGCTGCCGCAAATGCGATGTTCGGATTGGTCGGATGAATCACGATCGAGCCGATCTGTCCGGCATCGCGGAGTCCGACGAATGTCCACGTCTTTCCCGCGTCGATCGACTTGTAGACGCCACGGCCGATGGAGACGTTGCTTCGCAACCCTTCCGAGCCTGTGCCGGCGTAGATCACGTTCGGATCGGAGTCGGAAACGTCGATCGAACCCATCGATGCGACAGCGAAGTAGCCGTCGGAGATGTTCGCCCAGGTGACGCCGGCATTCGTCGTCTTCCAGACTCCGCCGCCGGTCGAGCCCATGTAAAACGTGAACGGTTGCTGCGGCACACCGGTGACGGTCGTAACACGGCCGCCCCGCGAGGGGCCGATCAGTCGGTAGCGGAGCCCTCGGAAGTTCGTCGAATCAAATGTCGTTTGCGCCTCGGCCAGCGTTGCGCAACCGATGAGCGCGACCGCGGCGAGGACCGCGCTTGCCGCCATCGAGCTAACGCTCGAGCTTTGCGGAAACCGTTATCTCGGTGTTGAGGAGGCGCGAGATTGGACATCCTGCTCGCGCCTTTTCTGCTGCTGCCTGGAATTTCTGCTCGTCAGCGTCCGATATCCGTGCGACGGTCTCGAGATGCGAAGACACCACCGTCGGGCCCGAATCAGTCTTGCCGAGTGTTACTGTCGCCGTTGTCTGAATCGATTCGGGTGTCAGGCCTGCTTTTCCGAGCTCTCCTGAGAATGCCATTGAGAAGCAGCTCGCGTGAGCGGCAGCGATTAGCTCCTCGGGACTCGTGCCTTGTCGACGCTCAAAGCGGGTCGCGAAAGTGTAGGGGACGTCGGAGAGAACCTTCGAATCGGTGGAGACTGTTCCGCGTCCGTCCTTGAGGCCGCCGTTCCAGACAGCAGATGCTTTGCTTTGCATTCAACATCCTTGCTAGGGTGATGACGAAACACGTCGCACTGGACGTGCCGTCCCAAATCTATGCCGCAGGAAGGATCAGAACGGCAGTGCAGCCGGCCGTGTCATTTTTCTCGAGGCGCGCCTCCCCGTTCATGCCTTTCGCAAGATCGCGCGCGATTGTGAGGCCGAGTCCGACACCTTCATAGCGCCGCGTTTTACCGACGTCCATCTGCACGAATGGATCGAACACGTGCTCGAGCTGATCCGCCGGCACACCGATTCCGTTGTCGCTCACCCATATACGAACGCGAATGTCGTCACGAGCGGCGCCGAGTCGGATCTCGCCCCCACGGGGAGTGAACTTCACGGCGTTCGACACGAAGTTGAGAAGGATTCTCCGCAGCTTTTCTCCGTCTGCGCGCGCAGTGATGGTGGGATCGGTTGGCGTGAAGATCAATCCAATGTCCTTGCGTCTTACATCGGGCTCGATCAGCGGCTCGAGGGAATGCAGCGCTTCCGCAACAGGAACCTTGCCGATCGAGAAGATCTGATGTCCGGCCTCGACCCGCGCGAAGTCGAGCACATCGTTGATCAGGTTGAGGAGGTGCTCCTGGTTTCGCTGAATACGGAGCAGTGACTCGCGCTGCTTATCGGTCATCGGCCCGTCGACACCGAGGAGCAGGAGCTCGACGTATCCGGCGATGGCGTTGAGCGGAGTGCGCAGCTCGTGACTCATCACGGCGATGAAATCCGACTTCGCGCGATTGGCGTTATCGGATTCGAGTCTCGCGATCGCTAGATCCGCGGCCGATTTCCGTCGCTCGGCGATCGATGCTCCGAGAAGAAGAAAGGTCGAGGCGACGACGGCCGTGAAAGTCTGAAGCGCGAAGAGGCTGTCGTATAGTCGGGGGTGAACGAACGGTCCTTGTCCTCGCGTAGTGCTGAGAATCGCGAACACGGAGACGACAAACACGCTGGTCACCACGGCTCTCGGTCCAAATCGTAATGCAGCCCAGATGAGGAGCGGAAACAGCATGTACACCTGGGCGAAGGAGGCGCTGTCGCGCGGTGGTGGCGATGCGAAGATCAGCATGCTGACTACGATCACGGCGATCGCGAGCCCGCCTGCTTCAATCCATGCAGCGCGTCCCTGCGGCAGTACCAATCGAGTCGACCAGATGAGAATGAGCGGAGCGATTACGAGGGCCCCGATCAGGTCACCAAGCCACCACGCTCCGAATGCGTCGAGGACGCCGCCGCTACGGACAATGGACCCCGCATAAAGGCTGGCGACGCCAATGGTCGCACTGATCAGTGTGGCCAGCGCTGCGGCAAGAATGAACGCAATTGCGTCGCGGATTCGCTCGAGCGTAAAGCTGAAGCCGCCGACGCGAGAGAGAAGGGACGCGGCAGTTACGGCCTCGAGAGTGTTTCCGACTCCGATTCCGAGCGCCACGAGAAGAGGAGCGCCTGATGCGGCATTTGCCGCGATTGCACCGATGAGTACTCCCGGCCAGACGCGCCGGCCGAACAGGAGGAGTGCCGCTATCGATAAGCCGGTGGGTGGCCAGACAAGAGTGGCGAATCCAGCGACGGCCTCAAGACGCAGACCCGCGCGCGCCGTGATGTAGTAGATCACGGCCAACCCGATAATCTGGGCAGAGAGGATTATCGGGGGCTGTTTCTGCCTCATGGTTGCGTCAGTCAACGGCTGCCGGCTGCCGGTTCCCGGTTACCGGTTACCGGTTACCAGATCAGCCCGGATTCGCCGGCGTGTTCGGATTGGTCGCCCGCTCGGTGAACGGATACGGCAGGTAATTGACTTTCGCCTCTGAGATACGTCCAAACCTTCGCTCGTCGGCCCAGTGGAGTCCAAGCGCGAACAGGGAATACGTGCGCTGTCTGTAGATCTCATCGAGTACCGCCGCCTGCGTCGGTAAGTCAGCTGCAGTTTTCGACGACAATCCCGCGCGGCTCCTCACGATGTTTATCTGCGCTATCGCTTCAGCGAGCCGATTCGTGCGCGCGTATGCCTCTGCTCTGATCAAGCTCAGCTCGTCCTGGGTGAACAGCGGAATCGGTTCTGCATCGGTGAGATATATGTTCGTTTCGACGAGCGAAGCACCGCCGAACGCGTTGAGGGCCGTTGCTGTCGTGTATTTCGCGACACGCGTATCTCCTGCCTCTGCGCCAGTTCTGAAGGAGAGCAGAGCTCCGAAGAATTTCGACAGGTGGAAGAGATCTCGAAGCGGATTCTTGTCGAGGGTCGTGTATGTCACAACGGAGGTCGCCGTCGTCGGCACCTCGTTGGCGAAATCGAGCGCGGCCTGATACTGGCCCGCCGCGAGGGCATAACGTGCCTGCATTGCGCGGATCGTGTTGAGCAGGTCGAACCCGGGCGCCAGGATCTGCGACGTGAACTCAGTTGAGAGCGGCGTACCCGTTGCGTCGGCTTTGGCGCCGGCAAGAAGTGCGAGCACCTCCGTCAACACCGTTGCCCGATCGGAGAATTGCGGCGACGCAACATTCTCGATCGGAATCTTCTCAAATGCTTCGATCAAAGTTCCAAATGCAATCGCCTTGTGCAGCTTTGCCAGCGCAAGCATCCCAGCGCTGGTGCCGGGAGCTAACGAGACGTTGTCGATGTTGTCGAGAATGTCATTCGCTGATCGTACCACGCCGTAATGCTTCACCCAGATATCGAGAAGGTCGACGTTCGTTTCCTCGATCTGGGAGTTGGCGCTGAGTGTTGGAAAGCGCTGGAATTCGCGCGTGGTGGACTGCGTCGCGTTCGTGTTGCCCAGCTCACCGGAGATGATTCCCGGCACGTAAATCCCTTCCTCGACCGCGTTGCCGAGCCGGCCCTGCATACCAATCGCAACTGCGCGAAGCCCGGCCGCGGTGCTGAGGACTCCAGTCTGCGTCGCGGCGTTGGGATTTGTCACGTCGAGCTTGCACGCGCCAACCATCGACGTTGCGGCGAGCGCGACGGCGAGTCGCCGCGACACTGAGACTGAGGTGCGGAAGTTTCGCATGAGACTTTCCTCCGCCCTAGAAGGTCGTATTGAAGGTGAGCGCAACGGTGCGCGCTATCGGCACCGTCGCGAAGCTGAAGCCGCGGACGAGCGTTCGCTGAGCGCCCGCGTTCGTTTCGGGATCCCAGCCAGTGTAGTCCGTCCACGTTTTGAGGTTGCGTCCCGACAACGTGAGTGACGCGCCGCGTCCAAGTCGTCGTGTGAGGGTCGCCGGAAGCAGATATGTCACTGACGCTTCGCGCAGCTTGGTCCATGTTCCGTCTTCGATGTACTCCTCGAAGATGCTGCGCCGCGCCTGGAAGTAACCTTTGGGTACCTGGCCGGTAAGCTCCGCCTCGTAGGCTTTGCCCGTTCCGAACGCCGGAGTCTCGAGCAGCCGGCGATCGAAGTTGAAGATGTCCCCGCCACGGACGCCGTCGAACTGGATTCGGAACGACACCGAGCGTCCGATACCGAGATCGTTGATGAATGACCAGTACGCGTCGGGATTCGGATTCCCGATGATGGTACGCGGGCCAATCGCTGGGATGCCGACGATCTTGCCCGATGCGTCGGCGATCGGAGTGCCGGCGGCTGTTAGAATGTTTCCCGCTGCGTCGCGTACGTAGGTCGTTCCGAAGAAATGTCCGGGAGGCTGCTTCGCGTCCACCCGAATGATGTTGAAGCTTTCCGGAATGAAGAACGCGCCACCGTCGCTGACTTTGGTGACCATCGGATCATTCGTGGCGTACGTCACCGTCGACGTCCAGTTCAGCGACTGACCGCGAAGTGGAAGCGCCTTGAGCATCAGCTCGATTCCGTGATTCGTCAGCTCGCCGACGTTCGCGAGCTGCTGAGTGAATCCCGATGATGGCGTGACGCTCTTCGGCAGAATCAGGTCAGTGACTTTCTTGTCGAAGTAAGTGAGCTCGACTCCGAATCGTCCGTTGGCGAGCTCCATGTCGGTGCCGACCTCGAGCTCCCTCGCGCGCTCCGGCTTCAGGTTCTCGTTGCCGCGCTGCACGCTGTTGACGATTCCCGATCTGTCACCACTGGGCTCGAACACGTAATTCGAAAGGCGATCATAGCTGCCCGCCGGCTGCCCGCCGGAGAATCCGTAACCTGCGCGAAGCCTGAACGTGTTAGCGACGCGTGAGAACGGACGCCAGAATGAGTACTCCGACAGATTCAGCGCTGCGCCGACCTTGGGGAACCATTGCTGCCTTTCCTCAGCGCCGAATGCCGACGAGGCATCCGAGCGAAGGGAGCCGGTGAAGAACAGCCGGTCGTCGATGGCTATCTGTTCCTGGCCGTAGAATCCGAGCGTGCGCCGGTCGTCGCGGACTTCAGCGGCGAACTGACTGCTTCCTGTAACAGTCTCAGTGAGCAGCGCCAGATTCTCGGCGCGGGCCGTCACGATGTCGGACTGCTGCTGCTGCCAGTTTATGCCCGCGCCGTGTGTCAGCTTGAGTCGCGACCCAAGATTCATCACGTAGCTCAAGTCGAGGTCGGAGTTGAGGAGCTTGGCCTGGTCGGATGCGGAAGCCGAAACGCCATTCGGAACCGAGTTGGCAGATGAATTTCGGGGAATGAAGAGTTTGGAGCTCTGTGTGTGACCGTCGTAACCAAGCCGATACGACACGGTAAGCCGTTCGACCGGGAAAGCGGTGATGTTCAGGCCACCGATGAAGCGGTCGACCTCCTGCGGCGACTTCCAGTTGGCGATGATCTCGAGCGGATTCGCGAGCGAAAATCCCTTGGGGAATTCTCCGGTGACGCTGTCTCGAAAAAGACGGTAGCTGTTTGGCTGAAAGAAAAAGCTTGTCAAAACGCCGAGGTTGAAGATGAGTCCGCCGTTCGGGGTGATGTTCGCTTTGCTTTTTATGTAGGCGGTGCTGAGCGCGATCTTAAGGCGGTCGTTAATAGAGCGATCGAGATTGAGACGCAGATTCTGACGTCGATAGTCCGTTCCGCGCAGAACTCCGTCCTGATCCTCGACGGTTCCGGAAAGGAAAAACGCGGTTTTGTCATCGCCGCCTGACAAAGAAGCCGTGCTCGATATTCGTGGGGCGCTGCGGAAAATGTCGTCCTGATAGTCGTATCGTGTTACGGGCGCGCCCGCTTCGTTGACGGGGGCTTCATTGACCGCAATGCGACGCTCGACGTCATCGGATTCGTATGTGGTTCTGAACGCTCCGCGAAGTGCGCCGGAGCGGCCGCGCTTCGTGAAGATCTGTACGACGCCGTCATTCGCACGCGATCCATAAAGAGCTGCGGCAGCTGCGCCCTTCACGATCTCGATTCGGTCGATTTCGTTGGGATCGAGATCGGCGAGACGATTCGATGAATAGCCGCCGAGGTCGATGAGCTGCTTCGAGCTGTTGTCGACGATCACTCCGTCTACGATCCACAGTGGCTCTGCACTCCTGCTGAGGGTCGAGAGCCCGCGAATTCGAACGCTCGTGCCGCCGCCGGGTGTTCCCGACATCTGAGTGACGAGAGCGCCCGAGACTTTTCCCGCGAGCGCAGCATCGATCTGCGGCGCATTTGCCTTTTCGACATCATCGCCTCCGACAGTCGCGATCGTCGTTCCGAGAGTTGCGCGCTCGGTCTCGACGCGCGACGTCGTTACGACGACCTGTCCGAGCTGAAGCACGTCAGGAGCGAGCCGGAAGTCCCGAGCGAGTGAGCCCGAGGTCTGTGTCAGCGGGACGCGCTGCGGCTTGTAGCTGAGTGAACGCACGAGGAGAATCATTCCCGGTCGCGGCGTCGGAATGACGAGCCGATAGTTCCCGTCGTCCGACGCGGTCGTCCCGATTGTCGTTCCTTCGATCAGGATCTGTGCACCTGAAAGCGGCCGACCTCCTTCGGCGGTGACACGGCCGGTTACTGCGAGCTGTGCGTCAGCGAGATGAGGCGCGCCGATCAGTGCTAGGGACGCAACGAGAATTCGGACGATGAGTCGCATGGACACCCCGATGATATGACGAGCGTTGAGTTGCGGCGCGTCAAGGTAGTATCGGGGTTGATCGCTCGCCAGCGAGGCGACGAGCTACCGGCGAAGCTCGATGTTGCTCTTTTCCTGCGGTGCTCCGAGCGCGCGGGCGCCAGCGCCTTCAGTGAATAGCCGGGTGAGGAAACGCTGACCCTCTCCGATTCGCTCGATCTCGACGGCGCTCGATTCCACCGTCTGCTCGAGACGGAAGAGCCGGTCGGTAAGCTCCTTCGGAAAAGTAGTGACCGCGACTGCGCTCTTTCTCCAGATGCGTCGCGCGAACGCAACTGAGAGCGGAAAGAGGACAACTAGCAGAAAGATGCCGCTCAGAACGTACGCCTCTTCCGGTGGGCCGTTGTAGCTCGGCGGGGCCGGCTCTTCCACGATTGCACCGGGAACGGCTGCTGCCTTCGCTACCTGCGCATTTGAAGCTGCGATCTCCTGGTCGAGCGATGCGATCTGCTGATCGACTCCGGTCATGCGCGTCTGAAGCCCCGCCCGATCAGCTGGGCTGATCGATTGGTCCTGAAGCTCGTTGCTGATCCCCCGTCTCGTTTCCTCCAGCGTCTCGAGCTGTCGCGTGAGCTCGCGCCGTTGATTGCGAAGCGCCTCGTAGATCTCCGCCGCTGAAGCGCCCGACGCTGTCACAGCGACCGGCGCCTGAGGTGTCGGCGCTATCGCGGGTGCAATCGGTGCGTTCGAGCCCTGGGCCTGCATAGAACTCCGTGCGATGAGAGACACTGCGTCAAGGGAGCCGTACGATCCTGTGAACGTCGTGTTTCAAAGTTAGCGCTTAACCTTTTGGGCGGCGCCTGAGTCGACATCGCGAAGGAATTTTCGTATCACCGCGTTCATGGCTTCAGGCGCATCCCACTCCGACATGTGGGCAGAGCCAGCCAGTATCTCGTAACGGGAGCCTGGTGTGAGTGACGCAAACCGCTTCACGATGACGGGATTCGCTTCGTCGAATTCACCGACTGTATAGAGCGTAGGCACCTTGATGTTCTTCAGAAACGGAGTGACGTCGTACCTCCTCAAGGTTCCCGTGATCGTGAACTCGCTCGGTCCCTGCATATAGTTGTAGATCGCCATGTTCACGGTTTTGAAAATACTGTCGAGATTGGCAGAATCCGGGTGGCGCCAGACGTACTTTCCATAGAACTCCATCAGCGCGTTCTGGTAATCCTGGGCCTCGAAGTTCTTTTCGGCCTCGCGCTGCCGGATGATGCGTTGAGCGGTATCGGAAAGCGTGCGTACGAGTCGCCGCGCGTTTGCCTCCCACGCAGGAACGTCCAGCGCCGGACTCGCGAGTGTAAGACTGACGACGTGCTCCGGATGCGCTCGATAATACTCTACCGCCAGGATCGTCCCCCACGAGTGACCGACGAGGTGCACCTTGTTGTAGCCAAGGTGCGCGCGAAGCGAATCGAGCTCGGCCACGAAATGCGGGATGGTGAACATCATCGTGTCGGTGGCCGGCTGCGAGTTTCCACCGCCAAGCTGGTCGTATCGCACCACCGGCCGGTCCGACGAAAGCGCCTCGAGCGACTTCATATAGTAGCTGCCGAAGCCGGGACCACCGTGAAGGAGGATTGCCGGCCTCGCACTTCCCGATCCTGACACCTTGTACCAGATCCTGCCGCCCGGAACAGCAAGAAATGCTTCGCCGGCGGGGAGAGACGGCGACGCCGCGACTGCCGCGCTGTCCGTCGTCACCCTTTCGCCCTTCGAGCATGAAGCAACCACCGCGATTATCGCGGGCAACATGATTGCACGTGCGTTAATTGGCATTCGCTCAGACCGCGTCTGACAGGCTTGTAAAGGTGAAATCCTTCGCTCTCAACGCCGGCATCATCTGGCCGGCAGCGGTGCGCTCCGCGCGACTCAACTCCTCGATCTTCGCCAGCATGAAGAGCGGGCTCTCGTTCCAGCGAAAGTTCTTGAGGCTCCTGGTGATCTTGCCATTCTCGATGAGAAACGTTCCGTCGCGCGTGAGACCTGTGAGAAGTACGGTCCGTGTATCGAGCGACCTTATATAGAAGAAGTGAGTGATCAGAATCCCGCGCGTTGTGCCAGCGATGAGATCGTCGAGGGACTTCGTCCCGCCAACCATCTTGAGCCCGCCTGGAAATCCGCCTCCAAAGCCTCCGAATCCGCCACCACCGCCCCCGGTCGGCTGCGCGTTCTGACGCTGCGCCCAGTACCGCGAGTAGACGAGATTCCTGAGTATCCCATTCTCGATCCAGACGCGCCGGCCAATCGGCAAGCCCTCGGAATCGAAGGGCTGCGACAGTAGATCGGGATCGGTCGGATCCGAATAGATCGTGACACGCTCATCCGCAATCTTCTCGCCGATCTTTGTCCCGCCGCCGCGCTTTGAGAACGGGCTCCGGCCCTCGTCTGCTGATCTCGCGTTGAACGCGCCGCCCAACAGAGGAATCAGATCGGCGACGGCCTGAGGCTCTAGCACGACCGTGTACTGTCCCGGCTCGATCGCCACCGGGTTTCGCGACGCGACAGCCTTCAGTGCCGCTCGTGATCCCAGCGCGGAAGGATTGATCGAGCTCCAATCGCGGGCACCTGCAGATGCCCATCCCGATCCAGTGCCGTCAGGCGTTCGCACCGTGGTCGAAAGGTTCGCGTCAGTGGAGCGATGATAGGCGAACAGTCCTCGACTTGTCGCGATCGCGCGTGATGCAGCGTTTGCTTCGAGGTATCCTGCAACAAACAGCGCCCCTGCCGATCCACCGGCTGCTGAGCCGCGACTGATTACCTGCTTCACTGCGCCCACGCGCGCTTCGGCGTCGAGATTCGCGGTCTTGTCGATGAACCCGGGAACGTCGCTGTAGTTCTGCGGCCCAAGCTCCGGCATGATCTCCGGATCTTCCGGTGCAAGCTTTGCCAGCCGCTGCGCGAGATCGACGGTGCGACGAAGTGACGCGTCGTCGAGGACATTCGTTGATGCAGATGCCCGGCGCTTGCCAACTGTGCAGGTGACGGTGACAGTGGCGTCCGTTGAATCACCGGATGTCGTTATCTCGCCACCTGCAAAACGAGTATTGCCCTGCCAATCGCTGGCAATCGCTACACGCGTCTCATCTGCTGCTGTCATCCTGAGAATACGATCGGCCAGAGCTTTCGCGTCGGGCCGGGCTAGAAGCGCTGCCGACGTGACGGCATCGAACAACGAGCGCGGCCGTTGCCGACGCGGGCTTCGCGAAACTGGACGCGCCGTCACGACTGTCTCCCAGTATTGACGATGTTGACGTTCTTGAATCTCGCGGGAACGCACCCATGGCTTACTGAATTCGACTGCGACGGCTCGCCTTTCCCGTCGCCGAAAGATCCGCCGAGCCAGTAGCTCTTCGGACCGCCGATCATGTCCATCGAATTCCAGAAATCGGGAGTGCGGGCCTGGTATGCGACGTCCTTCAGCATTCCAGCGATCTTCCCGTTCTTCACCTCGTAGAAAACCTGACCGGAAAACTGGAAGTTGAATCGCTGATGATCTATCGACCAGGAGCCGCGGTTTCGAATCACAATTCCCTTATCGGTTGCGGCGACAATCTCATCGAGGCCGATGTCCTTGTCACCCGGAAGGAGTGAGACATTCGGCATTCGCTGGAACTGAACGCTGGACCATGAGTCCGCGAACGAAGTTCCGTGCGATCGGCGGACTCCCGTGAGCGCGGCAATCCACGCCGCCTGTTCGCGCGTGGTCTGATAATCCATGAAGATTCCTTTAGCGACGATGAGCCACTTGTCTGCCGGCACACCCTCGTCGTCCCATCCCACTCGCGAAAGAGATCCTTCCTGCGTGCGGTCGCCCTGAATGTTCATGAAGTCCGGGCCGTAACGGAATTTTCCGATGAACTTCTCGGGCGGAGCGACAAAGCTCGTGCCCGCGTAGTTCGCTTCGTATCCCATGGCCCTGTCCAGCTCGGTAGGATGTCCGATCGATTCGTGTATCGTGAGCCAGAGGTTCGTTGGATGGAGAATGAGATCGTAGCGGCCTACCTCGACTGACCGAGCCGTCAGCTTTTCCGCTGCAAGCGACGCCCACCGCTCCGCATTGCCCGGCATATCGAGCGATTCGATGTACTCCCACCCCTGGCCCCGCGGAGCGAGTTCCTCGTTGTAGCTCTGGAAATCGCCCTCGGCAATCGCGGTAGCAGTGAAGCCCGGTCCGACTCTAATGAAAGTTTGGGTGACGAGAGTGCCATCGGTTGTTGCAAGCGTTTTCTCTTCGCGGAGGAGCTGAAGACCCGAGTTGACGAAACGGATCTTCGGGACCTTGAGCGCCGCTTCATTAGCCGAGAGGAGAAGCGCGACTTTCTCTTCGATCGGAACCTCGATCGGATCGCGCTTGACCGGCGTTGCCCACGTTCCGTTGACAGGTGTGACCGGAGCGAGCTCGACGGGACGTTTCTGAATTGCCTTGGCCGCTCGTGAAAGTCGCGCCGCCTCGCGCGCGGCTTGCTGGGCGCTCTCCTTCGTGAGAACACTCGTTGCCGCAAATCCCCACGAGCCGCCGACGAGTGTTCGGACACCGAGACCGAACGACTCGGAATCGGAAACGCCGGTGACGTTTCGCTCCCGTGTGTTGATCGACTGCCTTCGGTATCTCCCGAGTCGCACGTCAGCATAGGAGGCGCCGGCGGACCGTGCGGCGTTCAGTGCCTCCATCGCCAGATCTTCGATAAACGCATCCCCGCGCGGTGCCGGCGGAGGAGCCAGCGGAAGTCCGAGTACACTCCGTGATCCGAGGATGGCTGCCGCTGCGGCGGAGGACTTGATGAAATCGCGTCGGTTCGTCATGACGGAATTGTTGGGTCAACGGACGCTACCGCCCGGTGACAGCGAGTGTCAATAGCTCGCGGTTCCACTTCTTCTGACGAGCAGCAGTACCACTAAACCGATTCCTACTGCGGCTGCGAGCTGGATCATTTCCGCCGGTGGTCGTGATGCCAGCAGGCCGATGCAAACTGCGGTCGCGACGAGCGCGATCCAGTCTCCACCGGGCAATCGGAATGCACCTTCGACTCTCTCTCTGCGTCGACGAAGCACCGGAAGTGCAACACAACTTGCCAGGTACGTGAGCACGCGGATGAGAACGGAGATAGTGAGCGCGGATACGAACGTCGTGGCCAACGTAAGCGTGAGGACGATCACGGCGTTCGCTCCGATTGCAACGTACGGAGTCCGGAACTGCGGATGAACACGTCCCAACACAGCCGGCATCTGGCCGCCTTCGGCCATTGCCAGAAGAATGCGGGGAGAAGCGAGCATGATCGCGTGCGATGCGCCAAGAGTGGAAATGGCGGCGCCGAGTGTAATTGCCGCTGAAGCGCCGGGCGCGAATCGCGCCGCCGCATCGGCTAGCGGTCGCGTCGAATCGCCCAGGCCCGGAAGCGCGCCTACGCAAACGTATTGCACGCCCGCGTAGACGAGTGTAACGGCTGCGATCCCTGCAACGAGAGCAAAGGGAATCGATCGATGCGGCTCTCGAATCTCACCCCCGGGGACGCCTACCAGCTCGAACCCGCTGAATGCGTAGATCGCAAACAGAATTGCGGAAGTGCCCGAAGCGATCGGAGGAAGCGATGCGAAGATGAAGCGGCCGGAATCGACGAAGAACGATCCGGCAATGATGAACGCCACGAGTGGGACGAGCTTTCCGATCGTCAGCGCATTCGTGAATAGCGCAGCTTCGCGGACTCCAACGAGATTGACGATAGTGTGAAGCGCGACGACCGCGACAACGATAGAGACGCGACCGATGCCGCTCGACACTCCTGGAATGAACCCGGCGACGTAACCGACGAACAGATTGACGACCGCAGCGTACCCGGTCATCCGCGCGAGCCAGAGAAGCCATCCAACCTCGAAGCCTGCGACTCGTCCGAACGCAGCGCGCGCGTAAAGGTAGGGACCGCCTGTCGAGCGAAATGCGCTTCCGACTTCCGCGAAACACAGGCCGATTATCGCGACGATCGCAGCCGCGACAATGATGGCTGCGACGCTGTATGCGCCTGTCAGCCGATACAGCGATGCGGGAATTCCGAAAATTCCCGCGCCGATCATGCAATTGATGACGTAAGCCGTCAGGTCCCAACGCCCGATCGCTCGTACGAGAGCCGGTGAGCCTGTTTGGTATCCCGCTGTTGAATCGTGCTGGACAGCCGCCGGTTGGGTCATATACTCGACGCTCGAATAGACAGGCGTGGTCGCGTTTAATGTCGCTTGCGATCCTCGAGGGTGCGATGCAGGGCCGGCTGGCGGCGCGCTTGTAATTCACTCAACAGGAGATTCCGATGTTGCGACGATGGTACTTCGTTTGTGCGCTCGCGATGCTCATCGAAGCCGCGTGCACGCAGGAATCTGCTTCTTCCGGCTCCGCGATCGCAGGTGGTGATACAGCGGTCGCTTCGGACATGGCGTCACGAATCGCGAAGTACACTCCGGTAACGTTGAGCGCCGACACGTCTTCGTTGACTGTAAAGGAGCGGCAAATGCTCCCGCTGCTTGTCGCTGCCGCAAAGGAGATGGACCCCATCTACTGGGAGCAGGCCTACGGTTCACGTGATTCGCTCCTTGCGCGAGTAAATGATTCGTTGACCCGACGATTTGCGGATATGAACTACGGGCCGTGGGACAGACTCGACAACTACGCGCCGTTCGTACCCGGTGTCGGGAAGCGTCCAGATGGAGCGAACCTCTATCCCCCCGACATAACGAAGGCGGAATTCGACTCGGCGGTCGCGAAAGGCCCGAAGGCACGCGCGGACTCATTGAAAAGTCTCTATACGATCATCCGCCGCGATTCAACGCGCACTTTGACAATCGTTCCGTACAGCGTTGCGTTCAGCGAGCACAATGGAGCCGCAGCCGCGAAGCTGCGCGATGCCGCAAAGCTCGCCGAAGATCCGGGACTCAAGCGTTATCTGGAGCTTCGGGCGCAAGCACTCCTGTCCGACAATTACCAGCCAAGCGATCTCGCCTGGATGGACATGAAGAACAACCGACTCGACATCGTCATCGGTCCGATCGAGACGTACGAGGATGAATTGTACGGGTACAAGGCGGCAAACGAAGCCTACGTGCTGATCAAGGACAAGTCGTGGAGCGACCGGCTGCGGCGCTACGCGTCAATGCTCCCCGCATTGCAGCGCGGGATTCCCGTTCCCGAGCAGTACAAGAGAGAAAAGCCGGGAACCGACAGTGATCTGAACGCATACGACGCGATTTATTACGCCGGGCAGGCAAACGCTGGTGCCAAGACGATCGCGATAAATCTGCCGAACGATGAAGAGGTGCAGTTGAAGAAGGGAGCGCGAAGGCTGCAGCTCAAGAACGTTATGCAGGCAAAATTCGACAAAATCCTGATGCCGATCGCGCAGGAGCTTATCGCCGACGATCAGCTTCCGATGCTCAACTTCAATGCGTTCTTCGAGAACACGATGTTTCACGAGGTTGCGCACGGTCTCGGAATCAAGAATACGATCACTGGGAAGGGCACCGTCCGCAGCGCGATCAAGGAGCGCTACGGATCGCTCGAGGAGGGAAAAGCCGACATACTCGGCTTGTACATGGTGCAGAGGCTGAGTCAGGACGGTCAGCTTCCGGGTGAAGACATCCGCGGGAACTACGTGAGCTTTCTCGCCAGTCTGTTCAGATCAGCGCGATTCGGTGGTGGCGACTCGCACGGCCGGGCGAACATCGTCGCGTTCAACTTCCTCGAGGAGCAGGGAGCGTTCACGCGCGATTCGGCGAGCGGCATGTACCGCGTCGACTTTCCGAAGTTTCAGGCGGGCATGAACGCGCTCGCGGAGCGGATTCTCACGCTCCAGGGGGATGGTGATTACGACGCGGTCGGCGCATTCCAACAGAAGTACGGGACAATCTCACCGACTCTGCAGCAGGATCTGGACAGACTCAAGTCGAAAGGAATTCCAGTCGACATCGTTTTCAATCAGGGAGCCTGACGGAATCAGCTGAGGTCTTCGACAGGAGTTCTTCGCGCGCCCAGGCCGCCGCCGATCAGTACTCCAACCACGCCGATAACGGGAACAATCCACCGATACCACATCGGCTGCGTTCCGGTCTCGACTCCCTGCATCGCCGTCACGACAGAGAGAAGGACTACGAGACCCGCAAGAATCATCACGTTGCTGCGCTGTTGCGGCGCAGATAATCGCGCGGTGAGCCAGCCGCCGAGAATTGCGCCGATGAGCGAGACGGCGATGTTAGCGGTGAGGTAGGAAGCGGGGAGCGAAACGGGCGCCACGGCAGTGTTCATCGTAGCGAGCCCGCCGGGAATCAGCGCAGCGGTCGCTGCCGCCACTCCGATCATTACTGTGAGAATTAACGCGAGAAACCCGGCAGCCACTGCTGCGACGCTTCTGATCATCGGACGTTCTCCCGTTAGTTCACGTTTGCGATCAATCTGCGCAGACGTTCGCTGCGAGGCGCTTCGGCGCTATCAATCGGTACCCATCCGCGAGTATTCCGGCGAGCGCCTTCCAATCCGTCTTTCGGTTGAGCCAGACGCCGATCCATCCGCTCGGCCCAACGTAGGGCGGGGAAAAATACCGCGTCGAATCAGAGCGAATGAGGAGGTCCTGATTGAGATGCGTGGACTTGCACCACACAGCGGCGCGTCCTTCTCCGTGATGGCTGTCGGAGCTCGCGTACATTGCGAACAGCTTGTTGCGAACGCGAAATGTCGGCTCGCCCCACGCTTCGACCTCGTGCGCTTCAGGAAGCGCGAGGCAAACCTTCCTGAGCCGCGTCAGTGGTGTGTAGGTGGCTTTTGCGCGAGCCATACCCGATCAATTCTTCAGAAAGTATTCGACCGTCGATACCACGCGGACAGTCTTGGCGATCTGACTCTCCTGTGTAATTCCGGGAGCCTGATCGCGCGCGAGAATCTCGAAAACGCCCTGGTTTGCCTGACGAATGCCGCCAAGCTCGCTGTGTGAGTCGATGTCGCGATCGGAATCCGTCATGACAGATGATATAAATCCTCACGGCTTGAGCCCGCAACAAATTGAGGAGTGAGGATTCAGGACTTTGCGGCCTCAGGACTAACAGCCATCGACGATCTACGACTAAGTGCGGATTACGGATGGGCGGAACGGCGAGCTGTCTTCCGCGTTTCCGCTCATCCTCGGTTCGCACTTAGTCGTAGATCGTCAATGACTGCTAGTCCTGAGGCCGGAATGATCGTCCCCTGCGCGGTGATCCCTTCGTTGGAACGCGAGAAATCGGTGGATGGCTGCAATCGCAGCGGAATCGGTTGAAACGATTCTCACATCGGCCCCGCGCGGACGATCAGAGACAGCGTATTTGATGCTTTGACTTCGCGCACCCATCACATCGGTACCCGGAACGGCCATCGCATGGACCGCAAAGGGCTTGGTGAAATCGCCGCGCGTGAAATCCGCTGCGACCTCGCGCATGTGTGCCCGAATTTGCGCGATTGCTGAAGTGTCTCGCGCATCGTCGCGCTCGAGCACGATCCGGCCGCCGTCAGGCAGATCCTCGAAAACGTGGCCGGAGGTGTACTGGTCGACTCCCATTACTGTCTTGCCGCGCTCCTGGACTGCCGCGAACCCGCTGTCGGAGGATGCCGACGACGCTTCAGGCTTGCGTTCTGATGCGCATGCCGCAAACACCATGCAGAAGGCCACGACAGCGAATCGCCGCAGAGTAGATAATCTTTTCTTCACGCAGTTTCCCCTTCGTTTGGAGACCGGATGAGCAAAGGACGGCTGGAGGCGTTCAGCGACGGCGTCATCGCGATTCTCATCACGATCATGGTGCTCGAGCTGAAAGTTCCTCACGGAGCTGATCTCGAGGCGCTGCGTCCGCTACTTCCGATCTTTCTCACCTACATACTCAGCTTCATCTTCCTCGGCATCTACTGGAACAATCATCATCATTTGCTCCAGGCGACGAACAGAATCACGGGTGGTGTGCTGTGGGCCAATCTTCATCTTCTCTTCTGGCTCTCACTCGTCCCGTTTGTTACCGGTTGGATGGGCGAGAACCATTTCACGGCCGTGCCTACAGCGATATACGGAGCGGTGCTTCTGGGTGCTGCAATTGCTTTCACTATCCTGGTCCGCACCATTCTGGCGCACGAGTCTCCCGATTCGCGGCTTGCTGAGGCAGTCGGGAAGGATCGGAAGGGCAATGTGTCGCTTCTGCTTTACTGCATCGCCATTCCGATGGCCTTCGTGAATGAATGGATCTCGGACGCGATCTACATTCTGGTCGCGTTGATCTGGCTCGTTCCCGACCGGAGGATCGAGTCGCGACTGTCGTAGCTGGATATCCGGTCAACCAGTCGCTAGAACTGAGCGCGTGGTTGGAGAGGCGGCGGTTGCGTAGACTTTCGCACTGAGTCGGAATTCCGCCGGTACTCCGGCGGCAGCTCGAACGGATGGTGCGGTTCGGGATCACGATCAGGTACGGAATACTCGCGACGGAGTGCGGCGAGCGTGTCCTGCAAACGTCTCACTCTAGTCGCGTATCCCGGGTCGGCGTAAACGCTCCTGAGCTCATCAGGATCACGGCGGAGATCGAAAAACTCCCACTCGTTCACTTCGTAATAATGAACGAGCTTGTACCGCAGCGTTCTGACTCCGTACTGTCTGCGCACGGAGTGCCACCCGGGATACTCGAAATACTGGTAGTAGATTGCGCTGCGCCAATCGTCGGGCCTCTCGCCTCGAAGGAGCGGCTCGAGTGTTCGTCCCTGCATCGATGGAGGAACCGGAGCGCCGGCGACACCCAGAAATGTCTCGGCGAGATCCAGATTGATCACAAGGTTGCGATTCACCGATCGACGCGCGACGACTCGGGGCCACTTTATGATCAGCGGAGTGCGAAGCGATTCCTCGTACATCCAGCGCTTGTCGAACCAGCCGTGGTCGCCGACGAAGAAGCCCTGGTCTGACGTGTAGACGACAATCGTATTGTCTGATAAGCCTGCTTTTTCGATCGCGTCGAGAACCCGGCCGACCTGCGCGTCGATAGCTGCGACGACGCGCGAATAGTCCGCCACAAAACGCTGATACTTCCAGCGCGTCAGCGCGTCACCGCTGAGCGAAGCAGCGCGGAAAGCCGAGTTCTCCTTCTGATATGCGCGATCCCACACAGCGCGCTGAGCAGGGGTCAGATTGTCGGGAGGCTCGAGCTTGAGGTCACGACCGGTGAGATCGAGTCCGATTTTCATCAACGGATCCTTCGCCGGAGATGCACGGCCGCTCGCACTATCCCAGAATGTCCTCGGCTCGGCAAATACCGTGTCGCGATAAAGGCCGAGCTGCTGCGGACCCGGATCCCACCACCGATGCGGTGCATTGAAATGCAGCATCAACAGAAAGGGCTTCGACCGATCACGTCCGGTGCCAAACCACGCGAGCGCTCTGTCTGTGACGATGTCGAGCGTGTATCCCGTATAAGCAACGCTGTCTGTCGCGGAATGAAGCGTCGGATTGTAGTAAGGCCCCTGATCAGTCAGCACCTCGTAGTGATCGAAGCCTTGCGGAAGAGTCTTGAGATGCCATTTCCCGAAAACCGCAGTGGCGTAACCGGCAGCTTGCAGCAATCGCGGGAAAGTCACGGTTGTCGGGTGCAATGCTTCGTTGTTCGTCATGACGCCGTTCAAATGCCCGTACTGCCCCGTGAGTATAGATGCTCTGCTTGGAGCGCAGATCGAATTGGTGACGAACGAATTCACGAACAACATTCCCTCGCGCGCGATCCGGTCG
>DATBRZ010000151.1:0-4402 GCA_036560025.1 Gemmatimonadaceae bacterium | reverse complement strand
TTGACGGTGATCTCGCTGATGCCGAGACCATTGCCGACCTGTTTGTTCAACAGGCCGGCGACCACGAGCTCCATGACCTGGCGCTCGCGTTGCGTGAGCGAAGCGTAGCTGTCGCGAAGCGCCTGAATCTCCGCTGCGTTTCCGAGGGCCAGCCGGCTCCGCTCGATCGCATCGCCGATCGCTTTCAACAGCGCATCGTCGTCGAAAGGCTTCGTCAGAAACTCGACCGCGCCCGCCTTCATCGCTCTCACGGACATCGGGATGTCGCCGTGGCCGGTGATGAAAATGACCGGCATATCGATGCGATCGGCGATGCGCTTCTGCAGATCCAGACCGTTGAGGTCCGGAAGACTGACGTCCAGTACGAGGCAGCTCGGGGCAGGCGTTCGCGGTCGCGAGAGAAATTCCTGAGCGGACGCGAAGGTCTCCGTCCTCCAACCGGCGGTCTCGAGGAGTGCCTCGAGCGACTCGCGCACGGAAATGTCGTCGTCGACTACGAAGATGATCGGCGCAGTCTCCGAGACCATCAGTTCACCCGCAGCGCGGCATTGACCGCATCGAGCAAGGATGTATCGCTGAATGGTTTGAACAGGCACTCTACGGCACCTCGTTCGAGCATGCTGGGCCGGATGTTCTGATCCACGTGCGCAGTGATGAAAACGATCGGAATCTCCTGCCGCCGGCGCAAGAGCTCCGTCTGAAGATCGGGCCCGCTCATCCCCGGCATCGCGATGTCCAGGATCAGACACTTGGTCTGGCTTACGAAATTCGATGCGAGGAACTCCTCCGCCGACGCGAAGGCTTGCACGGCGAAACCGAACTCCCGAAGCAAGTCTGGAAGTGACTCGCGAACCGATTCGTCGTCATCGACGACCGAAACAAGTGATTCAGTGACCATCATGGTTGTCCAATCGAACGTTCTGGATTTGCCCGCACAGCGGTTCGAACGGGGGCCGAGCGAGGAGTACGGGGTGCAGGAACCAGAGGGATCGAAAACGCGAACGTGGCTCCCGGTCCGTCATTCGCAACTGCCCATAGTCGGCCACTGTGACTCTCGATAATCGAGCGACTGACGGACAGGCCGATCCCCATCCCGTCGCTCTTCGTTGTGTAAAACGCTTCGAAGAGCTTGTCCGTAGCGTGCGCGTCGATACCCATCCCCGCATCCTGCACAGTCAGACGCACACGATCGCCCTCCTCCCGCTCGGTCTTGATCATCAACTCCCTCGGCCGATCGTCGACGCCGCTCATCGCGTCTGAGGCATTCCGGAGAAGATTCAGAATGACTTGCTGAAGCTGGATGCGATCGCCCGTGACGAGCGGAAGGTCGTCGGCGAGCTCCTCCCGCACAATCACCCGGTTTCTCTGAAGTTCATCTGAAGAGAGCGCGACGACTTCTCGCGTCGCTTCATTCAGGTCCAGCGATTCGCTCATCGCGCTCTTCTTGGCAAAAAGCGCGCGCAGTCGCGTGATTACATCCGAAGCACGATTGGCGTCGCGAATCGTCCGCCGAGCGGTCTCGCGCGCGCCGTCGACGTTCGGGGGTTCGGCGGCCAGCATCCGCAGACATGTGCTGGCGTTCGTGACAATGCCCGAAAGCGGCTGGTTGACCTCGTGCGCGATCGATCCCGTCAGCGCTCCGAGGCTTGTGACTCTGGAAACGTGTGCAAGCTGCGATCGGACCTTGTCGAGTGTCTCCTCCGCGAGCCGGCGCCGCGTTACATCGTGCACCGTGCCGAAGAGCTCCATTAGAGTCCCGTCGTAGCGTCTGGGGTGACACGTCGCCCAAATGTACTTAACAGAGCCATCCGGCATCAGCAACCGATACTCGAATTCAAAACTAGAGTCGACGTTCCGCACGCGTTGACCCCGTTCTCGGAATGCCGCGAGGTCTTCAGGATGAATGCGAGTCTCCATCATCTCGATGGTCACAGGAACGGCCGGATCAAACTCGAAGATGCGGTACATCTCTTCCGACCACGTTCTCTCGCCTGTCACTGCGTTCCACCAGAAGCTGCCCGTCGAACTGAGACGCTGCACTTCCGCGAGAAATGTCTCGCTGCGCTTCAGAGCAGCGTCTTTCTGCGCACTTTCAATTGCGATTCTCGCAATGTGCGTGAACCGCTCGATGAGGCTTTGATGCAGCGGCGTGGGCGCTCTCGGCGTGTCGTAGTAGAGAGCGAACGCGCCCAGGACTTTGCCGGACGCAGAGGTAATCGGTGTTGACCAGCACGCCCGAAGTCCATGCGCGAGCGCCATGGGGCACCATGCGTACTCGGCCCATCGCGTCTCGGTGGCGAGGTCGGCGGCGATGACCTGTTCATTGAGGTACGACGCCATCGCGCATGGGCCCGATTCGGCGTTGACGGGACGGCCGATAATTGACGCCAGGAAACTCGCCGGAAGGCTCGGTGCGGCCCCGTTTTCGAGATGCGTGCCGGTCGGATCGACTAACACGACACTGCAGTAGCATCCGGCAGCCGTACTTTCGACATGCCGACAAAGCTCTTCGAGTACTCGCGGCTGCGAACTCCCACCCGCCACCATCTCGAGCAGCCGCTTTTCGCTGGCCAGCAGATCCTCGGCGCGCTTCCGGTCATCGATATCGACTTGCAAGTGGAACCAGCGCAGGATGCGACCGTCGGAATCTCGCAACGGCAAGCCGAGGACGTTGAACCAGCGGTAGACGCCATCCGCTCGGCGATGACGGCTCTCAACGTTGTACGGACGGCCCAGTTCGAGTGCCTTCCGCAGCGTGGCGATTGTCTGCGGAAGGTCATCGGGATGAACGGCGTCGGAGCTCTTCCAGTTTTTCAACTCGTCGAAAGTCCTGCCGAAGTAGTCGAGGGTTGGCTGATTGACACCCTCGACTTCACCCTCCGGCGTCGTGACTGCGACCGGTGCGGGAATGCTGTCGACGATCAACCGAAAATTGAGCTCGTGCAGACGCAGCGCTTCCTCGGCACGCTTGCGGTGCTCGATATCCGTAGCGACTCCAAGCCATCTGATGATGTGTCCCTCTGCATCGCGCATTGGGCTGATCGAGATGAGAAACCAGCGGTAAGTTCCATCGGAGCGCCGGAGGCGCGCTTCGATCTCAACTGGCTCAACCGAAGCAAACCCCAACCGAAGGCGCTCGAGCATCTCGGGCAAATCTTCCGGATGAATCGCAGCCTGCCAACCCTCGCCCTGGCCCTGTTCGAGGCTGAGACCTGTGTATGCACACCAGCGTTGATTGAGGAAGTCGACAGTCCCGTCAGAGCGGGCAGTCCACACAAGTCCTGGAAGCGCATCGACAACGTGGCTGAGTTCGTCCATACCCAGTCCCTTTCGTGATGTTCGGCCACTGCAGGGCGAACGTCCATGACACTTTGGTGTTGGTCTACTCAGTTCGTGTTTACTCGCTTATATCAAAGTATTGAGGATTGGTACCGGCTTCGGGCGGCTCGAGAGCTCAATCACAAAGCAGCAACAAGAGGCAGGGTTCGGTAGCGCGTTCCCGTCAGCCGGAAGAGATTACTGGCCGGCGCACTGGGCGATGAACGCGTCGATGACTGCGGCCACGTCGTCGAACGTCGGCCGCAGTACGGTCGGGGCGGGCGCATCGCTGTACCCCATGCCGGGGTAGTCGGGCGCGATGACATGAAACCGATCCGCCAGAAGCGGAATGAGGTCATGAAACGAGTACGACGACGAGGGAAAGCCGTGCAGCAGGACGATGGTCGGCTTCGACGGGTTCCCGGCCTCGCGGTAGAAGATGTTGACTCCGCCAATCGCGCGAAAACCCGTGGCTGCTTGATGCACGCCTATTGGATTACACACCTCGTGCGGGTTCGTCCATTGAACGATGGTATCGATTGCCGTTTCAGGATTTCGTCCCGCGATACCAAAGTATCGATCGATACTTTCGTTCAATAGATCCGCGCACTGCCGTCCTTAAAATGCGTGCGGAGGAGGAACGGCGATGAACCGAGTGTGGCCATTCTTGCTGCTCGCGCTGCCGTGGACAGTCTCCGCCGGCGACACATCCATTCGTCCATTTCACGCCCAGATCCTGCAGGCACAAATCGACGAACTTCGCCGGCGTCTGGCGGCAACGCGATGGCCAGACAAGGAAACCGTGACCGATGCGTCGCAGGGCGCACAACTTGCCCGGATGCAGGAGCTGGTCCGCTACTGGGCCACCGGCTACGACTGGCGCAAAGCGGAAGCGAAGCTCAACGCCTTGCCGCAATTCACGACCAACATCGATGGCGTGGATATTCACTTCATCCACGTCAAATCGAAAGAGAAGAATGCGCTTCCTTTGATCGTCACGCACGGCTGGCCCGGATCGGTGATCGAGCAACTGAAGATCATCGATCCACTCACGAATCCAACTGCGCACGGAGGCAGCGCCGCG
>DATBRZ010000150.1:0-11275 GCA_036560025.1 Gemmatimonadaceae bacterium | reverse complement strand
GCGATGTCGCTCGAGGCACTGCTTGGCACTCCTGTTCCTTTCGACGAACGCATTCATGGTGCCCGCGGCCAGACCGGACAGGCACGGTCCGCAGAGCTTCTTCGCCGCCTCCTTGCGGACAGCGAGCTCAGGGAATCCCATCGTTATGGGGATCCGCGAATACAGGACGCATACGCCCTGCGCTGTATGCCTCAAGTCCACGGACCCGTTCGCGATGCGCTCGACTGGATCGAGCAGATCGTAACGCGTGAGCTCAACGCTGCCACAGATAATCCGCTCGTTTTCGAGAATGGCGAGACGTTGAGCGGCGGCAACTTTCACGGCCAGGCGGTGGCCATGGCGCTCGACTTTATGTCTATCGCTCTCACCAACCTGGCGACAATCTCCGAGCGGAGAATCGACAGGCTCGTGCATCCCGATTTCAATCAGGGTTTGCCTGCATTTCTCAGCCGCGAGCCCGGCGTCCATTCGGGATTCATGATGGCACAGGTAACCGCTGCTGCTCTGGCGAGCGAATGCAAGGTGCTGTCGCACCCCGCCAGCGTCGATACGATTCCAACTGACGGGAGCAGGGAGGACGTCGTGCCGATGGCAATGGGCGCCGCCTGGAAGGCACGCAGAGTGCTGGAGAATGTGCGCAACGTGATCGCAATCGAGCTGATGTGTGCTGCCCAGGCCGTCGACTATCGAGCGCCTCTCATGCCGGGACGCGGCGTCCGGCGCGCTCACTCCGTCGTCCGATCGATCGTGTCGTCGCTCGATGGAGACCGAGTCATGACGCCTGACATCGAGGCGCTGTCGCTTGCAATCGCGGAAGGACGCCTCGATCCCGAACCGGAATGACGAACGTCATCACGTCTTCACCGGCCGATCCTTCTGCGTCGATGGCACGCGGTGCAATCCGCGCAGCTCGCGGGAGCGCAATCTCGTGCAAGGGATGGCAGCAGGAAGCAGCGCTCAGGATGCTGATGAACAATCTCGATCCTGAGGTCGCTGAGCGCCCGGAGGATCTCATCGTTTACGGCGGGACGGGGAAAGCGGCGCGCAACTGGGAGGCGTTCGACGCAATCATCAGCGCCCTGCGGCAGCTCGCCGATGACGAGACGCTGCTGGTGCAGAGTGGAAAGCCGGTCGGGGTCTTCCGCACGCACCGGAGCGCGCCTCGTGTCCTCATCGCCAACGCGAACCTCGTGGGCAGATGGGCGACGTGGGAGATTTTTCGCGAGCTCGAGAAGCTCGGACTCACGATGTACGGGCAGATGACCGCGGGCTCGTGGATCTACATCGGCTCGCAGGGGATTCTTCAGGGAACGTACGAGACGTTCGGCTCGGTAGCTCGCAAACACTTCGACGGCTCGCTGGCAGGCAGACTGATTGTCACGGCGGGACTTGGCGGGATGGGCGGAGCGCAGCCGCTCGCCGGAACGATGCACGGCGCAGTGGTTCTCGCAGTGGAAGTCGACGAAGAGAGAATCGACAAACGCATCGCAACGCGTTACTGCGATCGAAAGACATCGAGCATCGACGAAGCCTGCGACTGGGCAGCAACGGCGAGAGATGCAAAGAAAGCTGTGTCGATTGCTCTGCTCGGAAACGCTGCCGACGTGCTCCCGCAGCTCGCTGCGCGTGGTGTCGTGCCCGACGTTCTCACGGATCAGACCAGCGCGCACGACATGCTCAATGGTTACGTACCGGCCGGTCTTCCTCTCAACGAAGCGCTTGCGCTTCGCGCAGCGGATCCGAATCGATACGTCGAGCTCTCGACCGCAGCCGCGGTCAACCATGTCGAGGCGATGCTCGAGCTTCAACGCATGGGAGCGGTCACGTTCGACTACGGCAACAACATTCGAACTGTCGCACACGATGCCGGCGTACGTAGCGCATTCGATATTCCAGGATTCGTGCCCGAGTACATCCGGCCGCTGTTCTGCGAGGGAAAAGGTCCGTTCAGATGGGTCGCACTCTCAGGCGATGCGAAAGACATCGCTCGTACCGACGATCTCGTGCTCGATCTCTTTCCGCATGACGACCATCTTCGCCGCTGGATCACGCTTGCACGCGAGCGAGTGAGCTTTCAGGGCCTGCCCGCTCGGATCTGCTGGCTCGGGCAGGGCGAGCGCGCGCGATTTGGAGTTGCGCTGAATGATCTCGTAGCGTCGGGAGAGTTGAGCGCGCCAATCGTGATCGGCCGGGACCATCTCGACACCGGCAGCGTGGCATCCCCGTTCCGTGAGACCGAAGGAATGCGTGACGGAAGCGACGCGATCGCTGACTGGCCGATTCTGAATGCAATGCTCAATGTCGCGAGCGGAGCGTCGTGGGTTTCATTTCATCACGGTGGCGGCGTCGGCATCGGCAACTCACTTCACGCGGGCCAGGTAATCGTCGCTGACGGAACTCCAGAGATGCGAGTTCGGCTCGAGCGGGTTCTCACGAACGATCCCGGGATTGGCGTCGCGCGTCACGCTGACGCGGGGTATGAAACGGCGATAGCCACAGCAGCGGCGCACGGCATCAGAATTCCGATCCAGCCCTGAGGTGCTGTCGAGCAAGTTCAAACCATGGGACGTTCCGGTATTTCTTGCGAAATACGCGTATCTGTCCGTTACGCATCGCCCGGTGCTCGTCCATTTCGAAGTGACGCTGAGATGCAATGCGCAGTGCGGTTTCTGCGATTACTGGAAAACCGATCCCTCCGTGCGAAAGAGCGAGCTCAAGAGCTTCGCCGATGCAGCACGATTCTTCAATCCGATGATGATCACATACACGGGTGGGGAGCCGATGCTGAGGCGGGACCTGGAGGACATCGTCGCGGCGGTGAACAACGCAGTAAAGATCCAGTACTCCATGCTGCTGACCCACGGCGGGATGCTTACAGCGGAGCGCGCCAAATCTCTCTGGGATGCAGGCATCCACCAGTTCAATATCTCACTCGATTTTCTCGACGAGCGGCACGATCGCGCGCGCGGGATTCCCGGACTCACGGCGAAGATCTTCGACGTCATTCCTCGAATGCACTCGCTTGGAATAGACGCGATTCGATTCAACACGGTGATCAAGGATTCGAATCTCGATCAGCTGATGCCGATCGTACGCCGGGCAGTGGAGCTCGGGTGCGGCGTGAACTTCAGTACCTACACCGACGCGAAGAACGGTTCGACCGATGGTCTGATCCGTCCCGATCAGCTGCGGCACCTCGAGGCAGTTACGAGCGAGCTGCTCGCCTTCAAGAGGAAACGCCGCGGAGTGATCACCAACTCCGACTATTATCTGGAGCATCTCCCTCGGTACGTTCGAGGTGAAATGACGGAGCCGTGCCGATCAGGAATACGCACGATTCATATCGATCCCACCGGTCGAATAAAGCGCTGCCCTGATTTCCCAACCGACTTTCACTGGCGCGAATTCAGGAAATACAAGCCCATTGATTGCAATGCGTGTTATTACGCATGTCGTGGTGAAGCGCAGGCACCGATACGGCTGTCCCGCATCCGTGACGTGATGGCGTGATCGACGCCGGCAAGGCTGAGCTCCTCTTCATCAACGCTCGACAGATCGTCACCTGCGCGGGACTATCAGCGGCGCGGCGCGGAGCGCAGATGTCCGACGCAGGCGTCGTCACCGGATCCGCTGTTGCCGTTCGTGGCGATCGAATCGCCGCCGTGGGATCGCAACAAACTCTCGAGCGCGACTTTGCCGACGCGCAAAGGATCGACTGCAGTGACTGCGTGATCACCCCGGGGCTCGTCGATTCACATACCCACGCCGTATTCGGTCGGGCGCGCTACGAAGAGCAGGAGATGCGAGCGGCCGGCGTGGGCTATCTCGAGATCGCGAAGCGCGGGGGCGGAATTCATTTCTCGGTGCGGGATCTTCGCTCGCGCGACGAAGACGAGCTTTTCAATCTTGCCGTCGAGCGCATAGAACGACTCGCTTCGTACGGATCCACGACAGTCGAAATCAAGTCCGGCTACGGGCTTACGGTCGCCGACGAGCTGAAGTCACTGCGAGTGATATCGCGACTGACCCAGGCGACGCGGCTCCGGATTGTGCCGACATGGCTCGGTGCGCACGAGATTCCAATGGAGTATCGCGACTCCGCTACACGACGCGCTGAGTACGTGGATCTCCTGATTCAGGAGATGCTTCCGGAGATAGTTCGGGTGCACCTGGCCCGATTCGCGGACGTTTTCTGCGAGCCGGGCGTCTTTACGCTTGATGAAACGCGGCAAATCCTCTCCGCCGCGCAGAGAGCAGGACTTGGTCTGAAAATGCACGCCGACGAGCTCGAACCGGCCGGCGGGGCCGAGCTCGCCGTCGAGCTTGGCGCATCATCCGCCGATCATCTCGCGGCTGTTTCCGATTCCGGTATCGAAGCGCTTGGCCGATCGCAAACCGTCGCGACATTACTTCCGGGGACGATGTTCTTTCTTGGTCGCGACCGGCAGGCGCCTGCGCGAAGGCTGATCGAGGCCGGAGCTGCAGTGGCTCTCGCCACGGATTTCAATCCCGGTACGTCACCGACCGTGAATTTTCCGCTGATACTCACGCTTGGGGTGAGCGCGCTCCGGATGACGGCGGCTGAAGTCATGGTCGCCGCTACGGTCAACGGAGCAGCAGCGCTCGACCTCGCCGGGGAGGTGGGACAGCTGGCGCCAGGCTACTCGGCTGATATTGCACTATTCGAGTGTGACGATTTCCGCGAGATACCGTATTGGTATGGTGATCGTCGTTGTAAGGGCACGTGGGCTCGGGGAATCCCCTGTCACCCCCGCGCCCGTCCCGATAACTTGCATCCCTCGCGTTAGGTCGCGCCGAAGGCGTGCGCGCGAGCCACGCGAATCCAGTCGATGTCGAATATCGCAAAGCTGAAGCAGAAAGCCTCGGAGTTCGAGCAGAAAAAACAGTACGAGAAAGCACTCGAGCTCTATGAGCAGGTGCTCAACTTCACGCGATCGGGCGACGAAGACAGGGACGTCGCGCTCTACAACCGCGTCGGCGACCTGCACTATCGGCTTGGTAACAGCGAACAGGCGATCCACTACTACGAGAAAGCAACCGACCTCTATGCCGAGGGCGGGTTCTTCAACAACGCGATCGCCCTCTGCAACAAGATCCTCCGGTATTCTCCGGGCCGAAACACTGCCTACTACAAGCTCGGATTGATCAGCGCGAAGAAAGGGTTCAACAGCGACGCCAAACAGAACTTCCTCGAGTATGCCGACAGGATGCAGAAGATCGGCAAGATGGACGAGGCATTCCGGGCGCTGAAGGAATTCGCTGACCTGTGTCCCGGTCAGGACGACGTTCGATTGATGCTCGCCGAGCAGCTCTCGCGCGTCGATCGCAAAGACGAAGCACTGGAGCAGCTCCAGCTTCTCTATCACACGCTCGAGAGCGAAGGGCGAACGACTGAAGCCACAGCCGCAGTCGCTCGCATGAAGGCGATCGACCCCTCATTCACGCCGCAGCGCAGCACTACTCCGCGGAGTCGCAAGAGCAGCGACGGTCTGGTTTTCCTTGATCTTGACGAAGGGCTGGACCTTCCGCTGCCGGGGCAAGCCAGGGAAGAGTCAGCCAGGGACCAGGCAACGCCGGCCGAACCAGGGCCTGCGGAGCCAACCCCAGTGGAGGCGGCCGCTTCAGATCTCGAGCTTACCTATCTGGCTGATCAGCTCGCTGAGGATTCGGCGTCGCCGCAGCCGGAGTTCATCGAGGCGGAGCAAGCACTACCGCCCCGCGTGACGCCCCCCGAAACACTCGCGACCGAACCACCGGTCAGAAAGACGCCAACTCCGATCGAGCTGGCACCGCTCGTCGAAGCGCCTGAAGAGGCGGTCTACACGGTAGACGAAACGCCGATCGAGTTCGAATCCGAGCAGCCGACAGATACAATGGTGCCGACGCTTCACGAAACCTCGCTCGTCGATCCCCTTGCCGGTCTCGATGTAATCGAGACGCCCACGTCCGCTGGAGAAGAAACTGCCAGTGACGACACCTTCGTCGACCTCGGCGAATGGCTCGCTTCGACCCGCACCCCGCAATCGACGCGAATGGTCACTCACGACGAAGAGCCCGAAGACAATCAGCAGAAGGACTTCGCCGAGATGCTGCAGAAGTTCAAGGAAGGTGTCGCGCAAAGCGTCGACGTCGAGGATTTTGCGAGCCACTACGATCTCGGTGTAGCGTTCCGTGAAATGGGGCTTGTCGACGAGGCAATCGCGGCGTTTCAAAAGGCGCTGCGTGGTCCGGGTCAGAGAATTCGCGCTTCTGAAGCGCTCGGCGAGTGTTTCATCGACAAGGGAGAGTCGGCTGTCGCCGTTACGGTGCTGGAGCGCGTTCTGCGTGATCAATCGCTCGACGACGAGAAGCTGATCGGCGTTCTGTACCTGATGGGGAAAGCGTCAGAAGCGCTCGGAAAACAATCCGAGGCGACATCCTACTACCAGCGTGTCTTCGCTGTGGATATCGGATTCCGGGACATTGGCGAACGAATGAGCGGCCTCACGCAAGCCACTCGATGACGATATCCGGATCCGCGGCGCCCTCCAGCGCGCGCGAGGTCCTCGGCGCCGCTCCGGCGCTTCAGAAGATCCAGGAGCCGATCAGAGACCGGCTCGATGCCGTGACCGCGGAAATGCTGGACGCTGTAACGAGCGATGCACCGCTCGTGGCAAGGATGAGCGGGCACCTGATGGCGATGCGCGGGAAGATGCTTCGACCGACGCTTCTCCTCCTCTCGAGCGCAGTTGAAGATCGTCCCGAGCCGCGCGCTGTTAAGCTCGCGGCAGCGGTTGAGCTGGTTCATCTCGCGACGCTGGTACACGACGACGCGGTGGATCATTCCGTTCTGCGCAGAGGGATGCCGACCCTCAACTCGCTGTTCACCCATCAGATCGCTGTAATCATGGGCGATTTTCTTTACTCGATTGCATTGGCGCGACTGGTGGGGATGAGCGATATGGACGCGTTGCGTGTTCTCGTGAGAGCCTCGACCGAAATGACAGTCGGTGAGATGAGGCAATTGGGTTTCGCCGAGCAGCTCTCGTTTACCGAAGAGGACTATTACGCGTTGATTCGGTCGAAGACCGCGTCACTCATGTCAGCAGCGTGTGAGATTGGCGCGCTCGCGGGTGCGGAGCGTTACGCCGCCGCCCTCGCGCGCTACGGTGCAGCTCTCGGTATGGCCTTTCAGATCGTCGATGATCTCATCGACTACACGGAGGCGTCGGCGACAACCGGGAAGCCGACCGGTCAGGATCTGCGGGAGCACAAGGCCACACTGCCGCTGATTGCGGCAATGCGAGAGATGCCGAAATCCGCCCGGCGAGAGGTGGAGGCCCTGTTCTCCGTCTCGGAGCCGGCGGACGACGCGGTAGCCGGCGTGATCGAGCTGACTGTGGCGCACGGCGGGCTGGATTACGCTCGTGCGCGGTGCGCAGAATTCGCCGTGGACGCTGAGCGGGCGCTCGACACCATACCGGAAACGGTGGCGCGGACGGCGCTCATCGACTCTATTTCGTATGTAATGGAGCGGCACTCCTAGATGCCTCCCCGTGGAGCGGCGAGAAGAGGGCCGCTATTTCACGGCGTGGTACTGGCGAGCGGCTTCATCGCCGGCGGGCTGCTCACTCAGGTGGCGCGCAAGTTTCTTCCGCCGGGAGCGGCGAAGGAATTCTTCACCACTGGTGTAACACCATCGGTGGGACCGTTTCCGGTAGATCTTGTAATCCTGAAATTCGCACTTGGACCCGTTGCACTCGACGTGTCGCTGCTGAGTCTGGTGGGTGTGCTGATCGCTTACCTGATCGCGCGCTCACTCTTCTAGGAGGTACAGAGAATGTTCGGCAACCTCGGTTTTCCCGAGATCCTCATCATCATGGTCATCGTGCTGCTTCTGTTCGGAGCGAAGCGCATTCCGGAAATCGCCGGCTCCATGGGGAAGGGGATTCGTGAGTTCAAGAAGAACATCAACGACGCCACGCGCGAGATCGAATCCGATGCGCCCCGCTATGAGCCGAGGCTGACCGCAGCCGAGCTCGAGCAGCGCCGCGCGCAGCAGAAGGAATCAGACCAGGCTGAGCCGAAGCGACTGCTCTAACTACGATTGCGAACTGCGGACCGTAAACGGTTACTGAGTTAGAGTCCGGTTCGCGGCTTCGATTTCCTTCCGCCGATCGACGATCTTCGCGTTCTCGCGGAGATTCGTAAGAAACTCCCGCACCCGCTGCTCGCGAAGCGAGCCTGCTACCTGCGCCCGCTGAACCGCCTTCTGCTTCTCCCATACTGACTTGTCGCTCAACACGCGCTGATCGACGCGCTCCACGAACACTGCGTCGTGAGTGCGGATCGGAGCACTGATGGCGTCGATCGGAAGTGAGAACGCAGCTCCGATTGCCTCGTTCAGGCGGCCAAGTCCTTCGGCGCCGCCGACGCGAGTGAACGGGACGCTCTTCGTCACACTGAGCCCCATCTGCGCTGCGGCCAGCTCGAGAGTCGACTTCGAGGCAGCCGCCGCAAGCTGCGCCGCGCGCGGGATGAGACGATCGAGTTTTTTCTGGGCCGCCAGAATCGGCTTGATATCAGGCGTGGCCGCATCGAGTGACGGAATCCCACCCGGCGTCAGCGACTCGAGCCTCCCGATGTAGTATCCGTCCTCGGCGTCGAACAGCTCACTTGTCTCGCCCGGCTTCGCCCCGCCGAATGCCCAGGGGCCGACACTCGGGATGAACTTCCCGTCGATCACCAGCGCATCGCTCTCAATTGCCGTGGCCCGCTTGATCGGAATCCCAAGCTTCGCTGCGGCTTCCTCGAGCTTACCGGGCTTGTCGGTCGACGCCGCGATCCGTGCGAGCTCGTCAGCCTTGCGGTCCGTTGCGGTCGCCGCGGAATCGCTCTGCGTGATTCTTAGCAGAATGTGCCGCGCAGATATCGTATCGCCCTTGCGCTCATCCACTCTGATGAGGTGATAGCCGAACGAAGTCAGCACCGGCTGCGACAGCTCGCCCACCTTCAACTTGTACATCGCGTCCTCGAACGGAGGAACGAAGCGGCCCTTCGTGCCCTTGCCAAGCGAGCCACCCTGAACGGCGGAGGTCGAGTCGGCCGATTCTGCCTTCGCCACGTCTTCAAACTTTTCCCCCTTAGCGATTCGGTCGCGAATAGCGATGAGCCGCGCCTTCGTGGCAGCAGTGTCGGCGGCGGTCGGCGTTCGAGGAATGCTGAGCACAGACACGACTGCGCGTCCGGGCTTCTCGAAATCCTTCTTGTTCTTGTCGTAGTAGTCGCGGATCTCCGACTCGGATACGACGATTCCCGTATCAGGAAGCATGTCCGGCCTAAACGCGACGTAAGTGATCTGCGTGGTGTCGTGAGTGTCCTGCCAGATCTGCCAGAGCCTGTCGTCGCTCATGTAAACGCCCGCGGCGATCTGCTCGAATAGCTTTTCTCTTGGAATTGCGTCGCGATAGTACTGCTCGAGCTGAAACAGCACGCCTTCCTGTCGCGCCGCGGGGCTCGAAAGAAAACGCTGGTACTTCGCGGGATCGAACCTCCCTTCCGTCTGAAGCTCGGGGTTTTGCAGAAGTTCGGGAGGAGGACTAGTGCGCGCAGCGGATGCAATCTCTTCGTCGGAGACGGCAATGCCTCGTCGACGATACTCCTGGCGCAGCAGCGCATCACCGACGAGCTGATCAAACGCCTGATCAGAGAATCGCTTGCGCTCGTCGAGAGTGACGCTGCGCCCGGTATTCTGAGTGGCCTGCTGCTCGAGCGCCGAAGTGGCGTTGAACCACGTCGTCGCGAGGATGTCTTCTCCGTTGACTGTCGCGACCGCTGTCGATGTCGTGATGGGCGCGCGACCGAGAAGCCCTGACGTTTCTGCGAGAAGGAATCCCCCGACAAAGAAGATGACGAGGAATATCCAGATGTACTTAGCGGAGCTCCGCATCGTCTGAAGCACGGTGCTTAACTACTCCTGAGGAAGACTTTTTTGGGGTATGTAAGGCGGGGCAGATGGAACCTTGAAAGTACCGGCTTTGCGGGCGTAAAAGCAAGCCGCACAGCGACTTCACAATGGCGTGGTGCAACAGCGCGCGGTATCTTGACCGATTCGATTCCGCATTGCGCCGGATCGCAGATTGAAGAGGTATGGGGATGCAGGGTACGACCAGAATCGATGAGCTGAAGCAGAAGTTCCACGAGAATCCGCGCCGCTACTTCGCGCCGCTGGCAAACGAATATCGAAAGGCTGGTGATCCCGAACAGGCGATCGCGATCTGTCGCGCGCATCTCGCACAGCAACCGGGTCACATGAGCGGCCACGTCGTGTACGGTCAGGCACTCTACGATGCCGGGCGCATCGACGAAGCGCGATCCGTGTTCGAGAAAGCACTGTCGCTCGACCCCGAGAACGTCATCGTACTTCGTCACCTTGGCGATATCGCCAGACACGCGGGGAAGTCCGATGAAGCCCGTCACTGGTACACGAAAGCGCTCGACGTTGATCCTCAGGATACGGAGATCGCCGCATATCTCGCGGAGCTCACGGAGCCACTGATGGCATCTGGCGCGCGCGCGAGCGTGACACCTGCTCCCGTCCCTGAAGCAGCTCCGCAGCCGACCGAGCAACCTGTCGCCGAGGAAATCCACGCTCAGGCGGAGGAAGCGGTCGCCGAGCCGGAGCCGTCAGTCGAAAAAGAAATTCCGCTCGACGTTTCAGACGTCGCAGACTTCGCTGCGGAGATGCCGATCGAAATGGCAGGGGCGGAGCAGACTCCTGCATCACGATATACTCCGCAATCGCCGTTCGTCACGAAGACAATGGCCGAGTTGTACGCACAGCAGGGGCATCGGGCGGCCGCGATCGAGATCTACCGTCAGCTTGCCGAGTCCGATCCGGACAACGAGGAAATCCAGGCGCGAATCGCCGAACTCTCTGCGCGACAGACTCCTACAGCCGAAGCACAAGCTGTGACTCCTCATTTTACCGAGGCAGAGATCGGGGAGGGCGACACGTGGGACACGGACGTATGGGGCGCCGGATTCACGGCTGAAGATTCGGCCGTTGCTGAAGCTTTTGCCGGACCCGACGTCGAGAGTCAGCCGAAGCAGGCAGCGCGCGAAGCCCAGCAGCCGGTCGAGGAACCCGTCTCGGCTCCGCCGATCGAGGAACCGACCTCGGCTCAGCCGTCTGAATCAGAAGTGCGGGAGACTCCATCGGTGGCAGCTGAGCAGGTTTCCGAAGAGAGCGTCGGCGAAGCGACTGCGGACGAGG
>DATBRZ010000149.1:0-27163 GCA_036560025.1 Gemmatimonadaceae bacterium | reverse complement strand
AGACGCGGACACTCCCGACGCCAGGCAATCACGAATACAACACGCCTGGTGCAACAGGCTATTACGGTTATTTCGGCGCCGCGGCCGGCGATCCTGCCAAGGGCTACTACAGCTATGATCTCGGTGACTGGCACATCATCGCGTTGAACAGCAGCATCGCGCGCGATTCAGTGTCCGCGCAGCTCACATGGCTGAGGAATGATCTCGCAGCAAGCACCAAGTCATGCACGTTGGCATACTGGCATCATCCGCGGTTCAGCTCGGGCAGTGGACACGGCAATGATCCGAGTGTTCAGCCATTCTGGGATGCGCTGTACGCAGCGAATGCCGATGTGATTCTGAGCGGTCACGATCACGATTACGAGCGCTTCGCACCTCAGACGCCAACGGGTGGTGCTGATGCCGCGCGCGGAATTCGCGAATTCGTTGTCGGTACCGGTGGCCGAAGCCACTACGCGTTGGGAACGCTCAAAGCGAACAGCCAGGTATTCGACGGAGTGACTTACGGAGTGCTGAAGCTGACACTCTCGGCGGGGAGCTACGCGTGGGAATTCGTACACGTAGCTGGAGGGACGTTTACAGATTCAGGATCGGGTAGCTGTCATTAGGGTTTAGAAAGATCTCGCATTGGCCAATTCGCGATGCTAGCCTGATCGCGATCCATCGGCAGTGCGTGCGCGGGTAGCGAGCAGCATCTCCCTGCCAGTCAGATACAAAATCACCATTAGTATCGCGAACGGTATCAGTGACAGCGCATCCGCCATCCCGCCGCTGCGCCACGGATTCGTTTCTCCGAATGAAGTGATGCGGTCGTTGAAGGAGGCCATCGCGGGAACGCCGGCGAGAAACGCGATGATGATCCCGGCGATCGCCCCGCCGGCGATGTATCCCGACGCCATCAGTACACCGGGACTCTTGTCACCCTCCGCGATGAGCTGCACCTCGCTCAGCTGACTTCCTCTGTGCTTGCGCGCAATCCACTTGTCGACGACCAGGCGAATCATTCCACCAACGAAGATCGGCGACGACGACGACAACGGGAGATAAACCCCCACCGCGAATGCGAGCGACGGGATTCCCGACATCTCCAGCACGATCGCGATCATCGCGCCGAGCAATACGAGACCCCATGGCAACTTGCCGCCGAGGATTCCCTTGATGATGTACGACATCAGTGTTGCCTTCGGGGCGTCGAATTTCGGGACGTCCTGACCCGTTGGGAGCTTGCGGATCGCGCCATTGATACCCGGATCGACGAAGTAAACGGGCGTGCCACTGTCATCGACCAGATACTTCTCTGCATTACCGCCCGACGGATCCTGGCGATGCCACACGAGATACTGTTTGGTATCGCGTTGACCGTTGGCCATCGCCCCTTCGACGGTCTCGCGGCGGCTGAGATGCGACACATCGGCATGCTCGCCCGGCTTCACCGATCCTGCGGAGACTCCGGTGGTTGCTGCGGCAACCGGAACGTAAACTGAGCCAGCCGCATTCAACTTCAGGAGAATCGGACCGAGCGCCAGAGCAGATACGAGCGCTCCGATCAGGATCGCGATCTGTTGTGAGCTCGGAGTCGCTCCGACGAGGAATCCCGTCTTCAGATCCTGTGAAGTCGTTCCGCCATTGGACGCGGCGATGCACACGATCGCGCCGATCGACAACGCTGTGACGAAATAATTGTTGCCGGTCCACCCGAGTATGACGAAGCAGAGACACGTCAGAAGCAGCGTCGCCACCGTCATACCGGAGATCGGATTCGATGACGAGCCGATCTCTCCAGTCAGGCGCGACGACACGGTCACGAACAGGAATCCGAACACCACGATGAGGACTGCGGCAGCGATACGGGTACCGATCCCGGTTCCTCCAACGTACAGTGGATTCGCAAACGCAATTGCGACGATGAGCGCGATGCTGCCGATAAGCACTGTTCGCATCGGTAGATCACGATCGGTCCGCGGACGCTCAACCGCGCCGCCGGCTCGCGCCGTCGAGAAATCACGCATCCCACCCCGTATCCCATGCCATATGACCGGCAGCGACCGGAAAACGCTGATCAATCCACCCGCAGCTACCGCACCTGCGCCGATGTAAAGGACGTAAGCGTTGCGAATGTCGGACGGGCTCATGTCCTTCACCAGCTTCGCGGTCTCGGGCGCAAGAGGAGCCGGCAGCATGCTGCCGAAGTAGCTGATCATCGGAACGAGAACGAGAAACGCGAGCACTCCCCCGGCGCACATGATCGATGCGATGCGTGGTCCGATTATGTAACCGACGCCGAGCAGCTCGGGTGATACCTCGACGGATACCGATGCGTTGTTGAACGGCGCGCGAAAGATCTTCTCGGGCGTGTCCTTCCAGGCCTGAAATGCCACCATGACCGTCTTGTAGAAGAGGCCAATTCCGAACCCGGTGAAAATCGTTTTCGCGCTGGTTCCGCCGCCGAATCTTTCCTGATCGCGCCGCGCCTCCTCTGATGCTGCCGCTCTCGATTCGGCGGAAGCCCCGGCTTTCAGAACTTCAGCGCACGCAGTTCCTTCGGGATACTTGAGAATTCCGTGCTGCGCGACGATCAGCGCACGGCGAAGCGGAATCATCATCAGGATTCCAAGCAGGCCGCCCAAGACGGATACCAGCATCACGCGTGTTATCTCGAGATCGAATCCAAGAATCAGAATGGCCGGCATCGTTACGCCGACGCCGAACGCAATCGATTCACCGGCCGATCCTGCGGTCTGAACGATATTGTGCTCGAGAATCGTCGCGTCACGGGCGCCGAGCTTCGAGAACAAACGGAAAAGAGTGATCGATATAACCGCGACGGGAATGGAGGCGCTTACCGTCAGACCTACTTTGAGAACGAGGTACAGTGACGATGCGCCAAAGATGAGTCCGAGTATTGCGCCGACGATTACGGGAAGAGGTGTGAGCTCCCTGAGTGGGGTCGATGGCGCGATGTAAGGACTGAATAGCGGTGGGCCATCCGGCTTGAACCCGATTCGGTCCGGGTATTCCTGCGGAATTGTTGTCATGCGTTTGTCCCTTCGCAGGGTGAGTCAGGCTGCGTGAAGGTACGCCAAGGCGGTCGACTCGCAATCGGCATACCCCAAAGGCCACATTAAAGGCAATGATGGAGGCGACGTGTCGTTGAGCAGCTTCGCCAGACAACTGGGTGCGGGAGCATTGCGCGGCGCGCTGATCGGACTTCCGATTCTCGGAGTCGGCGGGCGCATCATGATGCGCATTATCGCGCACTGGGAGGGACGCACACCCGTGCTGACTCCCGAAGGGACATTTACAATCGTCGCAATGGGAACACTGCTGGGCGCGCTCGGCGGCGTCGTCCACGCACTGCTCCTGCGATTCGTCCGAAATACTGCGCTGCGTCTCTCGCTGTTCGGATTGATCGCCGTGTTGTTCACGCTGCGTGCGGTGAACGAATTGCTGATTCGCCCTCGCCTTCTGTTTCTCGCCATCATGGTCGTGTATGCGATCATCCTGGAGATGTTTTCGCGCATGAGACGGGAGACCGCTTTCGCCACGTGAAAGTCGTCGTCATCGGTGGCGGACCTGCCGGACTGTACACGGCGTTGCTGCTCAAGAAAGGCGATCCTCGCAGTGACATTACGGTTCTCGAGCGCAACGCAGCGCACGACACATTCGGGTGGGGTGTCGTGTTTTCGGATCAGACGCTCGAGAACTTCCATCTGGCCGATGAGCCAACCTACCGCGCCATCACCGATAACTTCGCGCACTGGGATGACATCGACGTATTCGTGCACGGAAAGCGAATCACATCGGGCGGTCATGGCTTCAGCGGCATCGGACGGCAGAAGCTGCTCGACATCCTTCAGGAGCGGGCGCGGGAACTAGGCGTCGATCTCCGCTTTCACCACGAAATCACCGATGATTCCAAGCTGACGGACCTCGCACTTGGCGATGCGGATGTCGTTGTCGCTGCCGACGGAATCAACAGCACGATCCGGCGAAAATACGAGCAGCATTTTCAGCCTGATCTCGACGCGCGAACGGCGCGATACGTATGGCTCGGAACGACTTATCCGTTCGGCGCGTTCACTTTCTACTTTGTAGAAAACGATGTCGGCGTGTTCCAGGCTCACTGCTACCGCTTCGATGAGCGTACGTCGACGTTCATCGTCGAGTGCGACGAAGCATCATGGCGAGCTGCCGGCTTCGACCGAATGGACACCGCGCAGACGATTGCTGCCAGCGAAGCGATGTTCGGCGAATGGCTGGAGGGGCATCGCCTTATGTCCAACGCCACCCACCGGGCCGCTTCACCCTGGACCAGCTTCGTCCGAGTGCGGAACGCACAGTGGTTCCACGAGAATGTCGTCCTTATCGGAGATGCAGCCCATTCGGCGCATTTTACGATCGGCTCGGGAACGAAGCTCGCGATGGAAGACGCGATCGTGCTCGCGCGGGAGCTGGCAGGCGGCGGCGATGTTTGCGCGGCGCTCAAGCGTTATCAGGACGAGCGAATGACCGAGGCGCTGCGACTTCAGAACGCCGCGCGCAACTCGATGGAATGGTTCGAGCACGTGAAGCGATACATGGGACTTCCCGCGGAGCAATTCGCGTACAGTCTGCTGACCCGGAGTCAGCGAGTCAGCCACGAGAACCTCAGGCTCCGTGACCAGCGGTACGTCGATGGAGTCGAGCGATGGTTCTCGAGCATTGCGGAGAATCGCCTCGGAGAGAAACAGACCTTGGCTACCGGCGAGCGCGACGGCGAGAAGGCACCGCCTCCGATGTTCACTCCCATCAGGCTTCGAGGCATGACGCTTCACAATCGCGTCATTGTGTCGCCGATGGACATGTACAGCGCAACGGACGGAACTCCGAACGACTTTCATCTCGTACACCTCGGCGCCCGAGCATTGGGAGGTGCCGCAATGGTGATGACGGAGATGGTGTGCGTATCACCCGAGGCGCGCATCACACTCGGCTGCACAGGTATGTACAACACCGAGCACCTCGCCGGATGGATTCGAATCGTCGAGTTTGTCCATCAATGGTCTGAAGCCAGGATCTGCCTTCAGCTCGGACACTCAGGGAGAAAGGGGTCGACATGTCTCCCCTGGGCGGGCGGAGCGGAAAGGCCGCTCGCTGACGGAGGCTGGGAAATCATCGGACCTTCGTCGATCACTTACGCCCCAACCCTGCCGCCGCCGAAGGAGATGACGCGCGCAGAAATGCAGCAGGTGCTTCGCGATTTCGTTCGCGCCACCCGAATGGGAGAAAAGGCGGGATTCGACGCAATCGAATTGCACTGCGCCCACGGATATCTGTTGTCGAGCTTCCTGACGCCGATCAGCAATCGGCGTACGGATGAGTACGGCGGCTCTGTTGAAAACCGGCTGCGCTTTCCACTCGAGGTTTTCAGTGCAATGCGTGCAGAATGGCCAGTTGAGAAACCGATGTCAGTCAGGGTCTCCGCAACTGATTGGGTGGAGGACGGGATCACCGCCGACGATGCCGTAGCGATTGCCAAAGCATTTGTGCAGGCTGGTGCGGACATCATTCACGTTTCGACCGGACAGACGACAAGTGAGGAGAAACCGGTGTTCGGACGACTGTTTCAGACGCCCTACAGTGACAGGATACGCAACGAGGCACGCGTTCCGACGATCGCGGTTGGAAACATCACCGATGCCGACCAGGTGAACTCGATCATCGCTGCAGGCAGGGCAGATATGGTGGCGATCGGCCGGCCTCACCTTAGCGATCCGCAATGGACGCTGCACGCAGCGGCGCAGCTTGGCTTCGCCGGAGCGCAGTGGCCGGTGCAGTATTACCAGGGCCGGATGCAGCTCGAGCGCGAGGTCCAGCGTGCGAAGGCGATGGCTGCGCAGGCCGCCACTACCATATATAAGGAGAGCGCGCGGAATGAGGGCAATGATCCAGACAGGTGATGGCGAATAACGCGCGGTTCCTCGAAGGGCAGCACGCGGTTGTAACCGGCGGTAGTCGCGGAATCGGCGCCGCGATCGCCGGCGATCTCGCCCGAGCAGGAGCGAGTGTCACCCTGATGTCGCGATCGGGAGATTCGTTGCGACAGCAAGCCGACAGTCTGAAAAAGGAAGCTCGTGCAAGAGTCGGCTACGCCGAGTGCGATGTCACTGACGGATCAGCGATCAAATCCGCAATGGCAAGTGCGACGAAGGAATCCGGCCCAGTCACCATCCTCATCAACAATGCGGGTGCGGCCGAGGGCGCGCCGTTCGCGAAGATGACGCGTGAGATCTGGGACCGGATGATCTCAGTGAATCTCACCAGCGCCTTCCTCTTCTCGGTCGAAGTGATTCCCACGATGCTCGAGGCGCGACAGGGAAGGATTGTAAACGTCTCATCGACGGCCGGACTTCGCGGATACAAGACCATGACCGCATACTGTGCCGCGAAACACGGCGTGATCGGTCTCACCCGCGCACTCGCCCTGGAGACTGCAAAGCACGGAGTAACCGTGAATGCAGTATGTCCCGGTTACACAGATACTCAGCTGACGGATGGCTCAGTCGAGAAGCTCGCCGGCGTTTTTGGACAAACACTGGAGGAAGCGAGAGCGATGCTCGTGCGAACGATTCCGCGAGGGTCTCTCATCACCCCTGAGGAAGTCGCCAGTGCGGTGACCTGGCTATGCTCACCCGCGGCTGCAGGAGTGACGGGAATAGCATTGCCAATCGCGGGGGGCGAAGTCTGATGCCGGCTCCGGTAAGTCTCGAAGCCTACGCTCCGGAGCACTTTCTGTGGGAACTGCGCGGAAAGGTGGCGACGATAACTCTGAACCGTCCGGAGAAGAAGAATCCGCTCACGTTCGAGTCGTATCGCGAGCTGACTGACACGTTTGTGGCATTGCAGCGTGCACGTGAAGTGGGAGCGGTTGTGATCACGGGCGCGGGTGGAAATTTCTGCAGCGGCGGTGACGTGCATGACATCATCGGGCGCCTCGTCGATATGAAAAACGCCGGTGATGACGGCGGATTGATGCGGTTCACCGAAATGACCGGTGAGCTGGTGAAGGCGATGCGCGCTTGCCCGCAACCGATTGTTGCAGCAGTCGATGGCGTCTGTATGGGTGCCGGTGCAATCCTCGCGATGGCTAGTGACATCCGCATCGGCACATCACGAAGCAAAGTCGCATTCCTGTTCGTGCGCGTGGGACTGTCAGGCGCGGACATGGGTGCATGCGCGATACTTCCGCGGATAATCGGCTTCGGTCGCGCAGCCGAGCTGCTTTTTACAGGGCGGACAATGGAAGGGGAGGAGGCAGAGCGGTGGGGCTTCTACACGCGACTGTCGTCTCCCGAGGCGCTGCAGACCGACGGCTTCGAGCTCGCGCGCTCACTCGGCGAAGGACCCACCGCCGCACATGCGGTGACGAAGAAGTGTCTGCACGATGAATGGTCGATGGAGATAAATCAGGCACTCGACAATGAAGCGCGCATGCAGGCGGAGTGCATGAAGACGAATGATTTCGAGCGCGCGTACCGCGCGTTCGTGGAAAAGCGTACGCCGCAATTCGAGGGAAACTGAGTTGGCCAACGGGTTTCTCGATTTGCCTTTCTTCGAGCAACAGCATAGAGAGCTGGCGAGCAGCCTTGCCGATTGGGCTAGCCGGCAGCAGGGTCGCGGACAGACTTCGCCCGACAATGACGTCGATGCACGATGCCGGAAGTGGGTTCAGCAGCTCGGCGGTGCAGGATGGCTCAAGTACACGGTGCCGGCGTCGCACGGCGGCGCGTTCGAGTCGCTGGATGTTCGTTCACTCTGTATCGCGCGTGAGACGCTCGCCCGCAGCTCCGGCCTCGCTGACTTCGCATTTGCAATGCAGGGCCTCGGCTCCGGACCGATCTCACTTTACGGATCCAATAATCTGAAGGATCGATACCTGCCGCATGTCGCCGCCGGAGGGGCAATCGCGGCATTCGCGATTTCGGAGGTACGTGCAGGCTCAGATGTAGCAGCGATGCAAACAATCGCGTGGCTTGACGGCGACCACTATGTAATCGACGGCGAGAAAACCTGGATCTCGAACGCGGGCATCGCGGACTTCTATGTCGTGTTCTGCCGCCTCGGCGGAACGGAGCGCGACTTCATCGCACTCGTCGTGGAGCCGGAGGATCGCGGGTTCAGGGTATCCGAGCGTATTCGGACAATCTCGCCTCACCCGCTCGGGACGCTTCGCTTCGACGGATGCAAGGTCCCTGCAGATCGCGTAGTTGGTGAAGCCGGGCGAGGGTTGCGTGTGGCTCTCGGAACGCTCGATGTGTTTCGCTCGACAGTGGCTGCAGCGGCTCTGGGATTCGCACGTCGTGCATTGGACGAGGCTCTCACGCATGTAACGAAGCGTGAGCTGTTCGGGAGACAGCTCGTGGAATTTCAGCTGACGCAGGAACGGATAGCCGAGATGGCGACGTCCATCGATGCCAGCGCTCTCCTCGTGTACAGGGCTGCGTGGGCGCGCGACACGGGTGCAGTGCGAGTGACACGGGAAGCGGCAATGGCAAAGATGTTCGCTACCGAGGCCGCGCAGCGTGTGATCGACGATGCGGTTCAGCTACTTGGCGCGCGTGGAGTCGTAGCGGGACATCCTGTGGAGGAGCTGTATCGCGAGATCCGGGCGCTGCGCATTTACGAGGGAACGACCGAAGTGCAGAAGCTGGTGATTGCCGGACAGGTGATGGAAGGTGTGGGGGGACGGAAGTCGAAGCGCAATGTGAGCGGAATCACTTCCGCGGACGAGGCATGAAAAGCGGACACATCGATACGTTCTGCGCTGCCCGGCTGCCGCCACCTGAGCTCTGGCCCGTGCGTGATTGGACTGGAGTTCCCGAGCTTAATTATGCCGAGCGACTCAACTGCGCGGCGGAGCTACTCGATACGATGATCGAGTCGGGCAATGGAGACAGGATCGCGTTCCGTTTCCCCACAGCTCAAGGAGATCTCGCGATGTGGACTTATCGAGATCTGCTCGACACATCGAACCGAATCGCCAACGTTCTTGTCGGCGACCTTGGTGTCGTCCCCGGTAATCGAGTGCTGCTCAGGGCGGCGAACACGCCGATGCTTGCGGCGTGCTGGTTTGCGGTTCTCAAAGCCGGTGGAGTGGTTGTATGCACTATGCCGCTCCTGCGCGAGCGAGAGATCAGGTACGTCGCAGACAAAGCAGACATATCATTGGCGCTGACTGATGTTCGGATCGCAGAAGAATGCGAGGCAGCATTTGCTGGACGGCGAGTCGTGCATTTCGGCGGAAGCGTTGAGCTCGAGCGACTGATGAACGGAAAGCCGGCGACCTTTACGAACTGCGACACGCACTCGGAGGACATCGCGATCATCGCCTTCACCTCCGGTACGACGGGGAAGGGAAAGGGAACGATGCATTCGCATCGTGACATGCTCGCTATTACGGACTGTTTCCCTCGATATGTGCTGAAGCCGAGCAAGGATGATGTATTCTGTGGGTCACCGCCGCTCGCGTTCACGTATGCACTTGGGGGCCTGCTTCTTTTTCCGATGCGCATCGGCGCGTCGTCGCTTCTCCTGGAGCAGGCGACACCGCCGCATCTGGTGAAGGCGATACAGGACTACAAGCCGACGATCTGCTTCACGTCGCCTACTGCGTATCGGGCGATGCACGGACTGCTTGGCGAGCACGATGTATCGAGTCTGAAGAAGTGTGTTTCCGCCGGAGAGACACTGCCGTTGAGCGTGTTCGAGATGTGGAAGGATGCGACAGGGTTCAGCATCATCGACGGAATCGGCGCTACGGAAATGCTGCACATCTTCATCAGCGCAGCCGGTGATGATATCCGACCAGGATCGACTGGGAAGGTCGTTCCTGGATATCAGGCGAAAGTCATCGACGACGACGGGCAGGATTCACCGGCGGGAGAAATCGGACGGCTTGCGGTGCGCGGACCGACGGGATGCAGGTACCTCGACGATCCGGAGCGGCAGCGCGAGTATGTGCACGACGGATGGAACCTTACCGGCGACTCGTACAAGGTCGACGAGGACGGCTATTTCTGGTATCAGGCGCGAACGGACGACATGATCATCTCGGCGGGTTACAACATTGCGGGGCCCGAAGTCGAAAATGTCTTGTTAGAGCATCCGGCGGTTCTGGAATGCGGTGTCATTGGTGACCCGGATGAACAGAGAGGACAAGTGGTGAAGGCTGTCATCGTCCTGCACAATGGGAACAAGGGAGATGCGACGCTGGCGAAGGAGCTCCAGGATTTCGTCAAGGCGCGCATTGCGCCATACAAGTACCCGCGGCGCATCGAGTTCGTCGATCAACTGCCGCGAACCAATACAGGAAAGCTTCAGCGTTATCGGCTACGCCAGGAGAACGTTTCATGACTGATCAGACGCTGAATCCCGAGGGCTGGCCGCGGCCAAGCGGGTACGCGAACGGGGTTGTTGCGACAGGCAGGTTGGTAGTGCTCGCGGGTCAGATAGGATGGAATCCCGCGACGTTGCAGTTCGAGAGCGATGACATCGTCTCGCAGACGCGACAGGCGCTTCTCAACGTCCGGACACTGCTAACGGAAGCGGGCGCGACACCCGAGGACGTTTTGCGGATGACGTGGTACATAACGAATCGGGAGGAGTACGTATCCGCACGGAGAGAGATTGGGGAAGCGTACCGCGAAGTAATCGGGGCGATATACCCCGCTATGTCAGTGATAGTTATAAGCGGACTTGTTGAACCCAGAGCCAAGGTCGAGATAGAAGCAACGGCGGTAGTATCGGGGGATAGCGAGTAGCGCGGAGACGTCGATTACCCTTTCGGTAGCCTTTGCCGTAACTATGCCGTGATCCGTCCGATGTCGTCGAGCTCCTCAGGTGTCAGCCGCCAATTTCCCGCAGCGGCATTCGCACGGACCTGCTCCGGCTTGGTGGCTCCGGCGATTACTGATGCAACCGGCCCGTGCGCGAGAAGCCACGATACAGCCAGTTCGAGAATCGTGTGCCCTCGCGATTCGGCGTAACCGATGAGCTGCTCAACCGTATCGAGATTCTCGTCCGTGAAAAGCTGATCATTCCAACCGCTGCCGAGTCGACTGTTCGGCGGCGGCGGCTGACCCCGGCGATACTTTCCGCTCAGTAGCCCGCTCGCCAGAGGGAAATAGGGAAGAAAAGCCATTCCCGTTCGCTCGCATTCGGGCAGCACATCGCGCTCGGCCTCACGCTCAAAGAGACTGAATTCGTTCTGCACACTGACGAATCGAGCTGCGCCGGGCTTCGCTCGTCGATCGGCTTCGCGAAGCTCGTCGACGGTGAAATTGGAGCACCCGATCTCGCGGACCTTCCCTGATTTCACGAGCTGATCGAGTGCACCGAGTGTGTCGCCGATCGGAACCTTGGGATCTGGTCGATGAATCTGATACAGATCGATGTAGTCGGTATTGAGTCGTCGCAGTGAGTCGTCCGCAGCGCGCAACACATAGTCAGGACGCGCACCTTGTCGCGCATCATCGATCTTCGATCCGAACTTTGTCGCAACGATGACATCGCGCCGGCGGCGCCCAAGTGCGCGGCCGAGCAACTCTTCGCTCTTCGTCGAGCCGTAGACGTCGGCGGTATCGAAGAAATTGATGCCGGCGTCCAGGGCAGCACTGACCACACGCGCAGTGCCTTCGTAATCCAGACGCCGGCCGAAGTTGTTACAGCCGAGCCCGACCTCGGTGACGGATAGCAACCCGATCGTTCTTCGCTTGTTCATCCCTGTTAGTCACCGCGATATCCAGACCGCTAGTACCCGTTCCTTACGCTATTTTCTCTTGACAGCAGTCGTCCTGTGCTGCTATCGTCGCAGCATGCAGATCCGCCAAGGCTACTACGCGTATACCTATTCGACCCGTATTACGGGCCGCTATCGAGCGTACGCGTCATGGAGCCAGTGATCTAGGCAGATTCTCCCGTGCATCTCGAAGGCCCGTGAACTCACGGGCTTTTTTGTTACGCGTCAAAGGGCGATTCAAACTCAAAGACCAACACACATGATCATCATCACTCGTCCAAACATTTCGGAAGCGGAACTCGACCATATTCGCGAGCGGATCGAAGGGCTCGGACTCCGAACACACCTTTCACGTGGCGAGCATCGGACAATCGTCGGATGCATTGGCGACGAGGCGCTGCTGGAGAGCATTCCCCTGCGTACCCTGCCCGGTGTGGAATCGGTGATGCCGGTACTCAAGCCATACAAGCTGGCTTCACGTGATTTCGCCGTGGATCGAACGGTTGTACAGGCGGGGTTCGGCGCAATATTCGGCGGGCCGGCAATCGGTGTCATTGCGGGGCCGTGCTCAGTCGAGAATGGTACGATGCTCGAAGAAACGAGCCGCTCGGTCAAAGCTGCCGGTGCCTGCATGCTGCGCGGAGGCGCATTCAAGCCGCGCTCGTCTCCCTACAGCTTTCAGGGCCTCGGTCTCGAGGCACTGCAGCTGCTCGTAGAAGTGCGCGCAGCTTCCGGCTTGCCAGTTGTGACCGAGGTTCTCGACCCTCGACACATCGATCTCGTAGCTGCTCACGCCGACATGCTACAGGTTGGCGCCCGCAACATGCAGAACTTCGCGCTTCTGTCCGAGCTCGGCCGGATTCAGCGACCCGTTCTCCTCAAGCGAGGAATGTCAGCCACCGTCGCCGAGCTGCTGATGGCCGCCGAGTACATAATGACTCACGGCAATCCGAATGTGGTTCTCTGTGAGCGAGGGATACGGACTTTCGAGGCGTCCACCCGCAATACGCTCGATGTGTCAGCCATTCCCGTTCTGAAACGTGAGACGCATCTACCGGTCATCGTAGATCCCAGTCACGCCGGCGGCGACGCCGATCTCGTCGCACCGTTGTCGTTCGCTGCGATCGCTGCGGGCGCCGACGGCTTGATGATCGAAGTTCATCCGGACCCCGAACACGCCCTCTCCGATGGCGATCAGTCGCTAACTCTCGAGGCCTTCAGTGCGCTGATGAAACGTCTCGAGCCCTTCGCCACGGCTGCGGGGCGATCGCTGTCAGTGCAGGAGACGAACTCGTTCGGCACGACGGCCGGATCGAAGGCGGCAGATGGTCTGCGGGTTCCAGTCTGATGTCAAAGGAAGACAACCACGTGCTGGCCTCCCGCGAGCTTCACGCATGTCGGCAGGAACTCGAAAAGCTCGACCTCGATCTGGTGCAGCTTTTGGCTCAACGCGTGAAGATCGCGCGTCGCACCGGGAGTCTGAAGCGCGTATCGGGAGTGCCGATTCTGGATCCGCAGCGAGAAGCAGCAGTGATCCGCCAGGCAGTCTCGCACGCACGCAAGCTCGGAGTTCCTGAAGAGCCGGTTCGTCAGATCTTCTGGCAGATTGTCGGTTTGTCGCGCCGGGCTCAGGAGGAGACGGAATGATGGAATTTCGGAGTGTTGCGGTGATTGGCGTCGGTCTCATCGGTGGATCCATCGCTCGTGCGTTTTCAGCATGTGGGGTGCGGGTACTCGGGCATGACCGAGACTTGGCATCGCTCGGCGCGGCTGTGTCGGCGGGAATCATTCAGGGTGAACTCGGGAATGATCTCGAGGGAATCGAGGGTGCAGACTTGATCGTCGTAGCCCTGCCCGCTGATGCGGCTGTCGAGATTATTCCGCGACTGGCACAGCTCGCAAAGCGCGCCACGCTCTTAACGGATGTCGGCAGCACCAAGCGATTGATCGTGCGAGCTGCGGAAGCGGCGGGACTAGGGCCTCAGTTCGTCGGGTCGCATCCACTCGCCGGAGACCATCGGTCAGGATGGACAGCTTCGCGAGCCGACATGTTCCAGGATGCTCCCGTCTTTCTCTGTCCCGCGCCGAGCGCACAGCGAGAGACAGTTCGGCGAGCGGAAGAGTTATGGACCTCGCTTGGTGCGACACCAGTGGTGATCGACGCCAGCGAGCACGATGCCCGGATGGCCTGGGTGAGTCACATGCCGCATTTTCTTTCCACGGCGCTCGCTCTCACGCTGCGCGATGCGGGTGTGTCGAGATCTTCGCTGGGTCCGGGGGGGCGCGACCTCACCCGGCTCGCCGGTGGTTCTCCGGAGATGTGGGCGGCAATTGCGCAGGAGAACGCGCCCGAGATCGCAGCTGCGATCTCGGGCTTTAAAGCGCAGCTCGAAAAGATCGAGGCTGCTCTTCTCGCTCAAGATCAGCGCTTGTTAAAACAGTCGCTGGTAACAGGACGAGAATGGTTTTCCACTTGAAATTGGTGTAGTGCGAGTCAGGCTTTCTTCTGGTGCACCGCGAAGAACGCACCCTGCGGATCCGTTGCCTGAGCGATCCAGTCGCCGCCGGGTACCTCCATCGGTCCGTTGATGACCTGACCCCCTCCCTTCTTGATTGCGTCAGCGGCGGCGTTCACGTCGTTGACTCTGACATAGCACACCCAGACCGGCGGCATTTTCATTTCTGGAGTTTTGTTGAACATACCGCCGTACGTCTCGTTGTTCTTGCCGTACATCTGGTAGATGCCCATCGCCCCCATGTCGAACTCGCTGGTCTTGGTCCAGCCGAACAGCTTGCTGTAGAAGTCGAACGCAGCGACATGGTCGTCCGTCGTGAGCTCGTGCCAGGAGAATTCGCCGACCTCCGGAGAGAAGTCAGCTTTCATCGGGTTGTTCGAGGAAACGATGCCGAATACAGCTCCCTGCGGGTCGGCGATGACTGAAAAGCGTCCCACATCGGGAATGTCGGTGGGCGGTACCAACGTTTTTGCTCCGAGCTTCCCAGCCCTGGCAGTAGTGTCATCGACGTTGGAGACGCCGATGTACGGCAGCCAGTGCGGCGGAATTCCTCTCTTCTTCTGCTCTTCGCTGATGTTCATCATTCCACCCATCGGCGAGCCTTTGTTCGTCCACATCTCGTACGAACCATCGGAGCCAAAAGGTTGGGTGCCCCATCCGGTCACGGCCGGATAGAATTTCTTAGCGCCTGAAGTGTCACTCGTAAGCAGCTCGTACCACACGAATCGTCCGTCGGTGTCAGCCATAGGTTGGTTCTCCACTGGGTAAGCCACGAGAGGGGGAGAGAATGTGTCAAGCGAGCATTACGCGCGCCAGCCGACATTTGCCGGGCTCGATTCGGCGGAGTATTGTCAGGCCAAACAGGAGGAACGGATGATCATGGGCGGGATGCACAAAGTGATTGCTGTAGGTGCTGTGGCACTCGTGACCGCGGCATCAGCCGGATACGCAAACACAGATCGGCAGGCGCGCGCGACAACCGCGCGAGCACTTATCGCGCTCGAGAATGAATGGGCAAAGGCCGTCGTTGCACGCGATGCGGCGACCTTTGAAAAAATGCTGGCTCCGGGCTTCGTCTACACCGAGAACAACGTGGTCATGAACCGCGGCGAAGTCATCAGCTCAATGACGAGCGGGCCCGACCGTGTTCAATTCGCAGCAAACGAAGGAATGAAAGTGCACGACTTCGGGACCACGGCGGTCGTGACCGGAGTTCTCGTGCTTCGCGGAAGGAGCAAGGGCGCCGCCTTTAATCGACGATACCGGTTTACCGACACGTGGATGTTCAGAAATGGGAAGTGGCAGATCATAGCAGCGCAGGATTATCTGATACCAAATTCGTAGGGACTGCGAACTTCGAACCAACTGCGAATTGCGAGCTAACTGCGAACTGCGAGCTATGTGGCACTGGTGTCCGATCGCAACAGCAGTCGCGATCGCGTGCGCGGGTGGCGAGAAGAAAAATGCAACAACCGCGGACAGCGCTCGTGTGGAACCGATTACGCAAGCGCAAACCACCACCACCGCCGGCATCAGCGGTGCACGGATAGCAACTCCGCACGCGGGGCAGCCCGGCGAATGGCAAATGCCGGCCGGCGATTATTCCAACTCACGGTACAGCGAGCTCTCGTCGATAACCGTAGCGAACGCGGCAAACCTGCGCGCGTCATGGGCGTTCTCCACTGGCGTGCTTCGCGGACACGAAGGACAGCCGCTCGTAATCGGCAACACCATGTACGTCGTCACACCGTACCCCAACGTTGCCTACGCGATTAACCTCGCGGCGGATGGACAACCTCTCAAGTGGAAGCTCCGGCCTGATAACGCCCAGCAAGCAGCGGGTCGAGCGTGCTGCGACGTCGTGAATCGTGGCGCGGCATACGCCGACGGAAAAATCTTCTACAATCTGCTCGACGGGCACACCATTGCCGTCGACGCTGCGAGCGGACGAATGCTCTGGCGCACGCGCATGGGCGATCTCGCGCGCGGCGAGACGATCACGATGGCTCCGATAGTCGTGAAGGGCAAAGTCATCGTCGGCTCGAGCGGCGGAGAGATGGGCGTTCGCGGCTGGATCGCAGCAATCGACGCCACCACCGGAAAAGAAATCTGGCGAGCCTACAACGTCGGCCCCGACCGAGAGGTTAAAGTCGGTCCGAAGTTCAAGCCGTTCTACGCGCACGACCGCGGGAAGGATCTCGGTACGACGAGCTGGCCCGGCGACACCTGGAAAACCGGTGGCGGTGCGGTGTGGGGATGGTTGTCATACGATCCTGAGCTGAACCTCATCTATCACGGCACCAGCAATCCCGGACCTTGGAACCAGGACCAGCGACTCGGCGACAACAAATGGACGGCGGCAATTCTGGCGCGCGATGCAGACACCGGAGAAATGGTGTGGGCGCTTCAAGTCACACCGCATGACCTCTGGGACTACGACGCAGTTAACGAGAACATTCTCGTGGATCTGGCGGTGAAAGGGCAAACGCGAAAAGTGCTAGTGCACTTCGACAGAAATGGTTTCGCCTATACGATTGATCGCGCCAGTGGTGAAGTTCTGCTCGCTGAGCCGTTCGTGCCGATGAACTGGGCGACGGGAATTAATCTCGCGACTGCACGGCCGACGATGGTCACCGCGAAAATGCCGAAGCAGGGACAGAAGGTGATGGATATCTGTCCGAGTCTCGAAGGCGGCAAGAATCAGCAGCCGGCCGCCTTCTCACCGCAAACGGGATTGTTCTACGTCCCGACGAACAATCTCTGCATGGACTTCGAATCGCGGCGGGTGACGTACATCGCCGGAACTCCGTTCATCGGCGCGCTGGCTCCCGAAAAAGGCGGCCCGGGAGGATATCGCGGTGAGTTCATGGCGTGGGATGCGACCACGGGACGAAAAGTGTGGGGAATTCGCGAGCCGTATCCTGTATGGGGCGGAGCCTTGGTCACCGCAGGCGGCGTTGTGTTCTACGGAACGCTCGATGGATGGTTCAAAGCCGCAGACGCGCGTACGGGAAAGGTTCTATGGAAGTTCAAGGTTGGATCCGGTGTAGTTGGAAATCCGATCACGTATCTCGGACCCGACGGCAAACAGTACGTGGCGATCTACGCCGGAATCGGCGGCGACATGGGACTTCTCATCGCCGGCGATGTGGCAGCGAATCTGCCTTACGATGTGAGGGAGCGCGGCACTACGCTGCCGGATCTGTCGCGCTGGACGAGCTGGGGCGGAATGCTGTTCGTTTTCTCGCTATGAACAAACTCTGTTTCGCTTTTTGTGCGTGCGGTTCGGTGGTCATCGCTGGTTGCGGCGGCGAGCCAAAGCCACTGCCACCCGGCAACACCGCGCAGCCGCTCATGAAGACTACAGCGTCTCCTGAAGCTCCGCCGCGTTACACCGACGGCGGAGACAGCATGCGGTTCATTGCACACGACGAAAATCTCGCGGTCGGATTTCCGGAGGGTGCCAAGCCGCTCGTGCTCAACAATCCGTACGAAGGCGACAAACGCGCGATCGCTACGGGCGGACAGCTGTTCGTCGCCTACAATTGTCTGGACTGTCACGGGGCCGATGGATCGGGAGCAGTGGGCCCGAGTTTTCAGGATGGCAGGTGGCATTTTGGCGGCAGTCCCGGCGCGGTTTTCGAGTCGATTTATCAGGGGCGGCCCGACGGAATGCCGGCATGGGGCGGACGAATCTCGAACGATCAGATCTGGATGCTCACCGCGTATGTCCGATCGCTGGCATCGAAGGATGTCAGCACCGAGAGCTTCAGCGGACGCACAGTCGAGAGAACAGGGCATTGACTCACAATAGTAACAATTAGATACTATTTCTAGGATTCGGATTCGAGAAGCAACACCCACAGATGCCGACGCGATCGCGCAGCTCGTGGGGGAGCTCGGCTATCCGGCAGAGAGCGTCGAGATTCCACCGAGGCTCGACGCGCTCAATCGAACCGGGACGGCAGTTGCATTCGTCGCCGAGGTCGATTCGCGAGTCATTGGACTCGTCACGGCGCACGTCTGGTCAGGAATCCACGCGACGCGGCCGGTTGGATGGCTGACGTCACTGGTCGTGAGCGGAGACTCGTACAAGCAGGGCGTAGGCAAAACGCTCGTTGCAGCGGCCGAAGAATGGCTGCGTGCGCGAGGTGCCGAGCGGATGAACCTTACGTCAGCGCTAAGAAGGAAGGAGGCGCACGAGTTCTACAAGCACATCGGCTTCACACATACCGGAGTGCGGCTGACGAAGGAGCTCAAGTGAGGGTATGTCCGTTTTCAGTAACTGCGCTACTGTAACTCCTGAGCACATCCTGTCGTATTATCTCATTGCTGAACCTTTGACCAGGAGCAATGAGAATGGTCGATGACGGAAAGCTGAGACGCTCAAAAGATGGCATGATCGCCGGAGTGATCGCCGGATTGGCGCGGTACTTCGGCATCGACGTGACGGTCGCGCGAGTGATCTACGTAATCGTGTCGATACTTTCTGCGGCCTTCCCGGGAACGCTCGTCTACATCGTCCTCTGGATCCTCATCCCGAAGGAAGAGTGACGCTGGTAGATTCCACGCGCGTACAGGAGTAGAGCGTCGAATGCAGGCAAACCCGCAAGTCCCGGCACCTCCAACTCCGCCGACACCGCCGACACCGCCGGGGCAAGCGGTTGTCGTTCCAGTGCAGGCGTTGACCGGTGGAGTGCCGACGACTCCGCAGGAGTTGTCCGCGCTTCGCGCACGGCGGAGCGAGCTCTCGAACCAGCTCGAATCTGCCGCCGGCCGAAGAAATCGACTCGCCGAGCGTCTGAAGACAGCGGATCCGGCGGAACGTCCCGGACTGACGGAGCGCATCGGTGTGCTCGATCAGCGAATGGTTCAGCTCGAGTCCGATATCGCTATCACGGGACGACAGCTCACAGCCGCACCGGCATCACTACTCGCATCAACTTCCGATGCCGACAAGGTGTTCGGAGTTCTGAACGGCGGGATGATCACCGGCATGAGCGTCGTGTTCACTATTTTCGTGCTTGCTCCACTGGCGCTTGCTGCATCACGGCTGATGTGGAGGCGCGCGACACGTCCGGCGCCGCCGCCACAATTACCTGAGACTGCTCAGCGACTCGAGCGAATCGAACAGGCAGTAGACGCAATCGCAATCGAAGTGGAGCGCGTGTCCGAGGGACAGCGGTTCGTAACACGACTGCTGTCGGAGGGACAACCGCAGCACGCTCTCGCTGCTGGAAAGCGCGAAGAAGAAAGAGTCGTCGCGAGCCGCGAGTAGCGAATGACGCCGCGCCGGGCGCGGATACTGATCGTTCCCTACGACAGTGGACAGCGGGGCTTCCGCATGGGAGCCGGTCCAAAGCAATTGATGAGAAACGGTCTTGCCGAGCGAGTCGCGCGACTCGGCTTCGACGTAACGGTCGAAGAGATCGATCCATCCGGCAGCCCGCCGCATCCTGAGATTGCCACGTCATTCGAACTGGCAAGGATCATCAGCGACCGCGTGCATGCTGCGCAACGCGCGGGGGAGACCCCCCTCGTTTTCTCGGGGAACTGCAACACGTCGCTCGGAACAGTATCCGGTCTCGATCGGAATTCACGTGGGGTGATCTGGCTCGACGCTCACGGCGACTTCAATACACCCGACACGACGATCGGTGGGTTTCTCGACGGAATGGCGCTGGCAGCTCTAACGGGGAGATGCTGGAAGGGACCCACTGCTACGATTCCGCGGTTCGAAGCCGTTCAAGATGAAAGCGTGATCCAGCTCGGTGCGCGACATCTCGATCCGGCGGAAGCCGAGCTGCTGCGTGCGAGCAAGATCGGCCGTGCGGGTGCGGATGCTTCGGACAGCGACGTCGACGTACTCCTCGATCGACTATCGACTCATGTCGATGGCGCCTATTTGCATCTCGATCTGGATGTACTCGATGTCAACGAAGGAAAAGCGAATTCATACGCCTGCGCCGGAGGCTACACACGCCGTGAGCTGAATCGATTGCTCGATCGAATTGCGGAGAAGATACCAATCAAAGCAATGGCGGTTACTGCGTATGATCCCGCTCTTGATGCAGACAAGCGGGTTGCGGAAGCAGCGATGGAATTTGTGGAGACGGTTTTGAAAAGGATCGCGGACCCTACGGCCCCAGCTCGTCGGGCTCGATCGTCACCATCGGAGCGCGGCGCTCGGCAGTAACCGCACCGCGAGGAGCAAGGAGCATCTTTGCAGCGGCGACCGCTTCGTGCGATCCCGCTACCGCAAGAACATCGTTCACCCGCAATCGCTCTCTGCCGGTCGGAATGTAGATCCGGTCACCCGCAGCGCCCGGTCGAGTGATCGCGAGAACAGTCGCACCGGTCATTCCGCGAACGTTGAGATCGGCGAGACGCTTGTCGACAGCGGGACTTCCCGGCGGAATTCGGACTGGCACAGGCTCACCCAATCCCGGAAGCACCACTGCCATGTGCTCCATCGTTCGAGTGAGATCTTCAGGATCCTCACTCTCCGCCATCTGCTTCGACAGAGCTGCAACGATCGCCTCAGCGCCGGCGCGCGCGTGCCCCTGCAGGTTTCGCGCGCTTCGCCAGAAGGCAACTCCCAGAACCAACACGACTACTGCAAGAGCAGCGAGTCCGGAAAATCCGCGCAGAAACGGCTGAGTAATCGCCAACAACGGTGCGCCGATGACGAGAACGATTCCGATCTGCAGAGTCGTCACGAGCGTACCTCGCGGAGCAGCAGCAAAATCAACGCGTGCTCCCTCGGGTCGCGGCACCGCGCGAACGGCGAGAATGAAAGCAAGCCGCCGCGCGCTCCTGACGACTCCCAGCACAAGTGGAATCGCGACGACGAGAGCAGCGACGACTACGAGAATAATCGCAGTCTGACGAGGGACGCTCGCCCAACGACCGAATAATCGGATCAGGCGCTGCATCTCCAGCGACGTCCCGATGATGAGGAGTGCGAGAAGGACGGTGTCGATGAACAGCATTCGCGTCAGACTGTTCACACGTGACCGCCCAGTCGCTCGCGCCGACCCGAGCTGCTCCATCCACGAGCCGTACAGCGCAACGAAAGTCTGAACGGGCTTGGGAAGCTTGCGATCGAGCTCCAGCGCGACCGGCTCGCTCGCACGGATGAGCCAGGGAGTCGTGAGCGTCGTGAGTGCCGAGACTGCAACGGTCACCGGATAGATGAATTCGCGAATGGATCCCGTCGCGACACCAATCGCTGCGATGATGAACGAGAACTCACCAATCTGAGCGAGACTCATTCCCGCCTGAAGCGCCGTTCGCAATCTGTTACCGGTGAGAAACGCGCCGACGCTCACCGCGAGCATTTTGCCCACGATTACGAGCACTGCGATGCCGGCAACTGCACCCCAGTGATCCAACACCACTCGCGGATCGATCAACATTCCGACCGAAACAAAGAAGATCGCGACGAACATGTCGCGCACCGGCTCGATCAGCCGCTCGATCAATGACGTCTGTCCCGATTCAGCGACGAGTGAACCGGCGATGAACGCGCCTAGCGCAACCGAATAGCCGAACGCGAGCGCGAGGAGCGCAGCGGCGAAACAGATCCCGATGCACGCGACGACCGTGGTTTCCGGACGATCGAGATCGATTATCCGTCTCACCAGGCGTGGAATGATAAGCAGGCCGACACCAATCAGACCGGCCAGGAACATCGCCAATCGAAGACCGGTCGCCGCCACATCACCGGCGGACGGCCCAGCTCCGGTCGCGAGAGTGCTGAGGATTGCAACGAGGAATATCGCGATCAGATCCTCGACGATGAGGATTCCAAACACAACGTCGCGCACTCGACCGCGGATATCCTGCTCAGCGAATGCCTTGGCGATGATTGTCGTGCTGGAGATCGCGACGATGGCGCCGAGGAAGATGCTCTCGCGCGCAGACCAACCCATCAGCTGACCCAGGGTATAGCCGAAGCCAAGCATCATGCTCGTTTCGGCAAGAGCGGTAAGACCAGAAGTCGCCGCGATCTGTATGACGCGCCGGAGACTGAACTCGAGGCCGAGCGTGAACATCAGCATGATCACGCCGAGCTCGGAGAATGTGCGGACGGTTGTTGGATCGGCGGCGAGCGGAACGGGCACGTACGGCCCGAGGATCATCCCAGCGAGCAGGTATCCGAAGACGACCGGCTGCCGCAGGCGCTGGAACACGACGGTCGTCGCCGCCGCGAGGCAGAGGACGAGCGCGAGGCTACCGAGGAACGAATGAGCTTCCTGCATTCTTGCTCGATGTTGCCGTTGTCTTTAGTCGGGCTTCGGGGGTGGGACTCCTCCCCATGCTTTCACGACTGCTTCACCGATGCGCGCGACTGCGAGGTTAGGCTCGTTGTCGATGATCCAGCGAATGTCCTTGTTCTCCTTGGTCATTACGCACGTGATGACGCGATTGCGCAGATAGAACAGGGCGCATTCGGTTCTGACCTGGTCCGTCTCGCCGCTCTTGTGTGCCGCACGCACGCCGCCGTTGAATCGAAGCAGCTTTTCGTCGCTGTTGGTGTGCTCGAGAATGTCGAGCATCTCCGAATCCGCTTTGGCATTCACGGCTTTTCCACGTGCGAGAAGCTCGAACAGCCGCACCATCTCGTTCGGAGTTGTCACTCCGAGACCGTACTTCACCGAGCTGTCCATCGCGACACTCGAGTTCCGCCGGAACGACTTCGAGTGGACCTTCGTGTGCTTGAGGCCGAGCGCTTCCATCTTGTCCCAGACCCGGCGAATGATGATGCGGTCGAGGAGCAGGTTGGTTGCGGTGTTGTCGCTGATGGTGATCATGAGCCACGCAGCGTCGCGCACAGTCAGGATCGTCCCCGGATGCAGATACTGAATGATCCCTGATCCAGGAACCTGATCGATCCTGAGAACGGTCAGTGGATCATCGAGCGAGAGCTCTCCCTTCGCGACCAGGTCGTAGACCGTGACCAGAATTGCGACCTTGATGAGACTTGCAGTCGGGAATGTCTCATCGCCACGGCGGTTGAGCGCGGCGCCGGTCTCGAGGTCGAGAACGCTGTAGCCAAGGATTCCACGATGCGCGTCTGCGATGGAATCGAGCACTCGTCGAAGCGCGATCGTATCAGCACGAACCGGCGCCGGCGCTTGGGAACCGGTTGCGACCTGAGCGCAGCCGGTTGCCGGACTGATCAGCGCGATGAGAGCGAGCGTTCGTAGCAGCAGGCTGAATCGACCGTGATGGATCAGACGTCGCATAGTCTATCTGCGTGGGTTCCGGACTACGGATTGAGGACCCTTCCGGACTCAGGACTAACAGCCATCGACGATCGACGACTAAATGAGGACCGAGGATGAGCGGAAACCCGGAAGACGGGGTGAATGATAAGAAAAAAGCGCGCGCCTCGTCGGCGCGCGCTTCGGCTTTTAGCGTGGTCGATTGCTGCTATCCGAGTGGGACGCAGCCTGACGCCTTCTGCTCTGGCGTGAGGACGTTTTCGATTGCTGCACGCAGCTGTCGGCGCGCTAACTCAAGACGTTCGATTGCGGGGCGGACACTGTTCAGAATTGTCAGGGCTTCTTCACGAGTCTTGGCTGCCCGCGCCTGCTCGACAGCGTTCTTCACCGCCTCTAGATCCGCCCTGTTGTTTTCCACGAATGCATTCTCGAGAGACCGGATCTGTGCTTTCTGTGCGTCGGTAAGCGGTGGGAACTTCGATGGATCGCAGCGTTGCGGACGATGTGATGCGAGCCACGCTCGCTGCTCAGGCGTGAGCACGGCGTCGATCGCAGCCTTGAGCGCAGCTTCAGCCGCGGCCAGTCGCGCGCGTATCGGCGCGGCACGTTCGATAATCGCCCTGATTTCCTCGCGCGGCTTCTTTGCCCTGATGGCTTCGGTTGCTTCGCGGATGATCGCGATCAGCGCTTCACGGTCTGCCTTGGTTGCGGCCAGGTAAGCATCGACAAGCGCCTTGATCTGCGCTTTCTGCGCATCGGTGAGCTTGAGCGAATCGGGGAGGCCGTTTGCGAGACGAAGCTGGTACAGGTCGGCGTCGTACGCGCCTTCTGTGGTAAGAGCCGTCCCGAAGGCGCCGATGTCGATGGTGCTCGCGTCGAGATCGGGATCAGGCGCAGTCGAGTCGTTGGAGCAGGCTGCGACGGCGACGGCGGAAAGTAGCAATAAAACCTTGCTGCGCATTAACCCTCCTCGGATGCCCTCAGGATAGGGGATTGTACAGGATGAGTCCAGCCATTGGACGCCGGCACGGGGGCGGGTGTTAACGGGAAGCCGGTAACCGGTTACCGGTAACCGGTTTTAGTCCGCCTTTTGCCACGAATCCAATGGATACACAGGCGGCGTATCAGAACCAAAACTTTTTTGGGGGCGACAATGTTGAGGACAGGATCGAGAGGGGCGGGGATGCTGGCGGTCCTCGCCGCGGCGCTTGCGCTCGTCGCGTGCGCCAAGAAAGAGCAGGCAGCTGACACGGGGATGGCAGCGGACACCGGTGCGGCAGCAATGGCGGACACAGGAGCTCCTCCTCCACCGCCGTCGGCGCTCAGCGATGCCAACATCGTCTACATTCTCGACAACGCGAACGCGCTTGACAGCGCGGCAGGATCGATAGCGGTGACGAAGGGAACCAGCTCCGACGTGCGCGATTTCGGCCGCACCATGGTGCGCGACCACCATTCTGTGAGAGCCCAGGGACAGGCGCTCGCCAAGAAGCTGAATGTCACGCCTGAAGCGCCGGCGAATGACCCCTGGCCGGGAGCGAAGGACAAGACCATGTCGCTCCTCAACGGCGCGACGAAAGGCAAGGATTTCGACAAGGCATACATCGACAACGAGGTCGAGTACCACACGTCCCTTCTGGAGACTGCAACACAAGCCATGAACGCGGCGCAGAATGCGGAGCTAAAGAACCTGATTCAACTCGCAGCACCGACGATTCAGGCGCACCTAGACAGAGCGAAATCGATTCAGAGCAAGATGCAGTAGACCGCCCAAAGCTTCGAACTGCGAACTAACTTCGAATTGTGAACCAGAAAGACGTGTGGCAGTAGTTCGCAGTTCGAAGTCAGTTCGCAGTTCGCAATCGCCGTTCCAGTATCATCTTCATTCCGTGCTTCGGTCTCAGCGTAATCAGCGGCTTGAGCTCAACGGGATGATCCGGCACCAATCTCATCTTCCACCGCTGCGCGAGCGTGGCAATCAAAAGAACTCCTTCCATCCACGCGAACTGCTCACCGATGCATACTCTGTTGCCTCCACCGAAGGGCAAATAAGTAAACTTCGGCCGAGCTGCCTGCGCTTCCGGGGTCCACCGCTCGGGATCGAATCGCTCGGGATCCGGAAAGAAACGCTCGTCACGGTGCATCACGTACTGACTCATCAGCACCACTGAGTTCGCGGGCACCGTGAATTCGCGTGCATCGAACGGTTCAATGGCGCGGCGCCCAATCGCCCACGCCGGCGGATAAAGTCGCATCGACTCGGCCAGCACCATACGGGTGTAGGGAAGCGCAGTCATATCCTCGTAAGCAGGAAGCCGATCACCCAGCGAATCGACTTCAGCATTCAGCCGCTCTTCCACTTCAGGATTCTGCGACAGGAGATACCACGTCCAGGTGAGCGCGTTGGCTGTCGTCTCGTGTCCTGCGAGGAAGATCGTGAGCGCCTCGTCGCGCAGCTGAGTGTCGCTCATGCCGGTGCCGTCGCCTTCGGTGTCCTGCGCAAGGAGAAGCATCGACAGGAGATCACCCTTGTCTTCGCCCGACGCTCGGCGCTCCTCGATCATTCGATAGACAGTGCGATCGAGACGGGCGCGTGCTGAGTTGAAACGGCGAACGGCCGGGAGTGGAAGCTTCTCCAGATACTCGGTGAACGGCAGCATCGCGACGTTGAAAGACTCGAACGCAGTTGTAAGCGCCTGACCGATCTCCGGTGCTTCCGAATCGACGTCTGCATCGAACAGCGTCTTTGCGACGATGTCGAGCGTGAGGCGCATCATCTCCCGGTGCATGTCGACAGTTGCGCCGTCGCGCCATCCGTCACGCATCCTGGCTGCATAGGACGTCATTGTTCCTGCGTACGCCGCGACGCGTTGACGATGGAACGCGGGCTGCGCGAGCCGGCGCTGTCGCAGATGGAACTCGTCTTCACTCGTCAGAAGACCATTGCCGAGGAGACGTCTTGCGCGCTCGAGACCGCGGCTCTTGTGGAAGTTGCGCCCGTTCGTGACGAGTACGTCCCGAATCAGGTCGGGATGATTGAAGAAGAAGATGTGTTGAGCGCCGATCCGGTAATGCGCGATGTCGCCGTAGTCTCGCGCGATCGCGACGAAAAGGGCGAGAGGATTACGGACCATCTCGACTAGAAACTGCCCCGGATATCTCGGCACCGGCCCCAGCGGGAACGCCGGCGCGAACGGCTCGCGTTTCCGCTTGAATCGCGGCACCGCAATCGGCTTGACATGAGCGCGCGGGTGAGTGGCTGACTCCATCCGGTCCTCTGACGGCAGGGGCGCACATAATGTTAACATTTGGCGCCCCGATTCCCCCAAGACCCCGCTTGTATCCATGAACCACTCGCGCGTCAGACTGATTGTCCTGCAGCTCGTCATTCTTTCCATTGCAGTCAGTCATGCGACGCAAGCGCAGCAGACTACGCGCGTACGGAAGGCGACTGAGAAGCCGGCGGCGAAAACGGCGATTACCGCCGCTGCCTACGACTCGATGATGCTGAGCGAATTCGCGTGGCGTCCGATCGGACCCGCCGTGACGAGCGGGCGAGTCGTCGACCTCGCCGTTGCCGAAGGACCGGAGTCGCGTGTAGGAAATCGACTCGGCCGGCTCATGTACGCGGCATCGGCATC
>DATBRZ010000148.1:0-27238 GCA_036560025.1 Gemmatimonadaceae bacterium | reverse complement strand
TGGCACCTCGATGTCGGCTTATCACATCCTGGGGCTGGAGCAGGTCCCAAGGGTCCGGCTGTTCGCCGGTTAAAGTGGTACATGAGCTGGGTTCAGAACGTCGTGAGACAGTTCGGTCTGTATCCGTCGTGGGCGTTGGAGATTTGAGGGGCGTGGACCCTAGTACGAGAGGACCGGGTCGAACTGCCCGCTCGTGTGCCGGCTGTGGCGCCAGCTGCAACGCCGGGTAGCGAGGGCAGGCGAAGATAACCGCTGAATGCATCTAAGTGGGAAGCTTCCCCCAAGATGAAATCTCCCTGGAGCCTTGAGCTCCCTGAAGGGCCGGGAAAGACCATCCCGTCGAGAGGCCGCACGTGGACATGGAGCAATTCATTCCGAGCGCAGCGGTCCTCATCGCCCGTGAGGCTTGATCTCCCTAATATCACTCCGGATAAAACCGGAGCGATGCCAAGACAACGCAATGCGATTTAACGAAACACGATCACTCTACCATTCCTTGCGTCACTCAGCGAAACACATACGCTGGCGACTAGAGCGTAGGGGCCACACCCGTTCCCATTCCGAACACGAGCGTTAAGCCCTACAGCGCCGATGGTACTCCGTCCGAGAGGACGCGGGAGAGTAGGCCGTCGCCGGCACCCCATTTGGAAAAAAGCGTCACACCCTGTGTGACGCTTTTTTGTTGTCCGCCAACCGCCGCCCGTACCAGCCATCTGCCACCCGACTTCGGACATCGGAATACCGACGTCGGAATACCGAAAGCGGGTACGGGCACGGGCAGCGGAAATCGGGCAACTGTTAACTTCCAGAATGACCAAGGCAGGGATCGTCACGGTAGCCGGAGCCCCTAACGCCGGGAAATCGACGCTTCTAAACCGAATCATCGGCGAGAAGCTCGCAATAACGTCAAGGAAGCCACAGTCAACACGCGACCGAATCGTCGGCATTCGCACCGACGACTCGGTTCAAATGATCGTGTTCGATACACCCGGCCTCTTCGAGCCTCGCTACCAGTTGCAGCGCACAATGCGGGCAGCTGCGCTGCGCGCCCTCGACGATGCTGATGTAATCGTGTACGTGGCTGATGCGACCCTCGGTCCACCGCCGCCGCTAGCGCAAGCTGCTGGACTGCCGAACGAGCCGCGCGCGCCAGTGATCGTCGCACTCAACAAATTGGATCTCATCGACAGGAGCAAACGCGCTCAGCTGGCGAAGGAACTTCCCGAATCGATTCTCATTTCAGCGAAACAGGGTGACAACGTCGATCGCCTGATCGAAACTGCGACGAAGCAGCTCCCTGAAAGCCCGTTCCTTTACCCTCCCGACGAGATCAGCACGCAATCAGTTCGATTCTTCGTGGCCGAGCTAGTGCGCGAGACCGTGCTCGATCAGCTCCACGACGAGCTTCCCTACAGCGTAGCGTGCGCGGTGGAGGAGTTTCGTGAAGATCGCAACCCGTTGTACATTCGAGCAGTGATCTATGTCGAGCGCGAAAGCCAGAAGCGAATCATCATCGGTGCCGGCGGCTCGCGCATCAAAGACCTCGGCCGCGCGTCGCGAGCGAAGATAGAAGCGCTCGTCGACAAGCCGGTGTATCTCGACCTGTGGGTCAAAGTGGCCCCAAACTGGCGCAAGAGCACGTCAGCACTCGAGCGTTTCGGCTACCACCTTACGAGAGACAACCCCCGATGAGCCTGGATCCGCAGCTCCTTGAAATCCTCGTCTGCCCGAAGTGCAAGGGAGAGCTGGAGTACCGCGAGGCGGAATCGAGCCTGCTGTGTCGCGCCTGCGGTCTGCGCTACGCAATTAGAGACGATATTCCGATAATGCTCATCGATGAGGCGACGCCGATCTAGTTCGGCTGCCTGTTTGGCTGCCTCATCCGTGAGCGTTGTGACCGCTCGCGCCGAGCGATACCGCCGCATGTCGCTCGTTACACTGCTGACGTTCGCAGCTCTTTCACCCGCGGCTGCGCAGAGCACATCTGACGGGGCGCTGTTCCTCCTGCTTCCGATCGGTGCGCACGCTGTGGGAATCGGCCAGGCGATGGTCGCAGAACATGCGGGCAGCGAAGGCGTGTGGTGGAATCCGTCGTCCATCGCGCGGCAATCGAAGAGCGAAATCGCTATCCATCACTCGCAGACGATCACCGCGACGGGAGATGCAATCAGTTATGTGCACCCGGTTCGTCGTCTCGGATCACTCGCTCTTTCGATCGACATTCTCAACTTCGACGAGCAGCAGATCACGGATCCGAGCGGCACGCCTATCGGAGTGTTTCTCCCGCGGAACATCGTCCTTGCGGCGACTTACGGCGCCGCGATCGGGAAGCGACTGAGCGCCGGCGCGTCGTACAAGAGAATTCAGTATCGCGTCGATTGCTCGGGACAGTGCGCCAACGTTTCGACATTCAGCGCGACGTCCAGCGCCGCCGATCTTGGAGCTCAGTACGAGGTTCCATCCGCTACGCCATTTACCATCGGATTTGCTGTCAGAAACCTCGGCACGCGACTGAGAGTCAGCGACACGGACCCTGCCGATGATCTCCCAACGCGACTGGAAGCGGGCGCGTCATATGTGATTCCCTACATCAACCGAGTTGTCTCCGACACTGAAGTGAGAGTCTCGGGCGCAGTCGTAGCGACGAAGACGCTCGACGACCCCGCCGTTCGAGTCGGTGCCGAGATGACTTACCAGAAGAACGTGCATTTGCGGGCCGGTTATGTCGCCCGCGACGCGGACGGAGCTGCAGCCGCGCTGGGATTCGGACTTGGCAGCGGACGCCTGGTGTTCGACATTGCGCGCACCTTCGGCGGCCTCTCCGCGGATTCCGGAGAGACGCCGACTTACTTCTCGCTGCGCTACCTGTTTTAGCTTGCGCGTTCTCTATCTCCTATTGCTGTTCGCGCCGGTGGCAATTGTCGCCGACCTTATGCACGCTCCGCCGTTGGCTATCTTCGCGCTCAGCGCCGCTGCGATAATCCCGCTTTCGGGGTTGCTTGGCACCGCGACGGAGGAGCTCGCCGGTCATACCAATCCCACAATCGGAGGTCTGCTGAATGCAACGCTCGGGAATTTCGCCGAGCTCGTCATTGCTGCCCTCGCGCTCAACGCTGGACTGGTTGGTCTCGTCAAGGCGTCGATCACAGGATCGATTCTCGGTAACATGCTGCTGGTACTCGGAGCCGCGCAGCTTGCCGGAGGTCTCAAGTACAAGACTCAACGAATCAATCCGGCATTGGTAGGCACGCACACGACGCTCCTGATCGTTGCGTTGTTCGGCCTGGTTGTCCCGGCACTCTTTCATGCACTGCATCCGGATCCGCTTCGCCGCGCAACCATTCAGATGTCGACATGGACAGCCGTTCTCCTGATGCTCGGCTACTTCCTTTCGCTTCTGTACTCGATGTGGACACACAAGAGCGCGTTTACCGAAGGCGGCGACATTGCGCGGCATGAGACGCCGCCGACGTGGTCTCTGCGTAAGGCGATCATCTTTCTTCTCGGCTCGGCAATCGCGATTGGAGTGTTGTTGGAATTGCTCGTCGGATCAACCGAAGCGACGGTGAAGAAGCTCGGCCTTTCCGAATTGTTCGTTGGGCTGATCCTCATTCCTATCATCGGCAATGCAGCCGAGCACAGTTCGGCCGTACTGATGGCGATGAAGAACCGAATGGATCTTGCGGTGGGAATTGCAGTTGGCTCGAGCGTTCAGGTTGCGCTTCTGATCGCCCCGCTGCTGGTATTCCTGGGATTGGCGATCGGACGTCCGATGGATCTCGCGTTTACGGCAATGGAGGTTGCCAGCGTTGCACTGGCGGTGGGTGTAGCGTCTTCAGTGATGCGGGATGCCGAGTCGGACTGGCTCGAGGGAGCCTTCCTCCTGATCGCCTACGCAGTGCTGGGCGTGGCTTTCTTTTTCTTTTAGCAAACGATCGTGGAATGAGCGCTCGCTCGCAGATACAGATTGCAGTCGTCATCCTGCCGCCAGGCGGCGAGCTTCCTCCATACATCGGCGACTGGCTCACGTCTCGATCGCTGTCGATTGTCAGGGTTGCCGACGGTGACGAGCTGATGGCGCTGGCACTTCGTGGCCGGCCGCGAATCGTCGTGTTCGATGCGCGCAAAACGCGAGATCCTCTCTCCTGGTGTGCACGCATGAAGCGTGACTCGTTCACCGGCGTCGTTCCCGCCGCAATTCTGTCGGGAAACTCGTCAGAGGATCTCTCGGCGGCGTTCGACGCGGGCGCCGACGAAGTGATTTCCAATGCTGCGCCCAAAGATCAATCGCGGCGCCGGCTGGAATCTCTCTTGTCGCGGTCCGACCGGGATCTCGGTGTTCATCCATCGACTCGCCTGCCTGGAGCGGCCGCTATCGAAGCGGAGATAACGCGTCGTCTCTCCTCGGCCGACAAATTCGCGGTGTGCTATGCGGACCTCGATCACTTCAAGGAGTACAACGATCGCTACAGCTACTACGAGGGCGACCGTGTAATTCGCATTCTGGCAAAGCTGCTGCACGACGTCGTAAAGGGTCTTTGCGGTGAGACCGGGTTCGTCGGGCATATCGGAGGTGACGACTTTATCTTCATCATCCCGTTTGATGCTATCACTGAAACCTGCGAAGAGATCACTTCGACATTCGATCTGCTCGTTCCGTATCAGTACTCGGAGCACGACCGGCGGGCCGGGTATTTCTTCGGAAAAGACCGCCGCGGTGTGCTTGATCGAGTCCCGCTCATGACTCTCTCGATTGGAGTCGTGACGAACGCACAACGCGGTATTACAGAGGCAGCGCAGATCAGCCGGCTGGCGACGGAGATGAAGAGTTACGCGAAAACTTTGACGGGGTCTGTATATTCGATCGACCGGCGGACGGACGATCGATTGCCGGTGGACGACACGAGGCATCCGAGCATTCATGACGCCGCCGGAGGCAAGCGATGAACGTCAGCTGTCTGCAGTGCGCTACCATTTATAGAGTCGATCCGGCAAAGGTCCCCGCCGGCGGCGTGCGCGCTCGCTGCTCGCGATGCGGCGGCGTGATTCACGTTGGGATGGACACGACGCGACTACCCACGCCGTCGCACGCATCGCGTGCGACACCTGCTGCGCTCGCGCCGCGTATGACTCCGGCCACTCCGGCTCGCCCGGCTCCGACCCGCACGCCGCCGCAGCCATTAACGCCACCGCGACCTGCGACGCCGCCTCGATCAACGCCAAGAGCACCCTGGACGGGTGCGCAGCCGCCGCGGCCAGCGACACCACCCCGCCCGGCACCCGCGATTCCGCCGGTACGCGCCGCGCAGACTCCGGTTTCGGTTCCTGCGTACACGCCCCCGCCCCCGCCGCCCCCCAGCGCCCCCCGCGTACCCGAGCCATCGGCGCCGGCCACCATAAGCTCGGGGATGCAGCCAGGGCCGACGTCGGGAGCTCCTGAATCGACTGTCCCGAAACCGTCGGCGCCGCCAGGAGCACGGCGTCCAATCAACCCATTCCTTTCCCGCGATCCAAGCCTGCGCGCCAAAAGGCTCGCCCGCGCTCTCGTCTCGGACATGGTTGCGTACTATCCTGCGAAGCACGTAGAGGGACTCGAGCAGGGCACGCTCAAGGACCTGTTCCGCGACGAGATCAAGAAGAGCTACGAGGAATACGTCGCACAGGTCGGCGCAGAGTTCGCCCGCGGAACCACCCACTTTCAGGAAGCCCTGAACGAAGTACTTGGCGCCGGCCGAAAAATCTTTTAGCTGTATAGCATGAGCGACAACACTGGAGAACGAGGGCGCGCCTTGGAGCACGCGGGCGGCCGACTCGATGAAGTGCGGAGGTATCTTTGACATCGAGGGGAAGCGGCGCGCGCTGACCGACCTCGAATCGAAAATGGCCGAGCCCACCTTCTGGTCGAATCAGGAGACGGCTCAGAAGGTTCTCCAGGAAGTCAAAGCTCTTCGTGCGTGGGTTGATCCGTACGACAAGCTCGCGGCTCGATTTACAAGTGCCAGCGAGCTCCACGACATGCTGCGAGAATCGCCCGATGCCGAGCTCGAAGAAGAGCTCGACGCGGAAGCGCAATCACTCGATACAGAGCTCGACTCGCTGGAGCTTCGCATGCTCTTGCGCGGGGAGGATGACTTCCGCGACGCCCAGGTCGAAATAAGCGCCGGCGCCGGAGGCACCGAGGCTCAGGACTGGGCGGAGATGCTGATGCGCATGTACGTCCGGTGGGCGGAGCGGCGAGGATTCGAGGTGAGCCTGCTTGATCAGAGCGAAGGCGAAGAAGCGGGCATCAAAGGCGCCGTTCTCGAGATTCGCGGGCAATACGCGTATGGCTTCCTTCGACCCGAGACCGGAGTTCACCGCCTCGTTCGCATTTCTCCATTCGACGCAAACGCGCGCCGGCACACGAGCTTTGCGTCTGTCTTCGTGTATCCGGTGGTGAACGAAGAGATCAACATCGACATTCGCGAAGAGGATCTGAAGATCGACGTGTATCGTGCGTCAGGCGCAGGCGGCCAGCACGTCAACAAGACCAGCTCCGCGGTGCGGATAACTCACGTGCCTACTGGAACCGTGGTCGCTTCGCAACAGGAGAGATCACAGTTCAAGAACAAGGCACAGGCGATGAAGATGTTGAAGAACAAGCTGTACCAGGCTGAGATCACGCGGCGCGAGCAGCAGAAGGCAGCGTTGGACGCAACCAAATCGGACGTTACGTTCGGGAGTCAGATCAGGAGTTACGTGTTTCAGCCCTACACCATGGTGAACGATCATCGCACGGAGCTGAAGATTCCCGACGTGCACAAGGTGATGGACGGATGGATCGATCCGTTCATCGAGGCGTATCTTAAGCAGACGGGACAAGGAGCCGCTGCGTGAACAGACTGGAGCTTGCAATCGCATGGAGATACTTGCGCAGCCGCCGCGGATCGCAGCTGTTGTCGCTGATCAGCATGATCGCGATCGGCGGCGTGCTGGTGGGCGTAAGCGCGCTCATTCTCATCATCGGTGTGATGAACGGGCTTCAGCGCGATCTTCGCGACAAGATCCTCGTTGGAAGTCCTGACATTCGCGTGCTCAGCTACGGCGAGGATCTCAAGGTCACCGACTGGCCGTCGATTCTGGACAAAGTGAAGCGACAGCCAGGAGTCGTCGCCGCCGCGCCGTTTGTTCTCGTCGAAGGCGGAATGAATGCGGGACACGACTATGCCGGTGCCGCGGAAGTCGTCGGCATCCCGCCGGAAGGACGTGGAGTGCCCGACGTTACGACGATCAGACAGCACGCTATCTCCGGCGATTTCCGCTTTGCGTCGACCGACGGACAACGCAGAGGCATCGTGCTCGGAAAACTTCTCGCGGCGCGATTCAACGCGTGGCCCGGCGACAAGGTGAACCTCATCTCGATTGCGGGCGTGAAACAGAATCCTGTGACCGGAAGCTTTGTCCCTCGGGTCTTTCAGTTCGAGGTCACGGGAATCGTGGAAACAGGGATGTACGAGTATGACAACTCATACGTCTTCATCGCGCTCGACAAGGCGCAGGAATTCGCGGCTCTGGGACAGGGCGTGACCGGAATCGAGGTGAAGACGAATAACCGCTGGCAGGCGGCGCGCATCGCCGAGCGGCTGAGCGGCGTGCTCGGCTGGCCGTACCGCACCGTCGACTGGCAGGAGCAGAACCGCTCTCTCTTCCAGGCGCTCAAGCTCGAGAAGCTCGGGATGGGAGTAATACTCCTGCTGATCGTGATCGTCGCTGCGTTCAACATCGTCAGCACTCTTACCATGGTTGTCGCCGACAAAACCAGAGAGATCGGAATTCTGAAGGCGATGGGTCTGCCGGCGAAATCCATCCGACGAGTTTTCCTCGCGCAGGGCGTTGTGATTGGAGTTGTTGGAACTCTCCTCGGCCTTCTCGTCGGCTTCGGCGGAGCGTGGGCACTCGAGAGATATGAGTTCATTCCGCTCGATCCATCGATCTACTTTATCGACCATCTGCCGGTCGCAACGCAGCCGACTGATGTCGCTTGGATCGTTCTCGCGAGCATAGCAACCGCGGCCGTCGCGACTCTGTATCCGGCGATTCAGGCGTCGCGGCTTTATCCGATCGACGCGATCAGGCACGAGTGATGAGCGCGATCGTCGAAGCACACGACCTGTACAAGACCTACATCGGCGGTGACGGCGGCACGATTCAGGTGCTGAACGGAATCGATCTCGCAGTTCAGCGACGCGAGATGGTCGCAATCGTCGGCGCGAGCGGCGCGGGGAAGAGCACGCTGCTCCATGTGCTCGGTGCGCTGGAGAAGCCTACCCGCGGCTACGTCGTGATCGGCGGTGAAGCGATCGGGGGGATGAGCGAGGAGAAGCTCGCCGAGCTTCGTAACAGATCTGTGGGATTTGTTTTTCAGTTTCACCATCTGTTGCGCGAGTTTTCCGCCCTCGAGAACGTGATGATGCCTCTCAGGATCGCCGGCAGGACCATGATCGAAGCGCGGAGCAGGGCGGCAGAGCTGCTTGCGCGCGTAGGACTTAGCGGCCGCATGAGCCATCGGCCGACGGAGCTGTCGGGAGGAGAGCAGCAGCGAACGGCTGTCGCTCGAGCGCTCGCGATGGATCCCCTGGCGATCCTCGCCGACGAACCGTCCGGGAACCTTGACCTCGCGAATGGAGAGATGCTGCACGATCTCCTCGTCGAAGTCGTGAATGACCTCGAGATCGGTATGGTCGTCGTCACTCATAACAGGTCTCTCGCCGCTCGCGCCAACCGGGTCTTGCTGCTCGAAGGAGGGAAGCTCAGCGAAACCGTTGTTGGCGACGTCGTCGTATGAGATATATGAGGGAAATCGGGAGCCGCGGGGAAATACGCGGCAGTGGGGGGAGCCGATAGAATGGTGTGCGATGTCTGCAAGGAAGCGGACGCGGTCGCTGAGCTGACCGTAATCGAGGGCACCGGAGTGCGACTGCTCCGGCTCTGCGAGCGTTGCGCCGCAGAGCGCGGAGTCGAGACGACGCTCGGCGCAGCCAAGCCTCAGGTCACGAACTTCCTTCAGAGCGTGCACCAGCAGATGCAGGCCACGCAGGGCGACGCCACGCGCTGCACCTTCTGCTCATCGACGTTCCGAGATTTTCGCAGCACCGGCCGGCTTGGCTGCGCGCACTGCTACGAAGCATTCGAGAAGAGCATGCGCGATCTGCTTCGCCGCGTTCACGGGAACTCGCGACACATCGGCAAGCGTTACGAGCCGCCGTCGGCAAGCAAGCTTCCCGAAGCCGGCACTGTGAACGAGCTGCGCGACCGGCTTCGCCGCGCGATACAGAGCGAACAGTTCGAGCTTGCTGCCGACATCCGCGACAAGCTGAGAGGCCTCGAGTAATGCTCGACCTTTCGCTCGTTCCCGACGGTGGAATGGGGTGGCTCGATGCCTCCGGCGAGGAATCGAACATCGTCATCTCCACGCGCATCAGGCTCGCCCGTAATATCGAGGGCTACGCATTCGCCGGCCGTGCGCGTGACGGAGAGCGTCTCAGAGTTCTGTCGCAGGTGCGGGAGGCGATGAGCGATATCCCGAGCCTGCGCGGTGGAGCGCTCGTGCGTGTCGACGAGCTTCCGGAGGAGGATCGTCTTCTTCTTCACGAGCGACACCTCGTGAGCCGGGAGCTGGCCGGCCTCGATCCTCAGCGTCCCGTACGGAGCGGCGCCGCGGTTTACCTCACCTCAGGAACGAGCGTGATGGTCAATGAGGAGGATCATCTTCGGCTGCAGTCGCTGCAGTCGGGATTCCAGGTTTCGAACGCGTTCACGTCGCTCGAGGAGCTTGACAGCGAGCTCGGCGAGCGGGTGCCGTATGCATTCCACAGTGAGTTCGGATTCCTCACGGCCTGTCCGACGAACGTCGGTACGGGTCTTCGTGCGTCGGTCCTCATTCACCTTCCCGGTCTCGTTCTCACCAAGGAGATCGCGAAGGTCTTAACGGGCCTCCAACAGATGGGTCTGACCTATCGCGGACTGTACGGCGAAGGGAGTGAAGTTGTCGGGAATTTCTTCCAAATCTCGAACCAGACTACACTTGGCAGAAGCGAGGGTGAACTGCTGGATTTCCTCGTTCGGGTGGTCACGACGGTCATCGATCGAGAGGAGGAAGCGAGAAAAGTCTTGCTCAGAGACGCCGGATATATTATCGAAGATAAGCTGTGGCGGGCGTATGGAACGCTTCGCTACGCAAGAAGTCTTTCGTTCGATGAGGTGATGAGCTACCTCAGCAGCGTACGGCTCGCCGTAGGGCTGAAACTGATCACCGACCTTAGTGTATACACCCTCAACAAGCTCCTGATATTCAGTCAAGGCGCCCATCTCGCGAATGCCGAGGGACGGGCGTTGACAGAGAGCGAGGCTAACATCGTTCGCGCACGGTACGTGCGAGGCATGCTGGCCAGTGATGCGGGGTTTACACGATGAACGGATACAACTTCACCGAACGCGTTCGAAAGGTTCTCGCCATGGCGCGAGAAGAGGCGGAGCGCCTTCGGCACGAATACGTGGGAACCGAGCACATCCTGCTCGGCCTCATCCGTGAGGGCGAAGGAGTCGCCGCAGCCGTCCTTCAGAACCTCAGCGTGGACCTCGACGAAATCCAGCAGAAGATCGAGGACACGGTAAAGAAAGGTAAGGCGGCCGCCGCAACCGGACCTGATCTTCCGTATACGTCGCGCGCCAAGAAGGTGCTCGAGCTCGCGATGGCGGAAGCGCGGGATCTCACGCACAACTACGTTGGCACCGAACACCTGCTGCTGGGTCTTCTGCGCGAGGAGAAGGGCATCGCAGCGCAGGTTTTGACCGACGCCGGGATCAATCTCGAGGCGGCACGAGCGGAAACGCTCCGGCTGCTCGGAACCGACATGCCGCAAGCCGGGAGCTCTGCTGCGCCCGCGGGCGGCGGCGGGACAACCGCGGCGCCTGGAACCAAAGGCGATAAGAAATCAAAGACGCCTGCGCTCGATCATTTCTGCCGCGATCTCACGCAGCTCGCTGCCGAATCGCAGCTCGATCCAACGATCGGTCGGTCGAAGGAGATCGAGCGAGTGATGGAGATTCTCACTCGGCGCAAGAAGAACAATCCGGTACTGATCGGCGAGCCGGGCGTTGGAAAGACGGCGATCGTCGAGGGACTCGCTCAGCTGATCGCGAACGGCGAGTGCCCCGATTCGCTGCGTGAGCATCGCGTCCTGTCTCTCGACATGGCGGCGGTGATTGCCGGAACGAAGTACCGCGGCCAGTTCGAGGAGCGCCTCAAAGCGGTCATGAACGAGATCGCGCAGAACAAGAACATCATTCTGTTCATCGACGAGCTTCACACACTGGTTGGCGCGGGCGCGGCCGAGGGCGCGATCGACGCCAGCAACATGCTCAAGCCGGCTCTTGCGCGCGGCGAGCTTCAGTGCGTCGGCGCGTCGACGCTGAACGAGTATCGCAAATACATCGAGAAGGACGGCGCTCTCGAGCGGCGATTCCAGACGGTGATCGTCGAGCCGCCGACAGTCGTCGAGACGGTCGAGATCCTGAAGGGGCTTCGCAACAAGTACGAGGAGCACCACAAGGTTTCGATCCCCGATCCCACGCTCGAGGCGGCGGCGAAGATGTCCGAGAGGTACATCACCGACCGCTTCCTTCCCGACAAGGCGATCGACGTGATCGATGAAGCCGGAGCGCGTGCACGCCTTGCGACGCAGGCACCGCCGCCGGAAGTCACGAACTTGAAGGGTCAGCTCGATTCCGTCAGCACCGAAAAGGAGTCGGCGGTTCGAGATCAGAACTTCGAGCGCGCTGCGTCACTGCGCGATCGTGAGCGTGAGCTACAAGGCGAGATTCGCCGCAAGCAGGACGAATGGGAGAAGCATCGCCAATCTCACCGTCCCGTGCTCGGCGAAGAAGAGGTCTCGTTCATCGTCAGTCGCTGGACCGGAATTCCTGTAATGCGGTTACAAGAGGCCGAGACGGCGCGATTGATGAGGATGGAGGAAGAGCTTCACGGGTCCGTCGTTGCTCAGGAAGAGGCGATTCGCGCGCTTTCGCGATCGATTCGTCGCAGCAGGGCCGGATTGAAGGATCCGAACCGTCCGATCGGCTCGTTCATCTTCTCCGGTCCGACCGGCGTCGGAAAGACCGAGCTTGCGCGTGCACTGGCGAAATTCCTGTTCGCTGATTCGCAGGCGCTCATTCGGGTGGACATGAGCGAGTACATGGAGAAGTTCTCCGTGTCGCGTCTGATCGGTGCGCCTCCGGGCTACGTCGGTTACGAGGATTCGGGCACGCTTACGAAAGCCGTGCGGCGAAAGCCCTACAGCGTGGTGCTCCTGGACGAGATCGAGAAGGCACATCCGGATGTGTTCAACATCCTGCTGCAGGTTCTCGACGAAGGTCATCTCACGGACAACTACGGCCGGGTCATCGACTTCAAGAACACGGTCGTGATCATGACGTCCAACGTCGGTGCGCGCGACATCTCCAAAGGTCGCACGATGGGCTTCGCTGCTCCGGATCACCGCAACAACTTCGAGCGGATCGCGGAAAAGGTGAGAGAGGAGATGCAACACGTCTTCAATCCCGAATTCCTCAACCGTCTCGACGACGTGATTGTTTTCCATCCGTTGTCGGAGGAAGAGATCGGCCAGATCGTGGCGATCCTGCTCCGAGAAGTTCAGCGACGTCTCGGCGACGAGGAGCTGACGCTCAAGCTCACCGACGCTGGCTCTGCATTCCTCGTCAAGAATGGGTACGACGAGAAGTTCGGCGCGCGGCCGCTCAAGCGAGCGATTCAGAAATTCATCGAGGATCCGTTGTCGGAGAAGATTCTCATCGCCGAGTTCAGCAAGGGCGACGAGATCGAGGTCGATGTTGCGCCGAGCGGCGACAAGCTCGAGTTCAAGGTTCTGACCGGGTCGCCGAAGGCCTGATCGCGCGCGCAGCAAGCGCGCACGGGGCCGCACATCGCAGCGATGGCAACGCGATGTGCGGCCCCGTTGTCTAAGAGGGAAAACGAGGGTCTCACGAGGGACCCCGCTCACCCTGCCTGTGTATATTTCAACAATGCGGACGCTAGCGGTTTCGGCGCTGCTCGGCCTCGCGGTACGAGCAGCGCCGGCTATTGCCCAGGAGGGCCAAACTGGTGCCTGTACGACCCCCGATACGGTGGCCATAACAGGCAATTCGCGCGTGCCCGACGCCACGATTCGCGCAACCGCTGGGCTGTATCCGCGAACGACGCTCAACTACCGCGACGTTCAGCGTGCAATCAAATCGTTGTATGCGACCGGTCAGTTCGAGGATGTGACTATCGAGTGCGCAGTGCCTCCCGCAGCCTCAAGAACGACATTGGTAATGCGTGTCCGGGAGCGCCCTGTCCTTGGGGCGTACACGATTACGGGCCCCTCACGCGTCGATCCAGGCGATGTCAGAGAGCGGCTCGCAATGGCCACGGGCCGGCCGCTTGATCCCTCAGTCCTGACAAAGGCGATCGAGCGCGCTGATTCGCTCTATCAGGCGAAGGGCTACTACCTCGCGAGAATCACCGCCGACACAGTGATGGTCGACGGGAAAGCGAACATTCACTTCAAGGTTGAAGAAGGGCGCCGGCTCGCGATCTCGGGTCTGCGCGTGACGGGAAACCGTAGTGTGCCCGCTGACGACATCGCGGCAGTGATGCAGTCGCGCCCGGAAGGATTCTGGTGGTTCCGTCGCGGCGAGTTTGATGATTCCAAGTATTCGGAAGATCTCGGGCAGCGCATTCCGAATCTTTATGCGAGTCGCGGTTACATCGATTTCCGGATTATCAGTGACTCGCTGATCGTCGACCGACAGGCCGGCAAGGCAGTGATCGACCTCGCCGTCAGCGAAGGTCCGCGCTATAAGATCGGCACCTTCGAAGTTCTCGGGAACAGGCGATTCTCGACCGACGAGATCCGCCAGTATTATCCGTTCGAGAATCAGACAACGACGCTGACTCAGCGCGCGATCGGGGTCGTCCGGCGCTCGTATCGTAATCCGCGCGGCACGTTCGATCAGACCAAGTGGGATGACGCCGAGCAGAAGCTTCACGATGCATACAACGATGAGGGCTACATCTACGCGCGAATTCGACCTGTCGTAGAAAGGCAGCCCGGTGGCGACACGGTTCGAGTCGTCAATCTTCGATGGGAGATCGAGGAAGCGGCACCAGCCATCGTCAACAGGATCGATATCGCTGGGAACGACTTTACGTACGAGTCGTGCATCCGCGAGCAGATCGTTCTGGCACCTGGTCAGGTCTTCAATCGCAACTACCTGCTTCGCAGCTATCAGAACATCGCGAACCTGAACTTCTTCGAGACTCCGCTCCCCGCACCTGAAACGCGGCCCAGCGGCGAGCAGGGCGACGTTGACATCGTGTTCCACGTAAAAGAGAAGCGGACGGGCAACGTCAGCTTCGGTGCGTCGACAGGGCAGGGCACGGGCATCGGCGGATTCATCGGGCTGGATCAGCCCAATCTGTTCGGCCGCTGCAAGCGCGCTCAGCTGCAGTATCAATTCGGCAAATACATCAACGATTTCAACACGACCTATACGGATCCGAACATCAATCAGACGCGAATTTCCGGAAGCGTCACTGCGTATCACACCGCCTCGCGGTTCCGGTTTGCGGATCTTGGACGCGCTACGCGAACCGGCGGCCAGTTTCAGATTGGCTTGCCTGTCCCGAAATCTCTGTACAGTCGCCTTCTCCTCTCGTACGGCGGTGAGCGGGTGAAGTACGGCGACGAGGGACTGCTCTCGACGGTCGCCAACCAATGCAACAACTGCTTTCGCTCGACGCTGGGTGTGACGGCGTCGCACGACACTCGGGTCGGTCTTCCCTTTGCCGCGGAGGGAGGGTCCCAGACGTTCACTGCGCAGTTCAATGGCGGACCGCTTGGCGGAACCGCTTCATTCCAGCGGTACACAAGTGAGATGCGCGCCTACACGCCTATCGGCGCTCTCAGAAAAAGCGCGCTTGGAACGGAGCCGATGGCTGTTATACTTGGGCTCACTGCCCGCGCAGGTGCTGTGTTCGGTGATCCAGGCCCGTTCTTCTATTCGCAGGCCTTCTCGATGGGTGGCACTCAGTACGGCGAGTCGCTGAGAGGCTACGAGGAGTTCTCGATCACTCCTCATGGTTTCGACGCGGGCGCTGCAGAAGGCAGCGGGGCGTCGCGAACCTCGTTTGGTAATGCATTCTTCACCGGAACGGCCGAGCTCGGCCTCCGTGTGAGCCAGTCGCTCTACTTCAACACGTTCTTCGAGGGCGGCAACGTGTGGGAACGTCCACGACAGTTTGATCCTACACGTCTATTCCGCAGCGCCGGATTCGGCGCAGCGCTCGTCAGTCCGCTTGGACCGATCGGCCTCGACCTGGGGTACGGCTTCGACAAGCTGGACATTCAGGGCCGACCGGCGCCAGGCTGGAAGCTGCACTTCAAACTCGGACAGTTCTTCTAACATCGGAGCAAATATGCGTGGATTGTTTCGTGCGGCATCGCTCGCACTCGTACTCTGTGGCGTAGCGGCGGCATCTGCCTCGGCTCAGGCTGCGCCAAAGATTGCCTTCATCAATTCAGCGGCGATCCTGGCACAGGCGCCGGGTCGCGCTGAGGCGGAGGCAAAGTTCAAAACCGAAGTCACCGCCTATCAGGGGCAGCTTCAGCGAATGAGTGATTCGCTGCAGACCATGGCCGCAGCGTTCGACAAGGAAGCGGCGAAGCTCGACAGCGTGACGCGGGAGACACGCGCCAGGTCGATTCGCGCGAAGGAGACCGACTACCAGAATCGCGCGCGAATGCTCGACTCCACGATGCAGACCCGCCAGGCTGAGCTGGTCCGGCCGATCATGGAGCAGGTTCAGAAGGTCATCGAACAGGTTCGGGCTGAAGAGAACTATGCGATGATCTTCGACGTCGGATCGCAGGCGAGCGTGGTTGTGGCGGCTGACAAGAGCCTGGACATCACTCAGAAGATTCTCGCGCGGCTCAAGGCTGCGAAGCCGGTTTCCAACACGAACCCCTTGGTCCCGAAGCCCGCAGGAGTATCGCGCCGCCCCACTCCGTGACGGACGGTCGAAGCTCGGAACACAATCGCAGCGGTGAGCGTGCAGGCACGCTCACCGCTGTCGGCATTGCGGAGCTTGTAGGAGGGGAGCTTCGCGGCGAGCCGTCGACTGTAGTTGACGGTGTCGCCTCGCTCGATCGCGCGACTCCCAGTCAACTCAGCTTTCTGGCGCAGGCGCGCTACGCGCCAATGCTCCGCGACAGCCACGCCGGAGTAGTTCTCGTTCATCGCGAGCTTGCCGATACGCCGGGAGACGTTGCATCGCGCGTAATCGTGGATGAGCCGCACAGTGCGATGCTGTCGGTGCTTCCACAGCTGTATCCGGAAACGGAATTCCTGCCAGGGATTCATCCGACTGCTGTCATTGGACGCGGCGCGAGAATCGGCGCGGGCGTACGACTCGATGAATATGTGGTGATCGGCGAAGGCGCCTCTATCGGCGAGGGTACCTGGATCGGTGCCCATTCCAGCGTCGGCGCGCGCGCGACAATAGGAGTGAAGAGCCGGCTATTTCCGGATGTAACCGTGTACGCCGACTCGTCGATCGGCGAGCGAGTGATTCTTCACTCAGGCGTGCGAATTGGATCCGACGGATTCGGCTACGTTTTCCGTGACGGGCGCCATGAGAAAATTCCTCACGTCGGCAGATGTATCATCGGCGACGACGTCGAAATTGGCGCCAACACAACCATCGACCGTGGAAGTATCGACGACACGCTCATCGGGTCCGGAACGAAGATCGATAACCTCGTTCAGGTCGGGCACAACGTCCGCATCGGACGACTGTGCATGATCATGGCGCAGGTTGGGATCGCCGGTTCCGCAAGGATCGGCGACGGAGTTGTGATCGCGGGGCAGGCGGGCCTCGGAGGTCACATCTCGATCGGTGATCGTGCCCGCATCGGCGGACAATCGGGAGTGTTCGGCGACGTGCCCGCAGGCCAGGAGTGGTCGGGATATCCGGCACGCCCACATCGTGAATCGCTACGTGCGTCTGCCGCATTGGTGAAGCTCGCGGGCATGATGAAGCGCCTGGAAGCACTTCTCGAGCAGAAGGATCCTCGATGAGCCGTCTCACCATTGCGCGAGACATCACGCTCGAAGGTGCGGGACTTCACCTCGGTGAGCCGTGCCGCCTGACGTTCAAACCCGCCGGCTCTGGAGAAGGGATCACGTTCGCCCGAGCGGATCTTCCGGGCTCGCCGCGAGTGCAGGCAACGGTCGAACAGGTTTCGTCGAGCGAGCGCCAGACGCAGCTGAAAAATGGTGACGCATGCGTTCATACAGTGGAGCATGTGCTCGCCGCTGTCGCCGCACATGCGATCGACGACCTCGTCATCGAGATGGATGGACCCGAGCCGCCGATTCTCGATGGAAGTGCAGCCGCCTTTTTCGACGCAATTGCAAGCGCCGGGACGGCGCCGGTGCCGGGCGAGCCTGATTACCTCGTGCTGAGCGAGCCGGTACGGATCATCGATGGCGACTCGGTTTACGAGGCTGATCCTGCCGATGTCCTCGAGCTGAATGTCACGATCGATTTTCCGCATCCGGTAATCGGCCGCCAGTCATCTCGATTTGAGATCACACGCGAGACGTTCGCTCGCGAGCTTGCGCATGCCCGGACATTCGGATTTACGAGCGAGGTCGAGTGGCTCAGGGAGCGCGGCCTGATCAAGGGAGCATCGCTGGACAACGCGATCGTTCTCGACGAATCGGAGGTTGTGAGCGGACCGCTGCGCTGGGACAACGAATTCGTTCGCCACAAGACGCTGGATTGCGTGGGCGATCTCGCGCTCGCCGCAGCACACGTTCGCGCGCGCATAACAGCTGTGAAGCCAAGTCATCGTGGAACGGTTACCTTGGTACGCGAGCTGGTCAGGGCGGGTGCGCGACGGTCTGGAAATGGTGCGACCGCCCTCAGACAGACGAAAACAGCGGAGAAAAAAGCCGTGCACGGAATCGAAGACATCATGAAGGTGCTGCCGCACCGTTACCCGTTTCTTCTCGTCGACCGGATCATCGAGATCGAGGAGAAGAAACGGATCGTCGGCCTGAAGAACGTGACGATCAACGAGCCTTTCTTTCAGGGGCATTTCCCCGGACATCCGGTGATGCCGGGCGTACTCATTATCGAGGCGATGGCGCAAGTCGGCGGAATGATGCTCCTCGGCGCCGATGAAGATCCGGACAGCAAGGTCGTGTACTTCATGTCGCTGGACAACGTCAAATTCCGACGGCCGGTGAAGCCAGGCGATCAGCTCCGCTTCGAGCTGGATGTGATTCAGATTCGCGGCAAGGTCTGCAAGATGCGCGGCGTCGGAAAGGTCGACGGTGAGATAGTCGCCGAGGCTGAAATGGCCGCGATGGTTCGCGATAGATGAACCGACAGGCGGGGGTTCACCCCACCGCGATTATTTCTTCCAAGGCGTCACTCGGATCCGGCGTCGAGGTAGGCCCGTTCGCAATAATCGGCGACGGTTGCGAGATCGGCGACAATTGTACGATCGCGCCGCATGCTGTCCTCGATCGCGACGTCAAACTGGGCGCGCGCGTTCGCGTTGGAATTGGAACCGTGCTCGGCGGACCACCCCAGGATCTCAAGTATGCGGGCGAGCCGACGACGGTGGAGATCGGAGACGATACGGTCATCCGTGAGTACACGACGATCAATCGCGGCACGGCTCAATCATTCAAGACATCGGTCGGCAGCAACTGCCTTCTCATGTCGTACGTGCACCTCGCGCACGATTGCCACATTGCCGACGGAGTGATTCTCTCCAACTGCGTACAGCTCGCGGGTCACGTGTCAGTCGAGGACAAGGCGACCGTATCAGGAATGACCGCCGTGCATCAGTTCGTTCGCATCGGTCGGTTCGCATTCATCGGCGGATGCTCTCGGGTTGTGAAGGACATCCCGCCGTTTCTCAAGGCTGCCGGAAATCCGGTTCAGTTGTTCGGGCTGAACAGTGTCGGACTTCAGCGCAATGGATTCTCGGAGGAGGTTGTTCGCGAGCTGAAGCGAGCCTACCGGCTGCTCTTCCGTTCGGACCTCAACGTGTCGCAGGCGATCGGGCGCGCTGAAGCTGAGCTCGAGCAATACCCCGAAGTGTCCGAGCTGCTGCGCTTCGTGGATGCCAGCGACCGCGGAGTAGTGATTTGAAGCAGCCGCTCAAGATCGGGGTGGTGGGCGCCGGCAGTCTCGGCTTTCACCACTTACGCATCCTGCGCGACATGTCCGAAATCGAGCTGGTCGGCTTTGTCGAAACGCGCGAATCGAGACGAGCCGACGTGGCACGCGAGCTCGGCGTGACTCCCGTAGACGATCTCGATGACCTTCTCGAATCGGTGGATGCGGTAACCATTGTCGTTCCGACTCCGGAGCATTTCGCAGTTGCGAAACACGCCCTCGAACGAGGACGGCACACGTTCATCGAGAAGCCGATTACTGCGACGATCGACGAGGCTGACGAGCTTCTCGATATCGCTGACCGCAACGGATGCATGGTGCAGATCGGTCACGTCGAGCGGTTCAATCGCGCGGTTCGTGCCGCCCTGCCTTACGTTTCCGGCCCGCGCTTCATCGAGAGCGAACGGCTGGCGCCGTTCAATCCGCGTGGGTCCGACGTCGCAGTTGTTCTCGATCTGATGATCCATGATATCGATCTGGTGCTCACGCTCGTTGGAGACACCGCTGACACGATCACCGCCGTCGGAGTACCACTGTTCACGCCGATGCTCGACATCGCAAATGCTCGCGTCACGTTTTCATCCGGCGCGGTCGCAAACATTACGTCGTCCAGGATTTCGCGTGAGCGCGTGCGAAAAATCAGAATCTTCCAGCACAGTGGGTATATCACACTCGATCTTGCGGCTGGAACCGGAGACTTCTTTCGATTGAAGGGAAAGATCGATCCGTTGAACCCTCCGTCAGGTCCGCTCGAGATGGCGGCACTCATCGAGCGAATCGCGCTTCAGGCGGAGGAAGGCGAGCCGCTCAAGCTCGAGTTCGAGAGCTTCGCTTCTGCAATCCGCGGCGATTCGCCGATTGTGGTCACGGGCGAGGAAGGTCGTCGCGCCCTCGCCGTGGCTCTTCGCATTGTAACGGAGATCGAGCGCACCGCTCCCGCATTGGCCGGAGAGCTGACTCCCGCGCGTGGCTGAAGTTTTCTTCGTCGCCGGAGAAGCTTCCGGCGACCTGCATGCCGCCGGAGTTGTTGCCGAGCTGCGCGCGCGGCGCACCGACATCGATGTCGCGGGAATCGGCGGCCCAAAGATGGAAGAAGCAGGCGCGCGGCTCATGGCCAGGTATGAAGATCTGGCGGTGATGGGATTCGTCGAGGTGATCAGACACATCCCACGCCATCTCGCTCTCTTGTCACGAGTGCGGCGCAGGCTCGAGGAAGGGAAGATCCGCCTCGTCGTCCTTGTCGATTATCCCGGCTTCAACATGAAGGTTGCTGCGGCCGCAAAGGATGCAAAGGTTCCGGTTCTGTATTATGTGACACCTCAGGTGTGGGCCTGGGGGGCGGGTCGATTACCGCGTCTCGCCGAGCTGATTACTCGCGCTGCCGTGATTCTTCCGTTCGAAGAGCCGCTCCTTCGAGGATATGGAATCGATGCGACGTTCGTTGGCCATCCGCTTCTCGACAGAGCGCGCGACCTGCCGTCACAGGTCGAAGCCAGGAAGACACTGGGGCTCGTACCCGATCGTCCCGTGCTCGCGCTCTTTCCCGGAAGCCGCGAGCAGGAGATCGAGATGCACCTCGACGATTTCGTCGCGGCGGCGCGAATTGTCGAGGCCGAGATCCCGGGACTGCAGGTAATCGTGAGCGGAGCTCCTACCGTTTCGATCAGTCAGGCGCGCTGTCCATTTCGTGTCGTTTCTGCGTCGTCCTTTCCGATTTTGCGTGCCGCAGATGCAGCGTTGTGCAAGAGCGGAACTACGACGCTCGAAGCGGCGATTGCCGGATGTCCACTAGCGGTCGCGTATCGTACGGGCTGGCTCTCTTATGAGCTCGCGCGACTCCTGGTAAGGATTCCTCGCATCGGTCTCGTGAACGTTGTTGCTGGAAGGGAAGTAGCACGCGAATTCGTGCAAAACGACCTGCGTCCCGATCGAGTAGCGCCGGAGCTTTTGCGACTGCTGGATCTCTCGTCACCCGAGCGCGCGCGAATCCTCGAGGGGCTCTCGGAGGTACGGGAAAAGCTCGGCGCTCCTGGTGCATCGCGCCGCGTGGCGGAGATGGCGAGTGGCCTCGTTGCCTGAAATCGAACGGACTGCGCCGCTCGACTTCGAAGGAAGAGCGGTGGCAAAGATCGGGGCGACAGTGCTGCGGACCATCGCAGCTACGTGGCGCGTCGAGCTCGTTGGTGACGACGTTATGGGCCGATTCATGTCCAGCGGGGTATCCGCAGTTTTCTCCTTGTGGCACGGTCAGCTCCTGCCGCACATCTGGTATCATCGGAACCGGGATTTGATCATCCTCGTCAGCGAGCATCGCGATGGAGAGATCATTGCGCGCGTGGCACGATCCCTTGGATACGGCGTCATTCGCGGATCGACAACGCGCGGCGGTGGTCGCGCAATTCTCGAAGTCGTATCTGCCGTACGAGCCGGCAGAACGGTCGGCATCACATCGGATGGACCGCGAGGCCCTGCGAAGGTATTCGCTCCGGGAGCTATCATTGCTGCACAGCGGTCCGAAGCGCCTCTCGTACCGGCTGTTGCCTGGGCGTCGGCGGCGTGGCGGCTCTCCAGCTGGGACTCATTCATGATCCCGAAGCCGTTCGCAAAGGTCCGCATCGCGTACGGCGATCCGATCTACGTCACGGATAACTCCGCGCGGAATGCAGCGATGCGAACTGCAGAGCTCGAGCAGGCAATGGCGGCGGCCGAGGCGAAAGTGTGCGCGGGGTAGAATCGATCTGGAGCCACGACTCGGCGGCGTCATTCGCGGCGCGCGCGTTGCTGTCGCCATTTGCCGTCTTATACCGGGCCGGCGCCGGCATGAGGAACTGGATGTATGACCGTGAGCTGCTCGCATCGGAAGAATCTCCCGTTCCAGTCATCTCCATCGGAAACATTTCTGTTGGAGGCACTGGCAAGACCCCCTTTTCGGCGTGGATCGCGAAGCAGCTCATCGACCGAGGTGCATCACCGGCGGTAGTGCTTCGCGGTTATGGAGACGACGAGCCCCAGGTTCACCGGCTTCTCAACCCCAACGTGCGAATCGTTGTGTCGCCGTCCCGCGTCGATGGGATCAAGCGCGCAGCGGAGCAGGGAGCCGATTCAGTCGTGCTCGATGATGCCTTTCAGCATCGACACGCAAAACGAAGTGAAGACATCGTGCTCGTCAGTGCGGATACCTGGACGCCACACCAGCGATCGCTTCCCGCCGGTCCCTGGCGTGAGCCGCTCTCGTCACTGGCTCGTGCGTCACTGATCGTCATTACGCGCAAAGCCGTCGATTCGGCGAAAGTGCATGCAGTATCGGATGCGATTCGTCGCGTAGCGCCGGGAGTTCCGCAAGCGAGCGTCCACTTCGGTCTCGATCGCGCTCATCGTGTTTCAGCGGTCAGCGATGCTTCAAAAGGCGGGCGCGAACCGATCCGCGATTTGCGCTCGCTGGCGGGGAAGCGAGCTCTCGCAATCGCTGCTATTGCCGACACGACAGCATTCTTTGCGCAACTCGAGCAGAGCGGCCTGACGATTGAGCGGGTGTCGTTCACTGATCACCATCAGTTTACGACTGCTGACGTCGCGAGGCTCCTGCGTCATGCAAACCACGTTGATGCAGTCGTTTGTACGCTGAAGGACGCGGTGAAACTCGGCGCCTTGTGGCCTGCCGCGTCAACTCCTTTATGGTATGTTTCACAGTCGATTGCCCCGGAGAACGGCGAGTCGGAAATCGAGGCTGTTCTGGCCCGGATTCTCACTCGCATCGGGCAACAAGAAAACAGAGAGACAACGCGGCCACACCGGCCCCTAGACCAGACTCCTACCTAATGGCTACCGAGCTCCGGCTTCCCACACATACGATCGTCAGACCCGACAAGGACAGATTCCTCAACGAGGAGAACCCTTTCGAAGCAATGATGCTGCGCTTCGACCGCGCAGCAGAGCTCCTCGATCTCGAGCCGGGGCTTTACCGGGTTCTGAGAAACCCTGAAAAGCAGATCATCATCTCGATCCCCGTCATGAAGGACAACGGCGAGGTCGAGGTTTACACCGGATTTCGCGTTCTTTACAACACGTCACGCGGACCGGCGAAGGGCGGGATTCGCTTTGACCTGCAGGTCACTCTCGAGGAAGTGAAAGCGCTTGCAGCGTGGATGACCTGGAAATGCGCTGTTGTGAATATCCCCTTCGGCGGCGCAAAGGGCGGAGTGGTCTGCGATCCGCGGACCATGAGCGTCAGCGAGCTCGAGCGTCTGACGCGCCGTTACACTGCCGGTATCATCCAGATTCTCGGACCTGACTCCGACGTTCCCGCTCCGGACATGAATACGAACGAGCGCGTGATGGCGTGGATCATGGACACTTACTCCATGCACGTCGGACACACTACGACTGCGGTCGTGACGGGTAAGCCAGTCGAGATGGGTGGATCGCTCGGACGCAGGGAGGCAACGGGTCGCGGCTGCATGCATGTAACGCGCGAAGCACTGCGGCACCTTCAGATGCCGGTCAAGGGCACCACTGTGGCGGTGCAGGGCTTCGGAAACGTGGGATCCGTTGCAGCACAACTGCTTCACCGGGAAGGGTGTAAAGTCGTAGCGATCGGCGATCGCTCGGTTTCGCTTTACAATCCCGAGGGGATCGACATCGACGAAGCGGTGGCATACGCCACGAAGCACCGAACGCTCGATGGATATGGCAAGGGTGAGGTGATAAGTGGTCCTGATCTCCTCACCCTTGATGTTGATGTTCTCGTTCCAGCCGCGCTCGAAAACCAGATCACCACCAAGAATGCTCGTGCGATCAAGGCGAAGATCATCTGCGAAGGCGCCAACGGACCCACGTCAGCAGCAGCGGATTCGATTCTCGAAGAAAACGGCGTGTTCGTGATCCCCGACATATTGGCAAATGCCGGCGGCGTGACCGTCTCATACTTCGAATGGGTGCAGGACCGCGGCGGATACTTCTGGGCAGAGCAGCTCGTGAATGATCGTTTGCGCGAGATCATGAGCCGGAGCTTTCAGGATGTTCTCAGTCTCGCGAAGCAGCACAAGGTCAACATGCGCACGGCTGCCTACATGCTTGCGATCAGCCGGGTGGCCACCGTCCACCGGCTGCGTGGTATTTACGCCTGATGCGACTCATAGTTGCTGTCGTGGGCAAGCCGCGGAATGCGGCGCTCGCGGCAGCGATCCTGGACTACGAGAATCGGGCGGCGCGGTACTGGCCGCTCGAAGTGCGTGAGGTCCGGGAGGAGCGTGCCTCATCGAACGATCAGTTGCGGGTCAGGAAGCGCGAGGCTGAGCGGCTCCTGGAGCGAGTCGACGGCAGCCGAATCGTGGCGTGCGAGGAGCGCGGAAAACGAATGACCTCCATCGAGTTCTCGGAATGGCTTTCATCGGAGCGCGATCGCGCCGGCGACATCGCATTGGTCATCGGCGGAGCATTCGGTCTTGCCGACGAAGTGCGTGAGAAGTCCGCCCTTTCCCTCGCGCTTGCACCGTGGACGCTGTCGCACGAGCTAGCGCGGCTCGTCCTCGCCGAGCAGCTCTACCGGGCAGGTACCATCATGCGGGGTGAGCCATACCACAAGTGAACTGTCGAATTGTCTGACTGGTTCGAGTCCTGGTTTGGAGAGGACTACATCGCGCTGTATCCGCATCGCGACGATTCAGAAGCAGCGATCGCGGTCGCAACAGTTGCGCGAATCATTGGCGATCAGCCCGTCAGGCGTGTGCTCGATCTGGCTTGCGGAGCGGGCAGACACGCGCGTCACCTCGCAAAGCACTGGCTCACATTCGGCCTCGATCTGTCGGAGGTTCTCCTGCGCGCTGCAAAACGTGAGAGCGCTCCCGCGCTGTTCGTGCGTGGAGACATGCGAGCGCTGCCATTTCGCGATGACAGCTTCGACCTTGTCACGAATTTCTTCACGAGCTTCGGATACTTCGACGACGATAACGAGCACCGTGTTGTGGTCCGCGAAGTTGCGCGGGTGAGCGCCGAAAACGGTCTGTTCGTTCTCGATTACCTGAATGCATTCCAGCTGCGGAGAACACTTGTCCCGTATGACGAGCGACGCATCGGAGACTCGGTGGTGGAGCAGCATCGCGAGATCACGTCGGACGGGTGCTGCGTAGTCAAGACAATCAAGATTCGTGGTGACGAGCGCCAGTTCGTGGAGCGCGTGCGTCTCTACACACCTGAAGAGCTGATGAGCCTGGTCTCAGCTGAAGGGTTCGAAATCGAATCAGTGATCGGCGACTATAACGGCGGGCCGCTAACACCGGATTCACTTCGCGCCATCATCATCGCGAGGCGACGCTGACAGTCAAAATCGTCTCCCAGCCATTAGCAGGCCGTTCGCTCACCGCGCTGGCCGTAAGCGGCAATGCTCCCGAGGGCTGGTACGAGCGCCGTCCGGCCGGCGCGCGCCAATGGTTGGAGCGCGCGGATAAGGTTTCCAGATCGGTTGGACCGGACTGGCTTCCACGGATTACAGACGCATTCAGTGCTACGGGCAAAGCGGCGCGACGACTGGAACGCGCGGCGGCTGGCGGATTCGTGGTTACGACTGGACAGCAGCCGGGGCTATTCGGCGGTCCACTCTACAATTGGTGGAAGGCCATTGGAGTTGTTGCTCTCGCTGATGCGCTCGAGCAGCTGACAGGTCGGCCCGTCGCGCCGGTGTTCTGGGCGGCGACAGACGACTCCGATTTCGTAGAGGCAGCGACGACGTACGTTCTGACGCAAGAGGGACCTGCGCCGATCTCATTAGGGCCCACGTCGCAGGAAGGGATGTCGCTATCGGATATCCGGCTCGGCGACGTTACGCCGCAATTATCCGCACTGCGTCGAGCTGCGGGCTCGGCAGCCAACGAACGATTGCTCGAGCGCGTAACGAGCGCATACTCGGCGCACGCAACGGTTGGGAGCGCATACGTCGAGCTCATGAGGGCGACGCTCGAAGATTCGGGCATCGCGGTATTGGATGCGTCGCATCACTCTGTGAGAACTGCGGCACAGCCGGTTCTCATCGCGGCGCTCGAGCGCGGAGCGGACGTTCAGGCATCTCTCCTCGGGCGTGATGCCGAGATTTCCGCTTCGGGTCATCGGCCGCAGGTGCAAACGGTAAGGGGACGCACGCTCGTGTTTCGCACTGTCGACGGCAAGCGAGACCGTGTGCGAATCGATCGAGCCCATAATGTCGTTACTTCGGCAACGGCTGATGAGCTTTCGCCGAACGTCGTCCTTCGACCAATCGTCGAGAGAGCGATTCTGCCGACGGTGGCATACCTCGGTGGACCCGCCGAAGTCGCCTACTTCGCTCAGGTGTCCGCCGTGGCAGGCGCACTTGGAGCGGAGCCGCCTCTCGTTTTACCACGATGGTCAGCAACAGTGATCGAGCCGCGTATCGAGCGAATCCTTGAGCGCCACCAGCTCGAGATTAAAGACTTCGCGAATCCGCACTCTGTCGAGACGAAGCTCGCGATGGAAGCGTTGCCGCCTGCCGTGCGCGCGAATCTCGACGCTCTCAGAGCTGAAGTCGCAGCGCGCCTTGCGACCATGTCGACAGTTGAAGGAGCCGACCTCATTCCAAAGGGCGCAATTGACGGCGCTGCGCGTAACGTCGCACACAGGTTGGCGAGGCTCGAGCGTCGCTTCACGGCCGCGATCAAGCGACAAGGGACTGAAGCGTTGAGAGACGTCGCCGTCGCGCGTGCAGCCGTCTTTCCGTTGGGGAAGCCGCAGGAGCGAGTTTACAACGGAATTCCATTCCTCGCTCGCTACGGCGATGAGCTGTGGAACGCCGCGATGACCGAAGCTTCGCGTCACGCATCGTCTCTGATATGAACGTTTCGAGCGGACGACGCGCCGGCTTCCTCGTCGGCGCGGGAATCCTTCTCAGCAGAATCGCGGGTCTCGTTAGGCAGAAGGTCTTCGCCTACTACT
>DATBRZ010000147.1:0-4401 GCA_036560025.1 Gemmatimonadaceae bacterium | reverse complement strand
TGTAATCGGATCGACAAGCCTGACATTCGCCGGCAACGGCATCGTCACGCGCACCAGTCCGTTTTCCAGCAGGTTCGAGAAGTCGCTGGCGCCTTCACCGTTTACGCGGAAATCATCGGCGTCGGCCGGACGGAAAAGCGGATCGTCGGCGTTCATGTTGTGCGCTCGCTCCGCCTGAAGCACGGCAAAGCGGGCCTGCGCGGCTGCCGGCGAGAGCTGGAACGCCTCCGACGGCATGTGGCAATCGGCGCAGGATCGTCCATTCCCGCCGAGCTTTTTGAGGTTTCCGTCGTTGAATGCCGCACGTCCGCGCGCGATGGCGTCACAGGGCTGAGTGTCGCAATTCAACTTCGTCTCGCCGTTCCCGCCCGGCTGCTGTCCAGAGCCGACTCGAGGCACGAAGGCGAAAAGGGTCAATGCGCACAAAAACGATATCAGCGCGGTCCTGTCTTTGTTCATGGTCTTTCTCCTGCGACAGAGTGCGGCGCGCCCGAGCCGTTGTCGTGAGAGGACTGATAGAATCTCCTCAGAAAACCCTTAGAACCCTCATCGTGAGGACGGACAGGCACTTATACGAGTTCGTTTCCTTCCTCCTCGACCCGGCGGAGCGGCGGCTGCTGCGCAAGGGCGAGCCGGTAGCCCTGACGCCCAAATGTTTCGATCTGCTCGTCGTGCTCGTGGAAAACAGCGGTCACCTGCTCGAGAAGAGCGACCTCATCGAGCGCGTCTGGCCTGATCAGTTCGTCGAGGAAGGCAGTCTCTCCTTCAACGTCTCGGAGCTCCGGAAGGCGTTAGGCGAGGGAGAGAACGGAGCGCAATACATTGAGACGGTGCGGAAAAAGGGCTTCCGATTCGTAGCGCCTGTTCACGAGATTCCCGTTCCGTCCGGACTGCGTGCCCCACTCGTGTCGCGACGACTCCCGATGATCTTCGCGATCGTGGTCGTCGCGGCTTTGGCCTGGTTCGCATACGTTCGATGGCCGAGGCGTAATGTCGCGGCGGTTGAAGGCCCGCCAAGGACGATCGCGGTGTTGCCGTTCAAGCCACTCGTGGCGAATGTCCGCGACGAGCCACTCGAGATAGGAATTTGCCACGCATTGATCATGAGGCTGGCCACCGTCGAGCAGCTGGTCGTGCGCCCGACGAGCTCCGTCGTCGCGTACAACAAAATCGGCCAGGACCCTCTGGCAGCCGGTCGCGAGCTCGGCGTCGACGCGTTGCTCGATGGCCACATCCAGCGTTCCCAGGACAAGATTCGAGTCACGGCGCAACTTCTAAGGACCAGGGATGGCAAGCCGCTGTGGTCGGGTGAGTTCAACGAGCCTTTCACGGACATCTTCGCGGTCGAAGATTCAATCTCGCAAAAGATCGTCGAGACGCTACATCTGAAGCTCACTACAGACGAGCAGCGTCGAGTCACAAAGCATTCGACCGAAAACATCGAGGCCTACGAGCTGTACCTCAAGGGAGGGTACTTTCGGGAAAAGAGAACGCGAGACGGAGTGGCGAAGAGTATCGAGTACTTTCGAGAAGCGACGATAAAGGATCCCCGATATGCGCTAGCTTTCGCGGGGTTGTCGGAGTCCTATGCCGTGTTCGCCATCCGAGGTGACATGCCGCCGAAGGATTCGTATGAGAAATCGAAAGCAGCCGCGATTCGCGCCGTGGAGATTGATGCATCGAGTGCTGAAGCGCACACGGCGCTCGCCAACGTGAAGTCGTACGAATGGGACTGGCCGGGCGCCGAACGCGAATTCAAGCGTGCCATCGAGTTGAGCGCCAACGATCCGGTTCCGAACCAGCAATACGCCTCTTACCTCATGGTGGTCGGGCGACATCAGGAAGCGATATCGGAGATCACACGCGCGCAGCGCCTTGCGCCGGTATCGCTAACGACCAATGTGCAGGCAGCACGGATCCTCTACTTCGCGGGGCAGTATGCAGAGGCGATGGCGCAGTGCCGGAAAACGATCGACATGGACCCTGATTTCGGTGGCGTCTACATCTTCGTCGGCAGAATTCAGGCGCAGAAGGGTTTGTATCGCGAAGCGCTCGCGGCGCTTGACCGTGCGCGAATCTTGCTTCGCAATAACCCGGAAATCCTCGGCCTCATTGGATACACATACGCGGTGTCCGGGCGCACCGCTGAAGCGAAGCAGATGCTGGACGAGCTGCATCGAATCTCGGCGGAGAGGTACGTTTCGCCGTACCACATCGCGATCATCCATGCCGGTCTCGGCGAACGTGATGCGACTTTTCACTGGCTCGAAAAGGCGTATGACGATCGCGAGGGAAGGCTGACCATTCTGAGATTCGCGCCCGAGTTCTCAGCGCTGCGCTCCGATCCGCGGTTCATAACGCTGTTGCAGCGGATGCGGTTGATGGAAACAGGAACACACTGACCCTCTTCCTCCGTCTGCTCTTCGGCTCGATCGGCACGGTCTACATCTTCTCGTAGCTCGCGGTGAGGCTCGGGAAGCGAAAGCCGAGGATGACCACCATGGCCCCGCTGCCGCGCACGGAGTCGCGAAAGTTGCGCTCGGTGGTGCCGATGGGGACGCCCTGCATGAAGTCGTTGTCGCCCAGGCCGATCAGAACGACGCGCGGATTGCGCGACAGGACGTCGTTGTCGATGCGGGCCAGCGCCGAGGCGGGAGTGTCGCCGCTCACGCCGGCGTTGAGCACCGTCGTGCCGATCATCGGTGACAGCGTCGACGGATAGTCCTCTCCGGCCAGTGCGCCGTAGCCCGCTAACTCGGATCATTCATGAACGTGGCCGCTCGAGGTGTTGAGCGTATGCGGCAAGTCGCGCCGGTGCGTTTGCAGCACTCGGGCCTCACTTCGCACCACGATCGGCTCCTCCTCTTGGGTTTTCTGCGAGTGGAGCGAGCGTTTGAGGAAGCTTCGGAGAGACACCGACCACTTGGAGCGAAGAAGGTGTCGGGTTGTGAAGGGTCTCGAACGATCGCTATGAGCTATTGAGCCGTGCCGCGGCGAGCTGGAAGTGAACGGCCGCAGGATGTGCGGCGCTCATGCGCAGCCAGATGCGGCGTGCGGTGACCGTGACGAGCGAAGCGATCTTGATGAGGCGCAGGCGGAGGGTATCGAACTGTACGCGCGCGAGCGAGGTCCCGGCGAGGCGCTCGCGGAGGGTGAGCATCAGGATGTAGGCGGCGGTGTGCAGCAGCAGACGGAACTGATTGCCGTTGAACAGGTGGCAGGACATGCGATCGCCGAACAGCGCGTTCTTGAGCTCTTTAATGTGGTTCTCGCAGCGACCGCGTTGGGTGTAGAAGTCGTAGACCTGCTCGGCCGAGGCCGTGATGTTGGTGATCATGAAACGAGGGTTGTCACCGAGCGAGGTGACCTCGGCCTTGGTGATGATGCGGCGAGGGTGGGGAGTCTTACGGCCCCACTGAACGGTGAAGTCGCGGATCAGGGTGGCGCGACCTTCGGCCGCAGCGATGGCACGGGCCTCACGCATCCAGGGCTCGGCGTAGGAGATGAGCTTGGGATGTGTAATGAGCCCAATGACATAGTCGATGCCGATGGTCTCGCAGAGCTCATAGAGGTCCGGAAAGGAGAAGCCGGCGTCGGCGCGGAGGGTGAGGTGGAACGAGGCGAAGGCGGCGGTGAGCTTCTCGACGATACGGAGCAGCACGGCGGCCACCCCGCCGCGGCGGGTGCGGCCCGGCCGCAGCACGGCAGCGAGCGGAAAACCGTGCTGATCGAACACCAGCAGCGGGTAGTAGATGTAGTTGCCGTAGTGGCCGTGAAACAGAGCGAGCTGCTGCTCGCCGTAGGTGATGAAGTCGGTCGAATCGAAGTCGAGCACGATGCGCGGCGGCTGGTGGCTCTTCTTGGCGCGCCGGCGGAGCCGTTCGATCCACAGATCCAGCAGCAGATTGGAAAAGCGAATCATCTCGCGGCGGGAGCGCCGTTCGAAGCGGGACAGAGTGGGCTGGGAGGCGAGGCGGGCAGTCTCATCACCCGGGATGCTGCCGAGGGCGATCTGGAACGCGGGATCGTCACGAAGGGTGTTGGCGTCGGAGGCGTCTTCATAACCAGCGCAGATCTGGAGGATCCGCTGCAGAACCAGATCGCTGACGGGGTGACGAACTTTCCCACTCTGCCGCGAATCGGTCAGAGCACCGGCCAGCCGCTCTGAAAGGGTCAGCTGACGATCGATCTGCCGCAGAAGAACAACACCGGTGTCGGAGCTGAGCCGGGCCTGGTCGAAGGTGGCGGTGACGGCGTGGCGACCAATGGAAAAGAGGTCGATCTGAGGAGTACACTCTGTCACGACGCGGGTACCTCCTGATCGTAATCTCGTTGGACTTGAACACCACAAGATTACAAGCAGTTGAGCGTGCCCGCTTCGCTTTTTACGTCGAACCTTCG
>DATBRZ010000146.1:0-3312 GCA_036560025.1 Gemmatimonadaceae bacterium | reverse complement strand
TGTAATCGGATCGACAAGCCTGACATTCGCCGGCAACGGCATCGTCACGCGCACCAGTCCGTTTTCCAGCAGGTTCGAGAAGTCGCTGGCGCCTTCACCGTTTACGCGGAAATCATCGGCGTCGGCCGGACGGAAAAGCGGGTCGTCGGCGTTCATGTTGTGCGCTCGCTCCGCCTGCAGCGCAGCGAAGCGGGCTTGCGCCGCTGCCGGTGAGAGCTGGAAGGCCTCCGAGGGCATGTGGCAATCGGCGCAGGATCGTCCATTGCCACCGAGCTTCTTGAGGTTGCGGTCGTTGAATGCCGCACGCCCGCGTGCGATGGCGTCACAGGGCTGAGTGTCGCAATTCAACTTCGTCTCACCGTTCCCGCCCGGCTGCTGTCCAAAGCCGTTTCGAGGCACGAAGGCGGAAAGGGTCAATGCGCATAAAAACGCTATGAGCGCGGTCCTGTCTTTGTTCATGGTCTTTCTCCTGCGACAGAGTGCGGCGCGCGCGAGCAGTTGTCCTGAGAGGACTGATAGAGTCTCGTCAGAAAACCTTTAGAACCCTCATCGTGAGGACGGGCAGACACTTATACGAGTTCGTTTCCTTCCTCCTCGACCCGGCGGAGCGGCGGCTGCTGCGCAACGGCCAGCCGGTGGCGCTGACGCCCAAATGCTTCGATCTGCTCGTGGTACTCGTGGAAAACAGCGGGCACCTCCTCGAGAAGAGCGACCTCATGGCGCGCGTCTGGCCTGATCAGTTTGTCGAAGAAGGAAGTCTCTCGTTCAACGTCTCAGAACTTCGAAAGGCGCTAGGCGAGGGAGAGAACGGAGCGCAATACATCGAGACGGTGCGGAAAAAGGGCTTCCGATTCGTTGCGCCTGTTCATGAGATTCCCGTTCCGTCCGCAGACATCATCGAACCGCGTGCGCCCGTCGCGTCGCGACGATTCCCAATCATCATCTTCGCGATGGTGGCCGCGGCGGCGCTGGCGTGGCTCGCGTACGTTCGATGGCCAAGGCGTACTGCCGTCCCGGTGGAAGGCGCACTCAGGACCATCGCGGTGTTGCCGTTCAAGCCGCTCGCGGCCAATGTTCGGGACGAGCCGCTCGAGATGGGGATTTGCCACGCATTGATCATGAGGCTCGCCACCGTGGAGCAGTTGGTCGTGCGCCCGACCAGTTCGGTCGTCTCTTACAACAAAATCGGACAGGATCCCCTGGCAGCCGGCCGAGAGCTCGGCGTCGACGCGTTGCTCGATGGCCACATCCAGAGATCCCAGGACAAGGTTCGAGTCACGGCGCAACTTCTGCGGACCACAGACGGCAAGTCGCTTTGGTCGGGTGAGTTCAACGAGCCTTTCACGGACATCTTCGCGGTCGAAGATTCGATCTCGCAAAAGATCGTCGAGACGCTGCATCTGAAGCTCACTGGAGACGAGCAGCGTCGAGTCACAAAGCATTCGACCGAAAACATCGAGGCCTACGAGCTGTACCTCAAGGGACAATACTTTCGGGATAAGAGAACGCGAGACGGAGTGGCGAAGAGTATCGAGTACTTTCGAGAAGCGACGATAAAGGATCCCCGATATGCGCTCGCTTTCGCGGGGTTGTCGGAGTCCTATGCCGTGTTCGTCATCCGAGGTGACATGCCGCCGAAGGATTCGTATGAGAAATCGAAAGCAGCCGCGATACGCGCCGTGGAGATCGATGCATCGAGCGCTGAGGCTCACACTGCGCTCGCCAACGTGAAGTCCTGGTACGACTGGGACTGGCCGGGTGCCGAGCGTGAATTCAAGCGTGCGATCGAGTTGAGCGCTAACGACCCGGTTCCGAACCAACAATACGCTTCGTACCTCGTCGTGGTCGGGCGGCATCAGGAAGCGATATCGGAGATCACGCGCGCGCAGCGCCTTGCCCCCGTTTCGCTGACCACCAACGTGCAGGCGGCCCGGATCCTCTACTTCGCGGGGCAGTATGCAGCGGCGATGGAACAGTGCCGGAAAACGATCGACATGGACCCCGATTTCGGAGGGGCATACATCTTCGTCGGCCGAATTGACGCGCAGAAAGGTTTGTACCGCGAAGCGCTCGAGGCGCTTGACCGTGCGCGAATTCTTCTTCGCAATAATCCGGAAGTCCTGGGCCTCATTGGATACACAGACGCGATGTCCGGGCGCACCGCCGAAGCGAAGCAGATGCTCGAGGAGCTGCATCGACTGTCGAGAGAGAAGTACGTCTCGCCGTATCACATTGCGATGATCCATGCCGGTCTCGGCGAACGTGATGCGACGTTTCACTGGCTCGAAAAGGCGTATGACGATCGCGAGGGGAGGCTGACGATTCTAAAATTCGCTCCCGAGTTTTCGGCGTTACGCTCCGATCCGCGGTTCACAAGACTGCTGCAACGGATGCACTTGATGGATGCGAGCAGGACAGGAACACATTGACGCTCTTCCTGGGTCTGCTCTTCGGCTCGATCGGCACGGTCTACTTCATCTACGGCAAACGCATTCACGATCCGATGTTCCTGATTGTCGGTTTCGCGCTGGCGATCTATCCGTATTTTTTCGAAAATGTCGTGCTGGTGCTGTTGATCGGAGCCGTGCTGGCTGCAATTCCGATCGCGCGGCACAAAGGACTCTTTTGACTCCTGAGAAGCAACTCGCAAGTTTCATGGCGAGGTACACGCCGGAGATTCGAAGCGTCGCGACGGCGGCGCTGAAGAAGATGCGCGAACGGCTGCCTGGTGCAATCGAGCTGGTTTACGACAATTACAACGCGCTCGTCATCGGATTCGGTCCGACTGAACGCGCGTCGGATGCCATCTTCTCGATCGTGCTCTATCCGCGCTGGGTCACGCTCTTCTTTCTCGAGGGAGCGAAACTTCGCGATCCGCGTAAGCTTCTCAAGGGAAGTGGAAAATTCGTGCGCCACATCGTTCTGAAGTCGGCTGACGATCTCGACGCGCCGGCTGTTCGCGCTCTCATGACGCAGGCTCTCAACGGAACGACGTTCGAAAAGCGGCGGCTCATCATCAAGTCGATCTCGAAGAAGCAGCGTCCGCGAAAGCCGTCGCGCGCATGAAACGCATCATTTCGATCGCGATGTTGCTCGCGGCCTGCACGTACAATACGCCGCGCATCATGACGTGGGCGGAGTATGGGAAGCGCCAGGTCTCCTGGCCGTACATCGTTCGCAGCGGAACTCTGCTGTACTACGGCGCGAATCACACCTACAAGCCCGACGATCCACAGATTGCGCAGATCCAGAAGCTGTGGAGCGAATTTCATCCCGACATCGCGCTCAATGAGGGCGGCAATCCGCCGGTTG
>DATBRZ010000145.1:0-3236 GCA_036560025.1 Gemmatimonadaceae bacterium | reverse complement strand
ATCGCGCAGGACCCGGATGCCGCGAACGCCGAACGCCGAGCGGGCTCCGAATCCGCGAATCGAGATCCGCGGATCCTGCGATGGGTTGTTCCGATTCGACACCGTGAGTCCGGGAATCAGCAGGAGCGTTTCGTCGAGCGCGAGATGTCGTTGGCCCGGTCGCGACGAATCAGGAGTCTGGACTGTGACCGCGAATGGCAAGTCGAGCGGCGACCTGTGGGCCCCTCGCCCGACTTCTACGACGACAGGAGGTAATTGCGTCGCCGCTGTGTCCTGCGTGCGACCTGGGCACGGCAGAAGAACGGCGCAGGAACCGGCGATGGCGATGAGACTCCTGACATTCATCGTCCTATATATAGAGCGCGGCACTCGCGCTCGATACGGACTCAGCGCTCGTCCAGAACCTTCCTCACCGTCTGCAGCAGAGCGTCCGAAGTGAAGGGCTTCTGCAGAAAACTCTTCGACGGCTCGATGAATCCGCGCCGGATGATGTCGTCGTCAGTATACCCGGACATGTACAGCGATTTTATTCTCGGCCGGATTCCGGTTAGGCGCTCGACCAGCCCCCTGCCGTTCATCCCCGGCATCACCACATCGGTGAGCACGAGGTCGATATGCCCTTCTTCCTTGGCCGCCATTTCCATCGCTTCACGACCGTGCTGGGCGGCCATGACACGATAGCCCTGCTTCTTCAGAATGCGCGATGTCAGGCTTCGGACGGCTTCCTCATCTTCCACGAGCAGGATGGTTTCCGAGCCACGGCTCGTCTCCGTCGCGGTTCGAGGCTCGCTCGCCGTGAACGCAGCGGAGGAGCTCACTTCGGGGAAGTACAGCTTAAGCGTCGTTCCGAGCTCCGGCTCACTGTATATCCAGACGTAGCCCCCGGACTGCTTCACGATCCCGTACACGGTCGCGAGTCCAAGCCCGGTTCCCTTACCCGCTTCCTTGGTGGTAAAGAATGGGTCGAACGCATGCTCCCTCGTGTCCCGGCTCATGCCGATCCCGTTGTCGCCGACGGCGAGCATGACGTAGCGCCCGGCAATCACCGGAGCGTGCTCGCTGGTGTAGTGCTCATCGAGCTCCACGCTGCGTGTCTCGATCGTTATCCGGCCGCCCTGCGGCATGGCATCCCGCGCGTTCACGACGAGATTCATCAGCACCTGCTCCAGCTGCCCCGGATCGGCGACGATGTAGCCGCGGGCGCTGGACGTCGTGCTGATCGTGATGTCTTCGCCGATCAGTCGACGGAGCATTGGCTCGACGTTCCCGACCACGCTGTTCATGTCGAGCACGCGCGGCTGCAGAATTTGTTTGCGGCTGAAGGCCAGCAGCTGACGCGTGAGACCTGACGCGCGCTCGGCCGCGCTTCGTATCTGCTTCACATCTTCGCTGCGGGGATCCGTCGGATCGAATCCCTCCATGATGATCTCGGTGTTGAGCCGGATGACGGTGAGGAGGTTGTTGAAATCGTGGGCGATGCCGCCAGCAAGTCTTCCCACGGCGTCCATCTTCTGGGATTGTCGGAACTGTTCCTCGAGGTTACGCCGCTCGGTGAGATCAATGGAAACCGTCACGAACCCCAGGACTGTGCCGGCCTCGTCGCGAACTGGCGACGTGGTTAGAAGGGCAGGAAAGGCCTTCCCTGACTTGCCCTGCACCAGGAACTCGCCGGTCCAGCCGCCGCCGGAAGCGCCACGCTCCATAATCTCCGCGCCATGCTCGCGCAGGAACGGCGACGGCGTGAGCTCCTGAATCGTCTGACCGACGGCTTCTTCCGCAGTCCAGCCGTATAGAAGCTCGGCGAACTTGTTCCAGAAGATCACGATGCCTTCCGGATCGGTTGCGACCACCGCCTGCTGGACCGCGTTGAGGAGCTGCGCCTGGAATCTGATTGCGGCTTCGGAGCGCGAGCGCTCGGTGACATCGGTCATCGCCCCGATCATCCGCAGAGCTGCTCCCGCATCGTCGCGCGCGACGTAGCCGCGATCCATGACGTTTACATAGGAGTCATCGGCGCGCCGGTAGCGATAGTGGTCGCTCCAGCTTGTTCCTCCGCTGTCCAGAACACCGCGGATGCCGGCGATGACTCTCTCACGGTCGTCCGGATGGATGTGATCGTGCAGCCACTGGATCTCGGGATAGATCTCGTTTTGCTTGTGGCCGAATACTGTTTCGACCGAGTCGTTCCAGACAAGCGAGTTGCTGATGATGTCCCAGTCCCAGATTACATCCGTCGTTGCTCGCGCTACGAATTTGAATCGCTCGTCGGTGATGCGGACCGCCCTCTCAGCCTGGCGTTGGTCGGTGATATCGACCACGATGGCAACAGCGGCGACCACCTTGCCAGCGTCGTCGAGCACCGGTGCCGAGCTCATGCGAATGAAGCCATCGGTCCCGTCTCCGCGCTGAATCCGGATCTCTTCGCCGGCGATTCTCTCTTTGGTCATGATCGTCCGCGCCAGCGGCCACTCCACCGCGCTGTATGGAGTTCCATCCTCGTGAAAGCCGATCATCTCGTGATAACTCTTGAGATCGGCCGCCGGCTTGAACGATGTGCGAAAGATCGCCGTCATCTGCGCGTTGACCGACACGAGCCGTCCCGACGGCACTTCGGACACGATCACTCCTACCGGCATCTGCTGCTGGACGGCATGTGCCAGAGTGCGCTCGGCGATCAGCCGGAGCTGCATGTCGTGTGTGGCCCGGTCGGAGGTGCGCCGCTGGATTTCCGACACGATACCGGCCGCGACCGCCTTGAGAATCGAGACGTCTTTCCCGGTCCACTCGCGCGGCGCGGAGTCGAGGGCACAAAGAGCGCCGAGAATGCTCCCGTCATCCGTGATGAGTGGAACGCCCGCATACCCCCGGAGGGTCGTGCCCCGTTCAGAAAGCTCAGGATCAGCCTGCGCATCGCTCAGCACCAGCGGCTTCCCGCTGGCCACCACATCCTGGCACAGGCACGACTCGAGTGAGTTCCACCCGGTTGCGGTCTGTCCGTTGGTACAGGCCGCGCTCTTGTGATACTGCCGATCGGTGTCGACGAGCGACATCAAAACAGTCGGAACGCCGAGGATTTGGGCCGCGAGCCTGGTGAAGGCATCGAAGCGCTCGTCTACAGGCGTATCGAGAAGTCCCGTTTTGTGGAGAGCCGCCAGCCTCGCCGGGTTGGCTAGAGCTCGAGAGCTGGGCAATGGCGGGAGATTAGGAGGGGTAGTCGCACATTACCTAGACGAGCG
>DATBRZ010000144.1:0-4939 GCA_036560025.1 Gemmatimonadaceae bacterium | reverse complement strand
CAGCGAACGTCTCACTCTGCTGGAGGCGCGGCTCGAGCGCATTCACGTCGCGCGAGACAGCGACCGCGTTCGCGAATACGACGCGATCGCCGACGAGTACAGAAAGCTCGAAGCGGACCGGAAGCTCATGGCGAGCACCGTTTCGTACAACCGGCTATGGCAGGGTGAGATCGCTCGGCACCCTCAGGTCTACAACGAAGCGCGCGCTCTACAGGATGCTGCTCTCACTCGACAGCAGCTTCTCGATTCCATTTCAACGAGCGAAGGACATACTCGAACCGATCTTGTGAGGCGCGCAGACTCACTCTCGACGCGCATCAGCGACGCAATCAGGAAGCTTCCTACTCCCGAGTTTGTCCGCGTCGTTCATCCCGATCGTCAACGATGGACGGTTACCGTCCCGGTTTTTACAGACATCAGCGATTCGGTTTTCGTCGAGCGTGCTCGAACCACGATCCAGGATGCCTGGCACGTGCGGGATGGCGATGACGAGTTCGTCCTGATACTGGAAGTACATCGAGTTCCACTCGTCGAGCTTTATCCTGCGGGCGATGCGCCTCACTCAGGCACAAACATCGATGTCGGCAGGCACATCGCTCGCTTCCCCGCAGGCGGCGTCGTTCTCACAACTGGAGGCACGAGCACTTACGCGACGGGCCGCAGCATAATTATCGGCCCTCACGCAATCCCACTGAGCGCTCTCGTCCATGAGTTCGGACACATGCTGGGATTCAAGGACGGTTACTTCCGCAGCTACACTGACCAGGGCACCGATGGCTATCAGGTGCTCGAAGTGATTCTTGATCCGGAAAGTGTTGTCGCCGCGCCGGAGAACAGCGTTGTGCGACGGGAGCATTTCGAGCAGGTGCTACGCGAGAAGCTCCACTAAACGCGGGAGCGTCAGCGCTTCAGTACATGTTGACGAACGCAGGAATGGAGTGCGGCGGCACGGGAATGACGAGGTCGACTGATCGGCCCTGATTGTAGCTGACGAAAATCCTGTACGCGCGCGGCTCCCAGTACGCGAGATCGAGACGGCCGTCATGATTGTAGTCGGCAGGAACCGGAACCCCCGTTGCCGTCCCGAACGTAGCCTGTGAAATCGGTCCGTCAGGTGCGCGGCGCCAGTACCACGTCTGGTTGGTCCGCTGCCAAACCGCGATCTCATCGTAACCATCGCCGTCGTAATCACCGGGGACGAGAACATCACCCGGGCGCCCGCCCCATTTGAAAGTTGCTTTCGCACCGGTATTCAGGCTTTGAATCGTTACTGTGCCGCTTCTGAGAGCCCAGATTCCGAGATCTTCCGTCGAGCCTTTCAGGAATCTGCCCGCGAATGGCATCGGGAGATCATCCGGCTCTCCAGTCGGTCCGCCGAGTTTGCTGGCGGGAGCCACCAACCATTCCTTCGTGCGCACACGATAAGCGATGTGGTTGTCGAAGCCGTCGTGATCGACATCCGCAACGAGCGGAATGTCCCAATCTGCCAGCCACCGCTGGTACTCAGCGTCCCAGGACCGGCTGTTGGAGTCGCGATAGGTCCAACCCCAGCCAGTGTACTCCACGACATCCTCTATTTTTTTCCCGAGTCGAAACTCAGTGTCACGGATTCTTCCAACAAGGAAATCCGGCTTGGAGTCGCCCGGGAATCTCGCGGTGTAGAGCGGCGAAGGCTCGCCTTGCAGCCAGGCCGGCAATGCGATTACATCGGCGCCCGCGAGGATCCGCCTTCCCGCGAGATCGTAAAAAATCAGCCCCGTTTTCGTGTCGAGATTTGCCATCGCCTTGCTCTGCGAAACGACGTGCGGATCCCAGTACAGGTCGATGTCGCGATCGAGGTCGGCAGTGGGCTTGTCGATCGAATACAGAACGCGCCGCCCCGCTTCGAATCGCTTCACGAAGTAGCCTTCGGCCACCAGCTTCCTGAATCTGCTGCGGACGATCAAGGGAGCGAGCGTCATGTCCTCGACCGGACGCGAGTAATACCAGCTGCAGTGGCAGTCCTCCGCCGCCCCCGGAAGAAGGCGGGCCATACGGGAGCTCTGCACGAAGCGCCGGGCTACAAGACTCTCTGAAATCCGGAAGCCGATTCCAGTCCGCTCATACGCGCTGGGGGTCAGCGTGAAACCACTCCCGCCGAAGAACAGCATTTCGCTCAGAAATCCGTGGCGTCGCTCATCAGCCGAAGCGTCGAAGTAGACATCGTGGTTGGTTTTCTTGAGCCGTCTGAACGCTTCGCCCATCTGCTGCTCGATGGAATGCGGAAAGTACGGAGCGTGGTAGAAGCCCATCCACGAGTGGTCCGGCTTGGTACTGTTCGAGTAGATGAAGGCCAGCGGTGTAATTGCCATCACCAGGAGAGCAGGAACGATGACTATCGCCGACCACCGTACTGGGCGCAGCAGGTACGCCACGCCGAAAGCGGAAAGCATCGCCAACGCCAGGTGCGTGCAGAAAAAGAACTTGCTGATTTCCGTGAACTGCTCGATGCCGTAGGTCTCCGACGAGTAAAACATGAGCTGCGGCACGAACCACGAGATCGCGGCGAACACCGTAAGAACAGTGAACAGGATATTTCGCTCTACGGCGTCTCGATCGCGCCGCCTGAAATGAAGACACCACGCGATGATTGCCAGGAGAAGCGGCAAGCCGAAGCCGGCAAGATTCCAGTTGAGAAACCCGCTGAGTCCGTCGGCTGCATATCCGAATTTCGTCCGGAGCGTGGTCACGGCGCCGATTCCATACTGCGGACCCCTCACCAGCAATCCACCATGCATCAGCGCAAGAACCGACACGCCTAATCCGAAGCCGACGCCCTCATAGAATCGCTGCTTCGTAGCGTGCCGCATCCATGATCCGAGCAGAAAGAGCGCCGCCGTCATGAAGGCGACGCTTCCAAACACGGCGTGCGCCAGAAAAAGCACGCCGAACGTGACGATGTTCGCGACCAGCAGCGGGAGGTGAAAATCCTTCCTTCTCTGCCAGGTTACAAAGAGGTAGAGAGCAAAAACTCCCAATGCGATTCCGAGAGCAACCGCGTGCTGCTGGAACTGCGCACCGATGTCCCACGGTAGATTCGAGAGACTGCCGTCAGAGTTCCGCAGGTGCTGGCTTGGGACGTCGCCCGTGGCGAGCAGGTTCTCCAGCCAGCTCTTGGCCGAGTCGAAGTGATGGACCATGTCCTTCGGCGGCGGGACTTTCTCGATGCCCTTGTACGATTCGATGTGCGGCAGATAAAGCCATGCGAGCCCACCGCCCAAAAGCACCGTGAATCCACCCCACGTCGCAGCCGCTCGACCGAGCTCGAGCTTGCGCAGCCAGAAATAAACGAACAGGAAAACGAAGAGCCACAGGCACGTGCTGACGACATCGATGCTCACATTGGCCGAGAGTCCCGTGAGCCATTTCACGGTGCCGTTCAGGATCGTGACTGCGTAGTGGTATTTGATCGGCAGATCCGGCAAAGCATTGTGCCGGGGAGGAAACACTCCTTCCGCAAACTGGCTCGGCGCCGTGATGTGAATCGAGCTGGCGACGACTTCGTCGAAATAATTCGAGCTCACCGCCATGATCCATTGCGGAAATCCCACAACCAACGCGATAAGTAGTGGGCCGATCCACATGCGCCAGCTTCGGACGAGGGGGGAAACACGAATCTCGTCGGGCCAGCGGCGCCAGATCACGATCCCGGCAGCCGCGTTGAGCCCGAGGTAGATCAGAACGGCAATGATGGAATTGCCGATCAGCCGCGCCACGAGATTGATGAAGGAGATGTAGCCGATAAGGGCAACACCGATTGCACAGAGGAATCGGAAGAAGGGGATTGCCCTGCCGTTCTCAATCCGGCCGGCGAGCCACCACGCCGGCACGAACAGAACGACGACGAAGGCCGCGATGAAAATCAGTCGGACCAGAATCATCCCGGCGCTCGCAAGGAATTGCACGCGCCTACTTTATCAGTCTCCCTGTCCTTATGTAATCCAGCTTCGGGAACTCCCTCGCCAGATACTTCTCCCCCTCGGCGAGAATTCGGTCCTGGTCCGGGCCGTTGCCGCGCGGCGGCGCATCGCCATAGCCCTTCCACAGACTGTCCACGACATTCATTCCCAGTACCACTTCGCCGATCGGTGCGTAGTCCCTGTCGAGGTTCGGATTATCGCGGTAGTTGATGAACAGCTGCGTGGTTCGGGTATGGGGGCCAAGACTTCCGAACGAAACCCGTCCGCGAAGGTTGCTTTGATGCTGCACGGTATCATCGGGTATGAAGCGCTCCTTCCACGCGGCGGAAATGAGGGGATCACCACTAATTCCAAATTGCACGAAAGATCCTTCTACGGCCCGAAAAAACCGGGCGCCGTCATAAAAGTCGTGGCGCACGAGATAATAGAATCGGTCCACGCCCCACGGCGACCATGCGTGGTGTGCTTCGACGACAAAGGCACCCCGACTTGTCTCGAAGCGGACGCGGAATACCTCGGGCGCGGGCTCGCCAGAGCGCGTCGTGTCGAGCAGCGCCGAGCGATCGACCGCCGGCGTCTTGCTGCATGAAGTGACTGTCGCCGGCGAGAGCGCAATCAGGCTGACTACGTAAAAACGGCACCACATCCGACGGCGCGAGCGTGAGGCTCGCGCCGCGCGGCCATTACCCTTCATTCACGCAACGTTCAGCCGACGCAATTCGCATAACTGCGGTCGAACATAACCGTAGGCGGATCACCAGGGTCACTGCTCGCGGAGAAAACCACCTTAACGATCAGGTGATAAATGAAATTGTCTTCCGACTTCGGAGCCTGCACGAGAAGCTGCTCCTCGTGGGTATAAGTACTTTGTGGATAATCCTCATTTTGCATCTCGCTGGTTTGCTCGTCGATCCGGTACAGTACGAACGGATTTGTGACGTTGAACCCGGTGCCTTTCGAGACGAATCTCCAGGAGCGAT
>DATBRZ010000143.1:0-3366 GCA_036560025.1 Gemmatimonadaceae bacterium | reverse complement strand
ACGCCGATCGGAAGATTGCTCGCGTTCCAGTACAGCGGCACTGACATGGCGGGCTGACCCGTCATGTTGAACAGCGGCGTGTACGGCACCGCGTCGAAAATTTCGTCAGCAGTTTTTTCGAGAGCCCGCAGGAGCTTCAGAACATTTCCCGCACGCAGTCGCCCGAGCACCTTGAGGAGCCTGCGCTCGTGCGGCGGCGGTTGAAGTGATCCGGTAGGGAAGGGTGGCACGGCGAGCGTCGGCGTAAGCAGGACGTCGAAGTTCTCGAAGAATTCGCCGACAGGACGCGACGCACTCTGGAGAGAGCGATCGGCCCGCGCGAATGCACCGGCCGACAGCGAACCGCCGAGCAATCCGAGAGCCCACGTCGTGTACTCGACGTCGTCGGGAGTCGCGTCACGTCCGATCAACGTCTTCGCCTGAACGAGATCCGCATGCACCTCGGCGCAGATCATCGTGAGAAATGAGAGATTGAACTCGTCACGATCGACAATCGGCGCGGCCTCGATGACATCGTGGCCGAGCGATGCCACGAGATGCACGGCATCTTCCAGCGCCGCGACGCAGTCCTCATGTACAGTGTGTCCCAGGAGCGGACTGCTCGTGAACGCAACGCGTAGCCGGCCTGGTGGAGCACCCATCTCCTGCAGGTACGGACGCGATGGCGGCTGAGCGTAGTAAGGTGCGCCTGATTCTGGAGCGGACACGGCATCGAGCATTGCGGCGCTGTCTCGCACGGAGCGAGTGAGGCAATGCTCGACAACGGCTCCCTGCCAGAGCTCGCCGTAAAGCGGCCCGGTCGGCGTTCGACCACGCGTCGGCTTCATGCCAAAGATTCCGCAGCACGAAGCAGGAATTCGAATCGATCCTCCGCCGTCACCCCCGGCGGCCCACGGCACCATTCCACTTGCAACGGCTGCGGCGGAACCGCCGGATGATCCACCGGTGGTTCGCGTTACGTCCCATGGATTTACGGTTGGGCCGAAAAGCTCAGGCTCGGTGTACGGAAGAAGACCGAATTCGGGTGTATTCGTTTTCCCGATAACGATCACGCCGGCCTCGCGATAACGGCGCACCATCTCGGTATCGCGCGGTGGGATCCATCCCTTGAACAATCGACTCGCGCTCGTCATCGGCTCACCGGCGTACCACGACAGGAGATCCTTGAGCATGAACGGAACGCCGTCGAAGGGTCCGCCTTTTTTCGGAGCATCTGCTTCCTTCAGCGCACGGTCGTACATGCGATGCACGACTGCATTGATTCGAGGATTGAGCGACTCGATCCGCTCGATCGCGTCAGTTACCAGCTCACGGGCCGAGACCTGACCGGAACGGACGAGCTGAGCCAACGAAAGTGCATCGTGCGAAGAGTATTCCTTCATTCCGGCGCTGTCCGACGCGTTGCCAATGGTGCCTCAGGATTCCTGACGTTGAGCGTTAGCGTCAGCGATAGATCTTCCGCTTGTGCCCGCACGAATACGGTTCCCACAGTATTGCCCGCGGTGTAGATCACGGAAGCTGTGCCGGCGGCATCGGTTACCGACGTCGCTGCGCTGAGCGATCCACCTCCGGTAGCGATGTTCCAATTCACGGTAACGCCGACGGCCGGTAGCGTGGACTGCTGGACTGCCCGAATGACCAGAGGAGCCGCTGCCGGCTGGCCGACAATAACGTCCTGATTATTTCCGCTCACGACTTCGAGAGCGCCAAGACCTCGTATCGGCTCGTCGATTTCGAGGCAGGCTGACAGTGATAGTGCCGCGACCGCAGCACGACTCGTCCAAATCCGACCATCGCGGGTGATACCACGCATAGAGTTATTTGAGGGCAGGGCTGTAAATGTAAGGGCGCCCTTCTTGCCATTCCAACGCTGTATGCGCACTCGCATCGCTCTCGTAATTCTGTTCGGATTCATCCTCTTCTCTGTGATATCCGCAGTGACGTTCGGCTGGTACGGATATCGGATCTACAGCGAGCTGACTCCCGGCTCGTGGCGCGCGCCAACGGAAATCCTGGATCGAAACGGCAGAACGATCGTCGCACTGTACGGATCCGAATGGAGAGTTGCAGAGCCGGTAACGTTGAGTGAGCTACCCGACTACGCGCCGAATGCATTTCTCGCGGCTGAGGACGCTCGTTTCAGAAGCCATTTTGGTCTCGATCCGATCGGCATTGGGCGCGCTGCTGCCGCGAATCTCGCTGCGGGAGGAGTAACGGAAGGCGGAAGCACGATCACTCAGCAGCTCGCGAAGATGCGCTTCCTGTCGCCCCAGCGAACGCTGCGGCGGAAGTTCATGGAGGTCGGACTCGCGCCGCTCATCGAGATGCGATTGTCGAAGGATGAAATTCTCGAGGCGTATCTCAATGAGGTGTATCTCGGTCATCGCGACGGCCGTGAGGTTCGCGGTCTTGGTGAAGCCGCACGAGTGTACTTCGGAAAGACACCGGAGAAGCTGAGTATCGCCGAAGCGGCGCTGATTGCTGGAATGATCCGCGCGCCCAACCGTGACAATCCCGACGAGCGAGCGCGAATAGCAAAGCAGCGCCGCGATCGTGTGCTCGCAGTGATGCTCGACAAGAAATGGATAAGCAAGGATCAGCACGATAGCGCAGTTGCGTCGGACGCGGAATTCGAGCCGGGCTCACGTCGGCTAAGGCCGCATCCGTATCTGATCGCCGCGATTCGCGAAGAATTCATCGAGCGTCTGGGCCGCAGCCGCCTCTATACCGGCGGACTCAAGATTCAAACGTCGGTTGATAGAGGGATGCAGGTCGCGGCGGAAGCCGCGATCCGCGGCGGGACGATTAACTTGAGACGCAGCCACGGATGGCTTCAGCGAAAGAAGCCGTTGCAGGGCGCGCTGTTGAGCGTCGAGCCGACGACAGGTGGAATTCGCGCACTGGTTGGCGGGTCGGATTTCCGCCGATCGCAATATGACCGCACGCGCCTGATGCGACGTCAGCCCGGTTCTGCAGCAAAGCCGTTTACGTATGCCGCAGCGATCGCATCGAGAGGAATTACTTCCGCAACGATCATCGAGGATGCACCAGTCGAGATCCGGCTCGCGAGCAATCAGGTGTGGCGGCCGAAGAACTACGATCAGCAATTCCGCGGCCCTGTAACCGTGCGGGAAGCGTTCGAGAAGTCGCTCAACGTTCCGGCAATCCGAGTTGCTCAGCTGGTTGGCGTCGACCGCGTTCAGGAAGTCTGGCGCGAAGCAGGGTTTCCGAGAGATCTCTCCCAGACGCCCGCGATCGCTCTTGGTGTAGACGACATCTCGATGCGCGAGCTTGTCGCAGCCTACAGCGTTTTCCCGAATCTCGGTGTGCGGATCGAGCCGCACCTGATCGAGAAGGTCGACACGC
>DATBRZ010000142.1:0-23044 GCA_036560025.1 Gemmatimonadaceae bacterium | reverse complement strand
ACGGCCAGCGACTCGATGCGCGCGGACCCGACGCCGAGGCGCGGCCCGACCCACCACCCTCCGAAAGCGAGAATCCCGACGATAGCGGCGGCCTGCAGGATGATGCGGCGACGCCGGAGAGGCCGAACCGTCGCGGTACCTTCGCCTCTTGCGCTTTGTTCCAGCGCTTCCGCCAGCTCTCCCGCAGTGCGAAACCGATCCGCCGGCGCTTTCGCAAGCGCGCGCAACACAACCGCCTCAAGCGCCTCGGGTATCGCCTGCCGCACTGTCCGCAGCCGCGGCACCGGATCCAGCGCGTGCCGGGCGAGCACGGCCTGGGGCGTCGGCCCCGTAAAGGGTGCCTGGCCGATGAGCATTTCGTAGAGCACGCAACCCAGTGCGTAGATGTCGCTGCGGGCGTCCAGCTCGCGCTCTCCCGCAGCTTGCTCGGGACTCATATAGGTCGGAGTTCCGATCGCGATGCCAGTCTGGGTCAGTTGGTCGCCGCCGGCTACGCCGATCGCGCGCGCAATTCCGAAGTCCGTCACCACCGCTTGGCCTGCGGTGAACAGAATGTTCTCGGGCTTGATGTCGCGGTGGACGATGCCCAGACCGTGCGCGTAGCTGAGCGCAGCGGCTATCGCCCGGCCGATCGCAACGCTGTCCGGTAGCGAGAGCTGTTTTTCGCGCTCGAGCCGGTTCCGCAGGGACTCTCCCTCGACGAACGGCATGACGTAGTAGAGGAATCCGCCGCTTTCACCGGAGTCGTACAGCGGCAGGATGTGAGGGTGAGTGAGCCGGGCCGCAATTTCGATCTCGCGGAGGAACCGCGCTGCGCCGAGCTCGGCGGCGAGGTTCGGATCCAGCACCTTGATCGCCACCAGGCGATGGTGCTTCAGGTCCTCGGCCAGGTAGACCGTGGCCATTCCCCCACGGCCGAGCTCACGCTCGATGCGGTAACGCCCGGCAAGGGCCGTTCGGAGGCGCTCCAACTCACTGGCCACGCTTTGCCTTGCTATTCTACGTGAGCCTCATGACTTGGCAACCAGCCGAAGTGATGGTTGCGAGCCTCAATCATATCCGTCCGCGCCGGTGGGTGCTACGGCGTCTCACGGTCGAGGCCGCCATGACACGGGATTGTGTCCAGTGCGGATGGACGCACGATTTTTTTGTACGGCCGGCTCGAAGCTTCAGTAAAATGACCTGATGGCTATGACGAACTTCTGCTGAATTATTAGCTAATTCCTACTAATTGCGCATAACAACGTGAAGTCGAATCTCTACGCGGTGTTGGTGCACACGCTCGGAGCGACATTCGCGTGCACGAGCAACACACCGTCCAGTCCGGGCAGTGTTCCCGCACCGACGACAGGTCAATGGACTCAGGTCTGGAGCGACGAGTTCGACGGGCCGAGCGGATCGCGCATCGATGCTGCGAAGTGGAACTACGATTTGTCGGACGGGTGCGCAGCAGGAATCTGCGGCTGGGGAAACAACGAGAAGGAGTGGTACACCGACTCACCTGACAACATCGCTCTCAATGGGAGTGGACAGTTGATGATTGTCGCGCGACTCGCTCCTTCCGGCATGACCTGCTACTACGGGCCGTGCCGTTACACATCAGCAAAAATCACAACGCGTGGGAAGCTGAACGCTGCGCCGGGCAGAGTTGAAGCACGCATCAAGCTTCCATCGGGACAGGGACTGTGGCCCGCGTTCTGGATGCTGGGCAGCTCCTTCCCCGCGACGCCATGGCCGCAGTGCGGCGAGCTCGACATCATGGAGAATCACGGCAGTACGTCGTCGGGGATAAGCTCAGCGGTACACGGGCCGGGCTACTCCGGTAACACTCCATTTGTCCGCGGATACGCGCTCACGCAGGGATCCTTTTCCGACGACTTCCACATTTTCAGCGTCGAGTGGGATTCAGTTCAGGTGCGATTCCTCGTCGACAACACTCCCCATTACACAGTTACACGCACTGAAATGGAGCGGTACGGAAAATCGGTGATCGGGCAGCCGTTCTTTCTGATCCTGAATCTCGCTGTCGGCGGAAACTTCGACGGAGATCCAAAGTCCGATGCGATTTTGCCGGCGACGATGCTCGTGGATTATGTGCGTGTGTACACGCCCGCCGGGGCGAAATAACGCGGAGGATGAAGCGGATGGACTTCAGAATTGTGGCGAAGTGGGTCTCGGTTCCCGCACTCTGTCTTGCGGCGTCGGCTGGATGCTCAACAAGTCCATCGTCCAGCGCTAAGGACGCGGCGTCGAAGCGCGCGGCTTTTGAAGCGACGACCGCCGCGTTCCACCAAGCCCTGCGCACGAACGATACGGTTGCGTTTCTTTCGTACGTAGCTGACGAGGTACTACTGATGCCGCCCGGCGAAGCCGCCGTCCGCGACAGGGACGCGCTACGAGACTGGTACCGTGGATTCCTCTCTCAATACAGCACTTCATCGTTGACGCTTTCAAACCGTGAAGTGTTCGTCAGCGACGAATTTGCCGTCGAGCTCGGCTCTTATGAGTGGGGTCTCACGCCGACAGCCGGAGGGAATCCCGTGGTCGACCGCGGAAACTATATGCAGGTGTGGAAGCGGCAGTCAGACGGACAATGGCGTTTCGCGCGAGAGATCTGGAACAGTTCTGTGCCCCCTACTCCGTCGCCGGCAAAGTAGCGGCGCACGATGTGAATAACAGATCGAGACCTCGGTCGTCCTTGGCCGACACGCGATGGGTGGAAGATCACTCTTAGTCGGGCGAACAATGCAACTCATACAAGACCTGGAAAGGACGAGAGACGAGACGCTCGAGTATTTCTCTCTCGGCGAGCGCGACCTGGCGCGGACATACGCGCCTGGCAAGTGGTCGGTGAGGTTTCTCCTTCATCACATCGCTGACAGCGAGGCCGTTCTCTACTATCGGATTTCCCGAGTGCTAAGCGAGCCTCGACAGGTCATCTGGTTCTATGATCAGGATGCCTGGTCTCAGGCACTGGATTATTCACAAAGGCCTCTCGATCTCGCCCGGCGGATTTACGAACCCGTTCGCAACGCAGTCATCTATTACGCCGACCTTTACTACGAGGAGAAAGGACGCCTCGAGTTTGTGCACAGCATAACCGGGCTCAGGACCTTAAAGGATGAATTCGAGAAGGTTGCTGATCATAACGAGCATCATCTGGAACAGATCAGGTTAGCGTTGCGAGGCCGCTCAGTCGCGTGACCGATGTCGAGTACCCATCAACGTCCATCGATCCCGTCATCAAGGACTACTATGATCGCGCGCCGGAGGAATCACGCCTCGACGTCGGCCCGTTCCGACTCGAGGAGCTCCGGAGCCGCGAGCTAATCCTTCGCCACGCGCCGGAACCGCCGGCAGTTGTCCTCGATATCGGCGGAGCTGCGGGGGCGTATGCGTTCTGGTTGGCCGAACTTGGATATGAGGTTCGGCTGTTCGATGCGGTGCCGCGACTGGTCGAGGTCGCACGTCAGCGAAACGAACAGGCGCTGCACAAGCTCACCGCATGTCGCGTCGCCGATGCGCGTGCGCTTCCGGAGTCGAACGAGTCGGCCGCGATGCTGCTGCTGCTCGGGCCGCTGTATCATCTCATTGACGAGCACGATCGGCAGGCGGCGCTCTCTGAAGCTCTTCGGGTACTGCATCCGGGCGGTGTGCTGATCGCCGCTGCTATATCACGATGGGCATCTGCTATGGACGGACTTGCGCGCGAGCTGTTCGGCGACCGCGAGTTTGCACGCATTGTCGAGCGCGACCTGACCGACGGTCATCATTTGAATCCAACGAGCCAGCTCGACTACTTCACGACCGCCTACTTCCATCGTCCCGAGGATCTGCGACGCGAAGTGATCGACGCCGGCTTCGAGATCAAGGGACTTTACGGAATCGAAGGTCCGGGATGGATTCTTCCGGATCTCGACCAGCGCTGGAGCGATCCCGATCGTCGCGAGATGCTCCTGCATGCCGCACGCGCGCTCGAGTCCGAACCTTCCGTCATCGGCTGCAGCGCACATCTGATGGTTGTCGGGCGCAAGCCGAGCACGTAGCACACAGGGGAGCGGCCGATGATAGCGCAAGCTGTATTTTCCCCACATGCGATATGCAGCCTTTCTCCGCGGCGTCAGTCCAATGAACGCCAGGATGTCCGATCTGAAGTACTCGTTCGAGGCCGCCGGCTTCAAAAAAGTGAAAACGGTTCTCTCGAGCGGCAACGTCGTGTTCGATGCGACCAAAGCGTCTGAGAGCTCACTGCAGCGTAAGGCCGAAGCCACGATGACGAAGCATCTCGGCAAATCGTTTGTAACGATCGTCCGGTCCGTTGACTCGCTGCACGAGATCATTGAGTACGATCCCTATAAAGACTTTCGACTCCCGCCTGGCACGAAGCGCGTGGTGACATTTCTCCGCCAGGCACCCACGTTGAAACTCGAGCTGCCAATCAAACTGGGGAGCGCACGCATTCTCGCAGTTAGGGGAAGCGAGGTTTTCAGTACCTATGTGCCGGGGAGTGACGAGGCACCAGTGTTCATGTCGCTGATCGAAAAAACGCTCGGTAAATCGGTGACTACACGGACGTGGGAAACCATCAACAAGGTCGCGCGGGCGTGAAAGCCGACGAGCTGCGTGCCGTACAGACTCCGCTGAAGGACCGTTATCGCGACAAGCCAGACGAAGCGCTCATCACCCTGAGAGCGACAGGACGAGTTGGCGAAGGCGTCACATGTAAAATCGAAACTGGCAAGGCGTTGGTGACTGCCGGTCTTCATCCTGCGACCGGCGGTAATGGATTGAGCGCATGCTCGGGCGACATGCTGCTCGAAGCGCTGGTGGCTTGTGCTGGCGTCACCCTCAACGCCGTTGCCACCGCGCTCGGTATCGAGATTCGCGATGCCACACTCCAAGCTGAAGGTGACCTCGACTTCAGAGGAACGCTCGGAGTGTCGAAGGAGGTGCCCGTCGGATTTCAGGACATACGCCTGAAAATCACGGTCGACACGGATGCATCGGACGATCAGGTAGCAACGCTCATTCGCCTTACCGAGCGGTATTGCGTTGTTTACCAGACGCTAGTTCGCGCGCCGAAGATCGCCGTCAGCGTGGAACGCTCCGCGTAATTGAGAGGGTTTCAGGCCGGCACTGTTCGCTTCCGATCGGTGGCCGATGCGGTCGCGAAGGCTATTCTCACTGATGCAGCGCTCGACTGTCGTCTCGTCCATGGGCGAATCAATCTGATGCTCCGCCAGCTCGGAGGGACGCGCTGGCCGGAAGCGCACCAGGTCGAGTATGCACTTCAGGTCGCGAGGGTCGTTCGCGCTGTCCTCGCCGCCGAGAGCAAGCGGAGCTTAAGGAAGCGCGCCAATCGCGCGATCGTGATCATCTATGAGGACGCATTTCTGTCGGCGGGATGTGACATAGTCGCACGATGGGAATGCGTCGTGCCGGCCATACCGGCATGAGCTCCACACGAATCAGTCGCCGAGTGAACGCGCCGCGCGCGACGAACAGATTGTCGAAGTTGTAGAGTTCGAAACAAGCGATCCTGCATTACGCGGCGTGATTGAAATAGCCAAAGCTTTTGTTTGCTATTCACAACCGTCGCCATAGGTTGCTTATTGTTCTCCTATCCAGGAGCCAACATGCGGATAGTTCCCACCGTCGCTCCCGCGCGAAGCCTCCCGCGCCACTTGACTCAGTACAGCAGGGTCATGCTCATTGCCGTCTCGGCGCTCGGTTGTGACAGCACAACTGAGCCTGAGCCTGAGCCCGGCTCCATTACGATTTCGCTCACGCCAGTGAACGCGACGGTGCAACAAGGAGCGTCAACTCAGATAATAGTGACCCTGACCCGGAACGAAACATTCACGGGTCCAGTCAATCTGACCGTCACCGGTGCCCCCAACGGAGTTGTCGCCAACGTCTCCAGCTTCATTACCTCCGGAGCGGTAACTACGGCAACAGTAGCGATCAATGTGCCCGCGACTACAGCGCCGGGCGTCTATACGCTCAACGTAAAAGGAACTGGCGCCGGCGTTGCCGACGCCACCGCGACTTTCTCGCTCACCGTAACGGAGACCCCAGCGTTCACGCTGACTCTATCAGCTTCGGCTCTGTCTATTGCCCGTGGCGCGAGCACGCCGACTACGACTATCAATCTTGGCCGAACCAACTTCACCGGGGGAGTAACACTCAACGTCGTGCTGGACGATCCGAACCATTGCGAGTGTCTGCCAGCCGGGATTACGGCGGCGTTCAGTCCCAATCCCGCAACCGGTGCCTCGTCAGTGCTCACCATTTCCGTCGCGAGCACAGTGGCCGTGGGCACCTACAGCCTCGTAGTGTCAGGCTCGGCGGCGGGGGTTGTCGGACGTTTCGCATTTCTCACACTCACAGTCACGTAGCGAATGTCCATCGCTCTCCGACCAGGAAGCGATCCAACAGCAGTCCCATCTCTGGATTCACCGATCTCGTTGCAGTGCGGCGTCCTTCTTTTCGACCTCGACGGCGTGCTCGTCGATTCGTCAGCATGCGTCGAGCGCACGTGGCATAGTTGGGCTCTCCGGCATGAGATAGATCCCGCCCGCGTGATCGCAGTCGCACACGGTCGACGCACAATCGAAACGATTCAGCTCGTTGCGCCACACTTGTCGCCTGAGGCCGAGGTCGCAGCGCTAGAGGATATTGAATCCAATACAACTGAAGGCGTCTTCGAAGTACGAGGTGCGCGCGAGCTCCTTCGATCGCTGCCAACAAAGAGGTGGGCCATCGTGACTTCCGGCACTCGTTCGGTGGCGACGCTGCGAATTCAACACACGCAACTACCAATGCCTGACGTGCTCGTTTGTGCGGATGAGATCCAGCGAGGAAAACCTGATCCGGAGGGATATCTCACCGCAGCGAAGCGTCTCGGAATTGACCCTGCTTCGTGCGTCATCATCGAAGACACACCGCTCGGCCTCGAAGCAGCGCGTGCAGCCGGAATGCGATCAATTGCCGTGTGTGGAACCTACGACCGGGACGAGCTGACGATGGCGGATTACATGATCCCAAATCTTGCGGCGTTGCGCGTCACTGCCGGCAATGAGCCGCGCCGCTGGAGCTTCAACTAACGCGCGTATAACCCGATCGCTCGTGCATGCTCGGTGAGCATCACGTCCTCGGTGTGTTGCGCCAGCGCGAGCCTCATCTCCTTTCGCGCTTCTTTCAGATGACCGCTTCGATACAACGCCCAGGCCATGAGATCATGTCCGTAGACATCCTTGCGGTCGCGCAACTCTCGTCGGGCACGTTTGAGGACATCAGCACGATCCTGCGGCGTCCCATGATCGAGCAGGAACAGTCCCCACGCACGATGAATCACGCCGGGCTGCTTTAGCGCGCTTACCGACATCGCATGCGCATAGGTCGCTGCGTTTGCTGAATCGCCGAGCTCGGCATATGCGCGACTGACGATACCAAGCGTTGCGGGATCGAGCTGAACCGCAGTCGCTCGCTCGCCAAAATCGATCGCCTTCCGCCATTCACCGCGAACGAGCGCGACGCGCGCGAGTCCTCCGAGCGCGCGCACATCATCCGGATGCCGCGCAAGACCGCTCAGAAATGCGGAGTCGGCTTGAGCAACATTGCCTGCTCGTAACTCGAGATCCCCAAGCCGATAGTGGAACCACGCGATCTGCTCGCGGGGAAGATCATCACGACGGTCGACATCTCCGATCGCACGCCTGAGGATAAGGCGGGCTTTGTCGAGGTGTCCTGTCACCTCGTACCATCGTGCGACCCGCGCCGCAGTCGTGAAATTCCTGCCGTCGTAATGCACTGCCTGGAAGTGAGCGGCCGCAGCATCGTAGTCGCCCAGCTCCAGCTCGATCTCGCCGAGCAGTGCGAGATGCGACGGCATCCCCGGATCGAGTGAGTCGACCCGAAGCGCGACAGCTCGCGCAGCGCGGAACTCGTGCCGCGCCATCAGCAAACTCGCAAGCAGGTCGAACGCCTGATAGTTCCGCTGACTGCGCGTAGCAATCGACTCACGAACAAGCTGCTCGGCCCGATCCAGATCGGAGGTCGATCCGGTATTGCGCGAGCGCGTGTAGAGGAGGCGCGCGAGTGTCAAGCGATCCAAAGCGCTCGAGGGGTCTTCGAGAGTACGGCGCGTATAGAACTCGATGTCCCGCTCGCGCACTTCCGCCTCGTCATACGGCGCCGACGACAAGACCGTCAGCGGTTTTGGGCGATCACGATCGGCGCTTACCGCTGCTCCCTCGTGCTGGAGTAGCGCAACGGTAAGCGCCGTCGCAATCACGGCCAGGCTGATGCCGACCCTGACAAAAAGATTGCTTGCCGGTACGGCGAGCCGTCGCGTCATCAAAGCGTCGGCGATGCCAGATACGGGAACGTGCTGCTGAACGCCTTGTCGTTCGCGGGAACGTTGTCAGTGCACAGCGGCAACGCACCGTTCGCGCAGTAGGATCCCGCGGCGGTAATGATCTGACCGAAGATCGCCGATAGTCCGGCATCGACTACATCATCCGACAGATTTCGGCCGCCCCATCCATTCGCGAGTGCCCACGAAAGCCACCCCGATGTCGCCGGATTGCGGGAAGATTCGACGATGAGCATGTCCGGGTAAAGCACTGCGCCGAGGGTGTTCGCTACGACGGGCTGACCTCCGCGGAAGGCGTTGATGAACGCGAGACTCTGCGGTCCGAACGTCGCCGTGTTGTACGGCTGAGTTCGATTGTATTCATCGTGATTCGCCTTCACGATCGTGACTTCGCTCACCAGCGGATTACCGAGGAATTCGACCTGCTCGTAGACGGCGTTGTCGTCTCCTTCGTCTTCGCCGGCTCCCTGGCTGAAGCTGGGTCCCGCGATGTCCTTCTGTGTCTGGCTGTCACTGCACGCAGCGAGCACGAACGGAACGCTGAGCGCGATGATCCAATATTTCGTTTTCAACATGTATGAGCTCCTGACGCCTGATAGGATGAAGTGAGAGATCAGTTACGAACGCGGCTGGCTGTGCCCCACACACCAAAGCGGCCGTTGGTCGCGGGATTCGCGATCAGCGAAGTCGGCAGCTCAATTACGATCGCCATGTCGTTGAAGCCGCGAACGTAATCCACTGCCTGTCCTACGGGGCGGAACGTCAGTGGACCCTGCGTTATCGTCGACAGCGGTCCCGTTTCCGGTTTGCGATCGGGGAGGATTCGGAAGAACGCCTCGAGATCGATGAAGAACGGATCATCGCGCGGACCCGCGAACAACTTGATTCCATCCGACTCGATCACGGTGTTCGTGTAGCCCTTGATCTGCCTTCCACCCACGAGGGTGTTCAAGGTGCCGACGCTGTTCGGCGCTACAGGGCCACGCAGCGTGACCTTCTGCCTGCCGGCTTTGCCCGTGAACGTGACCTGGAAGACAAGGTCTTCTCTAGCGTCGCCGGTGTTGTCGATCTTGATCTGATAAAGCTCCTGATCTCTCGTGCCGAAGGTGAAGCTTGGCGTCTGCGCCGGTGTGATCGGCGAGCTCGTACCGAGCACCAGCACTGTGCGCGACGAATTGCCCGGCGCGGGGAACGCATAGACGTCGTTGACGTCGTAGCGCGGTGACAACTCGACTAGCGGAGTGTCCTGATGGTCCGACGCCATCAGTGCGCGACCCGCCAGCACTGAGATAGTCGCGATTACTGCGGCGGCGAGCGCCAAAGTTGGCGCTCTCGGGTGTTTCCATTTTTGCATTTTGACGGCTCCGGGGTGGAAGGACGGACAACGATGCCACGACGCATGTGTGGCTTACGCCGCGACCCTGAAATCGGATTTATCTCATGAGACCGCGGCCTGATTCACGAGCGGCATGACCGTCTCCGCAAACCGTTCCATCTCCTCCCGTTGCGGGCTGAACTGAAGCAGAAGCAATCCGACTCCCGCTTCCTCCAACTCCATGATTCTCGCTGCGACCGTTTCAGGAGTACCAACAAGGCCGGCTCGCAACCCGCGATTCGAGACGGAGTAATCTTCGAGGCTCACCTGCTGTTCGAGGTTTGTGTGCTCTATCCAGTCCCGGTAGTTGCCGTATCCTGGGGATCCTGGAGATACGTCGGTAATCCGTGACAGCTCCTTTTGTGCTTCCCCCGCCGTCTCGCGAACGATGACATACGCTGCCATTCCATACAGCATCGGCTCGAGCCCATTCGCTGCCCTCCGGCGCTGAATGTCAGTCACCTTGGGAGCTACGCGATCGACAGGGTCTCCATGCGTTACGTACGCATCACACTCGCGTGTGATAAGACTCTTCGCAGCTTCCGATTCTCCACCGGCATAGATCGGCGGCCTCGGCGAGCGCACCGGTTTCGGCTCGAGTACGTTTTCCTCCACCGAATAGTATTTCCCCTTGAAATCGAATACCGGCTGCGTCCACACTCCGTTCAGCACCTTCAGCCATTCTTCGGTTCGCGCGTAGCGATCGTCGTGCTCGTCGAATTGAATTCCATAACGGCGTGCTTCATCCGCCCACCATGAAGAGACGACGTTCAACGCCAGACGACCGTTCGATATCCGGTCGATGTTCGCAGCCTGCTTCGCGAGCACTGCGGGATTGTGAAACGTCGGTCGTACGGCAACCATCAGCTCCAGTCGCTCAGTGACGGCAGCAAGTGCCGCGGCGGTACTCCACGCGTCGAGCGACGGCGCCTCGATTCCCTTGATGTCGTTGAGAAAGAGCTCGGCGATGAGCGTGACGTCGTAGCCAATTTGCTCACTTCGCTGTGCGAGGACTTTGACTTCTTCCCACGTCGCCTCCATTCCCTCGTCGGAGACGTTGCGAAGCCAGCCGCCGAAGACCGGCAGCCAGTAGCCGAATCTCACGACACTGCTCCCGCAGTTTCTGCACGACCTACGGTGAGTCTGGCGCGCTCTATCAGGTAATCGACGAGGCGCTCGAACGGATCGAACCCAATTACGTTGCGGGCGTCGGCAACAAAATTCGAAAGCGCGTTGATGTCGTAGAAATACGGCTTCCCGTCGCGCGAGTCGATCATGTATTCGATCCCGCCGACGTCGAGGGAAACACGCTGCGCAATCGACTCTACCTGCTCGATGATCTCACGCGGCGGCGTGTAGCCTTCGACACGCATCCCATTCTTTGGAGCGTCTATCGCGCAAGCCGATCGGGAAAGGGCCACACCGTCCGTCGTCTGACACGCGTCTGCCGGGCAGAGATTGAACGAGTCCTGCGGCGGATAGACGTTGATCGCATACAAGTATTTGCCGCCGAGTGTCTCGACACGCGTGATGTGACCGTCGACGTAAGGAACGAGCTCCTGCACCAGAGCCGTGTGATCCAATCCGAGATCGATGGACCAGTTGGCGGCGGCGCGCGCGAGCTGTTCGAGCGAGTCGAAGCGGGTTATCCCTGCACCGCTCCCCCCGACGTCCGGCTTCAGGATCACCGGGAAACGAAGTCCTTCAGCCGCTGCCCGAGCGATACTGCCGTTGTTGATTACACGCGCTCGCGGGTACGGAAGCCCGAGCTCCTGAAGAATGTCGAGCTGCAGCGCTTTCGATATCTCTACGGTATAGACTGCCGACCCGTTGACAACCTCGACACCAAGCCGCTCAAGATGCTTGAGCCAATTCAGCGTATGGTATGTCGATTCCGCTTCGCTGCGCAGGTATGCGGATGGGCTCGCCCTATTGAAGACGAGGGAATAGGGAACGTCTTCTTCTGCCGGATCATAGCTGTGCGCGTTCGCATCGAGTTTCACGAACGGAACACCACGTCGGTCAAGCTCAGCGAACAGCGGACGGAACCAGTCGGGGTGCTCGTAGTAAACTGCGATCGGCTTGTTGTCGAAGATGCTCATGGCTGTGGTGTCTCGAGGAAAACAAAAAGGCCGCGACATTTGGAGTCGCGGCCTCGTTCGGCGCTGCGAGGGCCTCAGTAGGCCCGGCTGGCTAGATCATGCGGCTGTGCACGATGCAACCAGCCCCCCATCGATGGGAAGGCGGTAACAATGACACATGCACAAGACCTCGCAGCGCATGACTGAAAGTACTGCGAGATGGCGAGATGGGGAAGACGATGTCAATCGCTTGTCATTATGAACAGGGGCGCACCGTCGAAATCATAGATCGGACGCAGCCGTTCCGTGTTGTAGTACTTCTTCACGTCGACAACTTTCTTCTCCGATGTCACGCTCGTGATCGGAACGCTGTCGTAAAAACCTCGGTGCACGCTCACCAGACAGCCAAATTCCTTCTTGAGGATCAGATCGAGCGCGAGATTGCCGAACGCCATCGGCACGATCGAATCAAGCGCATCGGGTTCGCCGGAGCGCACTAGATAGCCAAGCTCCTGGTTCACGACGTCGATTCGCCGGCCGTTGTTGTACCTGGGTGAAAACTCCTTCAGCGCCTCGGCGACCTTGTCACCGATTCCGCCGAGCTTCTTGTGCCCGAACATGTCAGTCTCTTCGGATTCGAAGCTCATCCCTTCGTCCGTTTTGAGGCGTGCTCCCTCGGATACGAGAACGACCGAGTATTTGCTGGGATTCTTGTTGTGGTCGTGCACCATCAGGTCGGTAAGCTGCTGGATGTCGGCCGGATATTCGGGAATCAGACACCGGTCCGCAGCGCCGGCCATTGCGGGAAGCAGCGCAGTGAATCCGGCGTATCTGCCGAAGACTTCTATGACGAGAAATCGCTCATGCGATCCTGCTGACGTGCGCAGGCGGGTCGTGAGCTCGAGAGTGCGCGTAACGCACGTACTGAAGCCGATGCAGTAATCGGTTCCATAAACGTCGTTGTCCATCGTCTTCGGAATGGCGACGACGTGCACACCTTCGTCGTGAAGTCTCTTGCCGTAGCTCAGCGTGTCGTCGCCGCCAATCGGAATCAGTACATCTACTCCGATGTGCTCGAGATTCCTGAGGACTTCCTTCGTGATGTCGTTGACTGGTTGATCGTACCCGCTGAGATGCGACGGCACGCGTCCCTGAGGTAAATGGCTTGGCCGCGTTCGCGAAGTGTGAAGAAAAGTTCCGCCGGTGCGCCCGACGCGATTGACCTCCGCTTCCGAGAGCTCCTGCACGCATTCGGAATTGTCGGATCCCTCGTCGCGATTGTAATCGACGAGTCCCGCCCAGCCGCGACGAATCCCGACAACGCGATAACCTTCGCGCAGTGCGCGGATCGTGATCGCTCGTATCGCCGGGTTCAGACCGGGCACGTCACCACCGCCGGTCAGAATCGCAATTGTTGGTTTGCCGGTCGTCATACGTCAAAAGTACGGGGCCCAGCGTCTCACGCGAGGGGCCTCTCATGAGGATTACGGCTTCAGGACTAACAGCCATCGAGTATCGACGACTAAGTCCGAACTGAGGATGCGGAAACCCAGACCAAGGGACGCATTTCCACCCATCCGCAATCCGCATTTAGTCGTCGATTGTCGATTGCTGTTAGTCCTGAGGCCGCAATCGTATCATTCGTGTATGCACCTCGCGGTGAATCCCCCCGTCCTCCCGATGCTTGCAAAGCGAGTCGGTGAGCTTCCACCCGGCGAAGGATGGATCTTCGAGCCCAAGTGGGATGGCTTCCGCACGCTCATCTTCCGCGACGGCGACGACATCCTCATCCAGAGTCGCGACGAGAGACCGCTCAATCGGTACTTCCCCGAGCTCATCGATCCGTTGAAGAAGCAACTGCCCGAACGCTGCGTTCTCGATGGCGAGATCGTCATCGCGGGAGACGAAGGACTCGAGTTCGACACGCTGCAGCTCCGTCTCCACCCGGCCGAGTCGCGAGTCAAGAAGCTGTCGGGAGAGATTCCAGCGTCAGTTGTTTTTTTCGATCTGCTCTGCGAGGGTGATCAAAGTCTGTGTGAAGTGCCATTCGCCGAACGACGCAAGAGACTCGAAAAGCTGCTGCGGAAGCCCAAGCCGCCTCTTTATCTCACGCCGGCAACACGTGACAGAGTCACCGCCGAAGACTGGTTTCGCCGATTCGAAGGCGCAGGACTCGATGGTGTCGTTGCGAAATCCATCACCGGCACCTATCAGCCGAACAAGCGAGTGATGTTCAAGGTGAAGCACGAGCGCGAATGTGACTGCGTCGTCGCCGGCTTCCGCTGGCACAAGCGCGGTGCGAAAACAGCGGTTGGGTCTCTGCTGCTCGGACTTTACGACGACGAAGGACACTTCGAGCACGTCGGCGTCTGCGCGAGCTTCACCGACGTGAAACGCAGAGAGCTGGTGAAGTTTCTGGAGCCGTACCGCAAGAATGCCCTCAAGGATCATCCCTGGCGCACATGGGCGGAGGCACAGCCGACGGCGGAGGACGCAATGCATCGCCGGCCCGGTATGGAGAGCCGGTGGAGCGCGGGCAAGGATCTGTCGTGGGAGCCGCTCCGTCCGGAGCTCGTCGTACAGGTTGCGTATGACCATATGCAGGGTGACCGCTTCCGCCACACCGCGCAGTTTCGCCGGTGGCGCACCGACAAGCGCCCTCGTGACTGCACCTTCGATCAGCTGGAGGTCGTGCCCCCGCACGAGCTCGCAGACATCTTCGCAACCGCCTATGTTCGGCGCCGGACCAAGTAACTTTGGCTTAGCAATCACGTAGGATGCTGTATGAATGAGGAGATTCCCAAGACTCGACCCTCGCTGATCTGGCGGCTGGCCGCGGCTGCCTACGTCTTCATCAACGTCGCCGGCGCCGGGTACGCCGTCGCGATGGGTGAGCCGCGCCATGCCGCCGTGCATGTGGGCCTGCTTATCCTCGGTTTCATAGGGTATCCGGTGTGGCGGCGCTGGTCGCAGACAGAGCGGCAGGAGGCACCCCGCGCGATCGAGGCCGAGAAGCAGCTCGAGTACCTTCAGCAGTCCGTCGATGCCATCGCGCTCGAGGTGGAACGCATCGGCGAGGCACAACGCTTCAACGAGAAGCTTCGGGCGGAAATGCCCGACAAGCCTGAGCCCAAGCCCTAGCGTTTCGCGCGCGCTTCACGCCACGCGCGCGTTGGATCGTCGTCGGGGTCCGGAGTGTCCTGCTTCGGTCTGATTTTCTCCGGAACGTTGCGCAGGTTGACGCGGATGCGCGTCCACGTCGACGATCGACCGCGCATCGAATCGATCAAAACATCGTCCACAGCGAGATGCTTCGCTGCAGCACGATGTTTTTTCTTCCATCGCTCTAGACCCGCTAGTGCAGCGTCCTTACGCGTCGAGTTGGCGACGACGATCAACGGCATCTTCGATCGCGGTTTCCTTCCTGCTTTCTCCGTCGTCGCTTTCGTTGTCGTCTTCTTCGCGCCTTTTGCCCGTGAAGGAGCAACACGCGTCGATTCTCCTTCCATTTTTCGAAAGTGCGGCGGCCATGGCGCATCTCCCAGACCGGCTGCTTCGTCTCTCGCGGCGAGCTCGAGCAGTTGCTCCAGCGAACCGGGTGCATCGTCCATTCGCGCGTTCGGATCTCCGATCGCGGCGAGACGCTTAGGCATCGTCAGCACCGTGAAATCGGCCGGCTCACAATCCGGGATCTCATCCCATTCGAGCGGCGCCGAGACACGCGCATCGGGTAGCGGACGTATCGAATACGCTGAGCATGTCGTTCGATCTTTCGCGTTCTGGTTGTAGTCGAGAAACACTCCGTGGCGCTCTTCTTTCCACCACTTCGAGCTTGCGATCTTCGGCGCGCGCCGCTCGATCTCGCGCGAGAGCGCGAGCGCGGCACGTCTCACTTCCGTAAATGTCCATCGCTGCTGAATACGTGCGTTGACATGCATGCCGCGTGAGCCGCTGGTCTTCGGCCAGCCACGGAGTCCCATTTCCTCGAGAAGATTCTTCACCTCCATCGCCACACGACGCACGTCGTCCCATTCGACGCCGGGAATGGGATCGAGATCGATGCGTAGCTCGTCGGGGTGATCGAGATCGTTCGTGCGTACTGCATGCGGATGCAGCTCGATGCAGCCGAGGTTCACGATCCAGGCTAGTCCAGCCGCATCGTCGACGACGACTTCCTCGGCGGTGCGTCCCGATGGAAATGAAAGCGTGACGGTTCTCAACCAGTCGGGGCGATTCTCCGGCGCGCGCTTCTGATAAAACGGCTCCTGCTCGGCGCCGTTGACGAAGCGCTTGAGCATGTTTGGCCGGTCGCGGACGCCGGCGACAGCACCGCTAGCCACCGACAGGTAATACTTCACGACGTCGAGCTTCGAGAGCTTGACGTCGCGCGAGAACCAGGGCTTGTCGGGATTGCTGATGCGGACTTCACGTCCGTCGATCGAGAGAACTTCAGCTGTCTCTTTCCTTGCCATCATCGCATTCCCACTCGGCTGGGTGCAAAAATAACTCGGCGCGGGCGGGCGACAGCCTGAGCCGCTTTGCCTCGGACTCAGAGGACAACGATCTTAATAGGCATGACCGAGCGACGATTCAACGAAGCTGAAGTCGCAGCGATCTTCGAGCGGGCCGCAGAGGCGCAGCAGACCAGGCGCGTTCCCCTCGCATCCTCCGAAGGGATGACGCTGGCCGAAATTCAGGAAATCGGCCGCGACGTGGGAATCGCACCCGAGGAGCTGGCGCAAGCAGCGAAGGCCATTGCAATCGCGGGGCAGCCGTCGTCGCGCTACTTCCTCGGTCTCCCCATCGGTGTTGGACTTACCGTTGATCTCGATCGCAATCTCACCGACCAGGAGTGGGAGAGACTCGTCTCGGATCTGCGCGCAACGTTCGATGCTCGCGGGAAACTGAGACAGGAAGGCTCACTCAGGCAGTGGTACAACGGCAACCTGCAGGCGAACGTCGAGCCTACTGCGACGGGACACAGGCTTCGCCTTCGCACAGTGAAAGGCGATGCACGCGGCTCGATTGGTGGAGGGCTCGCGATGCTTGGCTTTGCGGCCGTTGCTTTTGTGACCGCGGCCCTGCGCGGCGGATTCGCGGACGTCGGTATGATGACGGGGCTCGCCACTGTGGCCGCCACGGGCGCCGCCATGGCCGGAGTCAGCGCGTTTCGATTACCGGGTTGGGCACGGCTGCGTCGCGGGCAGATGCAGGAAGTCGCGGCACGCGTTGCTTCTTTGCCACGTGAATAAAAGGTCGCCCTTTCTTGCGGCATCGCTCACCCTGATCGCAGCCACGAACGTCCCGGCACAGACAGCGCATCAACGCACCTACGCAAACCCGATCGACATCGACTACCGCTACAACTTCGAGCAGAAGAACGAGGGTATCTCATATCGGTCGGGCGCTGATCCCGTCATCGTCGTTCATCGCGGCGAGTACTATCTCTTCGAGACCATCGGCGAGGGCTACTGGCGCTCCCGCGACCTCGGCACGTGGCAGCACATCACTCCCTCGCGCTGGCCGCTGACCGACATCGTTGCGCCAGCCGTGTTGTCAGTGCGCGACACGATTTACCTTCTGCCGAGTGCGACAAGTCCATTACCGATTCTGATGCTGACCAGGCCGGCAACGGGACGCGTCCAGTTTTACAATCGACTGCTTCCTTGGCTCCCGATGGCACGCGCGTCCGAGCCGGGAGTGTTCGCAAAGCCGGACTCAGTTCAGCCAGGTCCGTGGGATCCGCAGTTCTTTCACGATCCCGACACGGAGCGGTGGTTCATGTATTGGAACTCGTCCAATGTGTATCCGCTGCACGTGATCGAGCTGGATAAAACGAAGCGCCTCAATTACAAAGGCACGCCGCGCTGGTTGTTCGGACTCGATCCGAAGAAGCACGGCTGGGAGCGATTCGGTCAGGACCACCGCGATTCCACGATCAAGCCATTCATTGAAGGCTCCTGGATGACGAAGTACAAAGGCCGCTACTATCTCCAGTACGGCGCGCCTGGAACCGAGTACAACGTTTACTCAACCGGTGTCTACACAGCGAATGATCCATTCGGACCATTCACCTATGCACCATACAATCCGGTCGCATACAAGCCGGGTGGTTTCGTGCAGGGGGCGGGACACGGCAACACGTTTCAGGATGTATACGGCAATTGGTGGAACACCGGCACGCCCTGGATAGCCGTGAACTGGAACTTCGAGCGTCGCATCGGTCTTCATCCTGCGGGCTTCGATAACGACGGCCAGATGTTCGTCGACACTCGCTTCGGAGATTTTCCTCACTGGCTTCCGACAAAATCATATCGCAGGAGTGATGAGCTCTTCACCGGATGGATGCTCCTGTCGTATCACAAGGCAGTTACTGCATCCTCTGCGCGCGACAGTTTTCCCGCGACGAATGTTACAGACGAAAATCCGCGCACTTTCTGGGTCGCACGTCAGAATCGACCCGGCGAATCGCTGACTGTCGATCTCGGTCGTGCCTACCAGGTGACAGCGATTCAAGTGAACTACGCTGATTACAAGTCGGGTCTTTACGGCACGGACTCGACAGTCGTCACGCGCTTCCGTTTGAGCGCATCCGTCAATGGCAATAGGTGGAGAGCAGTCGCCGATCTTTCGCGCGAGCAACGCGATCGTCCCAACGCATACATCGAGCTGTCGACACCGATGCGTGCGCGGTTCGTGCGGTACGAACACGTTCATGTCGGCGCTGCGAATCTCGCCATCAGTGATATCCGTGTTTTCGGTAACGGCGACGGACATGCGCCTGCGACGCCTTCAGGGCTGACCGCGCGGCGCGAGCGCGATGAGCGGAACGCAACTATCACCTGGAACGCTGTGCCCGGAGTCGTCGGCTACAATGTGCGCTGGGGCATCTCACCCTCGAAATTGTACGAGACCTATCAGCGCTTCGTTGACCAGGGCACGACGCTCGAGCTTCGCGCGCTTACCGTAGGTCAGGCGTACTGGGCAGCGATTGAAAGCTTCGACGAGAACGGCGTTTCGAATTTGAGCCCGGTTGTGTCGGTCGTGCCGGACGACAGACGACCGACGACCGGTGACCGCTAGCGTGCGCACAGTAGTCATTGGAGCCACCGGCCATATAGGGACCTGGCTCGTGCCGCGGCTGGTGAAGGACGGCCATGAAGTAGTGGCTGTTTCCCGTGGAGCTCGCCGACCCTATCAAGACTTTCCCGAATGGCAATCAGTGGAACACGTCACGCTCGATCGTACCGCTCTCGAGCGCGATGCGTCGTTCGGTGCCGCGATCGCGGGCCTACGTGCTGACGCGGTGATCGACCTTATCTGCTTCGATCTCGCCTCCGCCACGCATCTTGTGGATGCTCTGCGAGACGAAACAGAGATATTCGTGCACTGCGGCACTTTGTGGGTGCATGGAGTGCCGCTTGAGCGACCATACGATGAGTCTGCGCCACGCCACCCATTCGGCGAGTACGGAATTCGCAAAGCTCAGATCGAGCGCTTTCTACTCGACGTTGCAGCCGAGGGCTTCCCTGCCTGCGTGCTTCACCCCGGTCACCTCACCGGGCCCGGGTGGGTTCCGATAAATCCGGCAGGGAATCTCGACACAAGCGTGTTCGATTGTCTCGCTCGCGGCGACCGGCTGACGCTGCCGGATGACGGTTTAGCTACGCTCCAACACGTTCACGCGGATGATGTAGCGCAGGCGTTCGCGCGTGCTATCTCAAATCGTAAGGCGGCGATCGGTGAAGCATTTCATATTGCAGCGGCAGAGCCCATTACGATGCGCGATTATGCAGAGGCGGCAGCATCATGGTTCGGCCGCGAAGCGAATGTGGAATTTCTGCCATGGGACGAATGGCGGACGACGGTCAGTGAGAGAGATGCTGAAATCACTCGCGACCACGTCCTGCACTCCCCTTATGCGAGTATAGGCAAGGCGCGTACAATTCTCGGATTCGAGCCGCAATACAGCGCTATTGCCGCAGCACGCGCTGCGGTTTCCATAATGTATTCAACGCTGCACTGAGGTCGGGTTCATCTCGATCGGGAACGGAGCTCACATGCATCGTCGCGACTTCATCACTGCGCTCGGATCAGCCGTTGGACTAACGCAGCTCGCATGCGCGTCACGCGCGGCGACGGTCAGCACCGGGACACGACGGCTGCGTCGCATCGGTCTGCAGCTGTACAGCCTTCGGGACGATGCGCGCCGCGATCTGGAGCGCACGATCGCGGATATCGCGGCGGCTGGATACAACGACGTCGAGCTGCTCGGCTCAATGAAGAACTTCGACATGCCGTCTGCAAAATTGCGAGCGATTCTCGATCGTAACGGGCTGCGCGCTCCGTCAACACACGTCAGTGGAAATGCACTCGACGACATGCCGCGGCAAATGGACGACGCTGCGACGCTTGGCCACGAGTACATCATCGTCGCCAGCTTGCCGATCCAGGGAACGCCAACGCTTGCCGACTATCAGCGCTGGGCCGATCGTCTGAACGAAGCGGGCCGGATCGCGCGTGAGCGCAAACTCTGGATAGGCTTCCACAACCACGCGAGCGACTTCGTGGTGCCGGGCGCATACGACGCTCTCGCCGAGCGAACTGACAAAAACCTCGTGCGCTTGCAGCTCGACACAGGCAATCTCGCGATGGCCGGCCGCGATCCCATGGAGTACATGAAGCGGTTCGGCGATCGGTACTGGCTCTTTCACATCAAGGACGTGCCGCGGCTTGGCGCCGAGTCAGACACAGAGCTCGGCAAAGGGATTATCGACTTCCGGAGACTGCTCGCGAGCATCGAGCGCATCGACGAGAAGCACCTGTTCGTCGAGCAGGAGACATATCCGGGCACGCCACTCGACAGCATTCGTCGCGATTTCGCGTATATCTCACGACTCGAGTTCTAAGACCAATCGAAGGAGGGACAAGCGGATGACAAATCCATCATGGAACGTGAGCGGCCAATATTACGAGACATGCAGCTGTGACTACGTGTGTCCGTGCATCCTGCAACAGATGACGGTCGAACCATCGAAGGGCACGTGCACGTTTGCGATGGGATTCCAGATCGAGAAGGGAAAGTTCGGACCCACGTCGCTCAACGGGATCGGATTCATAGTTCTCGGGTTTACGCCTGGGCCGATGGTTCAGGGGAACTGGTCCGTCGGGCTCGTCATCGATGACCGCGCGACCCCCGAGCAGCGCGACGCTATCACCGCGATCGCAAGCGGATCTGCCGGCGGCCCAATGGCCCCTCTCTCCGGTCTCATCGGAAAATTCGTGGGTGTCGAATCAGCACCGGTCCGATTTGATAGCACCGGAACGAAATGGTCCGTGACAGCCGGGAAACTGGTCGACATGGCTGCGCAGGCAGCTATGGGGATAAACCCCGAGAATACAACTCCACTTCAGCTGTCAAATACGGGACATCCCGCGTCGGATGCTATTTCGCTTGCTCGCCCGATCAAAAGCCACGTTGACGCGCTCGGCCTCCGCTGGAACGACACCAGCGGAAAGAACAACGGACAGTACGCGCCCTTCAGCTGGCGGAGCGCGTAAGCGGCGCATCGCCGAACCTATCGCTTCTTCGGAGCGCGCTTCAGCAGCTCGCGCATGCGCGCGAGCTCTTTGTCCGAGAGCCGCCGCTGCTCCATCAGATGAGTGAGAAGTTTGATCGGCGATCCACCGTAGATCTTGTCCAGCACCCGGCCGAGCGCTGATTCGCCGGCTGTCTCCGGATCGATCGCAGGAAAGTAGACGTGAGTCTTCCCCTCCCCGCGCCGGTGCGAGACGTAGCCCTTCATCTCGAGCATCCGAATCATCGTGGAGACGCTAGTGTAGGCAAGGTTCGGGTCGACGCGATCGCGGACCTCGGTCACCGTTGCTTCGCCGAGCTCCCACAGAACACTCATGATGTCCAGCTCGCGCTGAGTGAGACGGAGATCCTTCATCGCGTCGAAGTCGTGCTTGCAGATGATGCGATAGTGTGATGCGCGTGAGCTTCGGAGCTCAGCACGGGATGCGGCATTGCAAACACCAGAACCAGCAGGCCAGCTGCAATCGCCGGCAGAAGGATTTGCTGAGCATGACGAAGCTTAGTCGGTACGAGTAGCTGAGTAAGCCGCCGCTCGAGCATACCGGCCCCGCCGAGGAATGCCGGCTGGAGTCGCGGGCCGCGAGTCGCCGCCTGCGCCACCTTGAACAAGAGCTCGCCGTATAAGTTCGCGTCGCCCAGCGCGGTCACGACGCGGTTGTCGCAATCCATTTCAATCGCCAGACTCAGCCGCCGAAGTTGCCACCAGAGGGCGAAGTTCCACGGCGCCAGGATGAGCGGCAGCGACGCCAGGAAAAGAAGACGAGCATCGTGCGCTCTTCGATGTTCGTCCTCGTGACGAAGGAGATAGCGGCGCTCGACCCCAGGCAGTGCGAGCACCCAGCGCGGGATGACCACACGTGATCGCAGCACGCCGACGGTCGCGGGTCCCATTGACTCGGTGACGACAACGGGAACACCGTCTATAGTCGCCAGTCCTTTCCCGCCTCGTCTCCTGCGTGACAGCGTGAGCGCACCGGCTACCGAGAGGACGCTGACAAGGGTCCAGACGAGGAGCAAAGCGGACGAGACAGGCCAGACTTTGTTGATAACGGTTGCGCAGGATGCCAGGAGCGGTACCAGCCGGGGTTCCAACGCAGGTAGCGGAGCAGCTGCCAGTGTGTGACCGAATGGCGCCTCGAACGCCTGCTGGATGGCAGACACAGACAACGCGTGGTGGTTTCGGTAGATGCCCGGGATAATCATCGAAAGCGGGATGACGGCAGCCCATATCCAGCGGCGTGGGAATTTCGGCGGCACGACGCGCTCGAGCAGCACCCCGGTAAAGCCGAGGAGGAAGCCGACCACGTTCACGTAGAGAATGCAGAGCATTTAGGAGCGTGCTTTGAGGACCGAAACTCAGGTAGTCATGACTACGGCGACCACCTGGGGCGGGTTTCTCATATGTATTGGCGCGCTGAAACTAAAAACTTAGTTAAGCGTATTGGGGGTCAACAATTCCAGGCCCCATGACCCGCACAACGAACGCGAGAATCGCCGGCTTCACCTACCTGTTCTACATCGCAGTGGCCTACCCATCGTTCGTGCTGTTCGCCCGGGCGACCAACGCAGACGGGATCCCAGCCAAACTGGCGCGAATTGCGCAGCACGTGTCC
>DATBRZ010000141.1:0-20511 GCA_036560025.1 Gemmatimonadaceae bacterium | reverse complement strand
CACGATCGTTCTGTATCCGGTGCTGAAGGGAGCAGCAGCATCTGCCGGCGACCGCCGCATCATCGCGCTGTTTGGACCGCGCGGCTTGAGCTCGCTCCTGCTCACTCTGCTGCCGGTTTTCGCCGGCGTCCCCGGCGCCGAGCGGCTGTTCACGATCACATGTCTTGTCGTGTTGCTGTCGGTGGTTCTGCACGGCACTGGAATGACTCTCGTTCTCCGCAAGTATGGTGTTACAGCCGCTGCTCCAGCTGCGCCGGTCGCCGCGTCGCCAGTTGTTGCAACGCCATTTGTTACAGCACCGCAGCCTGCGCAGCGATCTCTTCTGCCGCTCGCGGACGAATCCCCCTCGGCAGGGCCGACCGAAAGTTCAGACAAGATCACGCTCGACGAGTACCGCGAGCTCAAGAGGAGCGGCGAGGAAGTCATCCTCGTCGATGCGCGCGCAGATCGGAATTATCGGCGGTCCGATATTCAGGCTGCGGGGTCAGTGCGTCTCAATCCGGAAGACCCTGTTCGTGACGCCACCAGACTGCGATTGTCGCAGCGAGCGACGCTGGTTGTCTACTGCGCCTGAATTGACGAAGCCACGAGCGCCCGTGTGGCGCTCCAGCTGAGAAACGCGGGTTGGCCGAAAGCGAAGGCGCTTCTCGGAGGCTGGCAGGCGTGGCAGGATGCAGGATTGCCCGTTGAGCCCAAGTCTGAGATAGCGGCTTAAGCGCCCGCGATACGGCGCGGTCTTCCGCATGACCGCAGTCAGCGCCAACCTTCCGCGCAATGACAAGTCAGGCGCCGCACCCGCTAATCAAGATCGAGTACCCCGAATGGGTCGACTCGGTGGTCGACTGGAATCGCGGGTACGCATCTGATGAAGATCGAATGCGACTCGCGATCAGCGTTGCGCGAACGAATGTCGAGCGGCAAACAGGCGGACCGTTCGGCGCCGCGATTTTCGATCGGACCACCGGCCGCGTCGTATCCGTCGGGATGAACTGCGTCGTCCGGCTTCAGAATGCGACACTGCACGGTGAGATGGTTGCATTCATGATGGCGCAGAAGCGCCTAGCGTCGTTCACGCTCAAGGCACCGCATCTTCCGCCGCACGAGATGTTCACCTCGTGTGAGCCATGCGCGATGTGTCTCGGAGCGACTCTGTGGAGCGGAGTGGAGCGACTGGTATGCGGCGCAAGGCGCGATGATGCGTCGCGCCTCAAGTTCGAGGAGGGTCCCGTATTTCCCGAGTCGTACCGGTATCTCGAGGATCGTGGAATCGAGATCGTGCACAACCTTCTTCGCGAGGAAGCGAAGTCGATTCTCGAGCTCTATCGCGCAGCGGGCGGACAAGTCTACAACGCATGAGCCTCGCCGCCGAAGCTGCTGAACGACTTCGTGAAGCAAATCTTGCTTTTGCCAAAGCACATCCCGGAGAAAGTCCTGGTCGTCAACCGGTTCACACGGTTTACGGCGGCGCTCAGTTGTTCGCGGCCGATTCGGTTCCCAAGCTAGGCGCCATCGCGCTGCGCGCCCTCGAAGCGTATGCGGCTGATGCGCCTACGCTCGGCAAAGCACTCGACATTTCCCATCATCCCGCGCTCGACACCATCGACAGCCGTGTGCGCGAGAAACTCGCGCGCGAGCCCATCGAGGATTTTCGAATCGACTTCGAGGACGGATATGGAAATCGACCCGATGCGGAGGAGGATCATCACGCAGGTGTCGTAGCCGCCGAGCTCGCGAAAGGAATGAAAGGCGGGACTCTCTCACCATTCATCGGCATGCGCATCAAGCCACTCAACGAGGAGCTTAGAGCGCGCGCAGTTCGAACGCTCGACCTCGTCGTTACAGCTCTTGTCGAAGCGGGTGGAATTCCTGATCGATGGATTCTCACGATTCCGAAGATCACGATCATCGAGCAGGTGGAATACACGGTGGCGGTTCTTCGGGAGCTCGAGCGGAAGCTCGGACTTGCCGACGGAGTGCTCAGGTTCGAAGTGATGGTCGAGACTCCGCAGATAGTTCTCGATTCCAGCGGTCGGTCGCTTCTACCGCGAATCCTGGATGTATCGGACGGTCGACTGCGCGGTGCGCATTTCGGCACCTACGATTACACGGCGGGAATCAATATCACAGCCGCACATCAGCGAATGCGCCATCCTGCCTGTGATTTCGCAAAGCATTTCATGCAGGTTGCCTTTGCGGGAACCGATGTCTGGCTGGCGGACGGATCCACGACCGTGATGCCGGTGCCCATTCATCGTCAGGCAGCCGGTGGGCCGCCGCTTACAGATCGGCAACTCGCCCAGAATGCGGCAAGCGTGCATGCGGCGTGGAAGCTTCATTTTGACGACATCCGACATTCTCTCGCCGGCGGATTCTATCAGGGCTGGGACCTGCATCCTGCGCAGCTGGTAACTCGATACGCAGCGCTCTACAGCTTCTTCCTCGAGGGAATCGACGCAGCCGGACTGAGGCTCAGCAATTTCGTCGGCAAGGCGGCGCAGGCCACTCTTGTAGGTGACATGTTCGATGATGCGGCAACCGGGCAGGGACTGCTGAATTTCTTCCTTCGCGGGATTAACTCGGGCGCGATAACGGAGGAGGAAGCGCTCAGAATGACGGGGCTTACTGCTGACGAGTTCCGCAGCCGCTCGTTCGTGAAGATCATGCGCGGAAGGACGTGAGCGGAAATACAATCGAGCTGCTCGATCTGATCGCTCGATGGGTCCACGTGATTGCGGGAATCATGTGGGTCGGCAATTCACTTCTCTTCAACTGGCTCGATCGAAGCCTCGTTCCTTCGACAGGCTCCGGTCATACGCGCTCACCGATCGGATCGATCTGGCTGCTCCATAGCGGCGGTTTCTACTTTGTAGAAAAAACGCTACTCCATGGTGAGCAGCTGCCGAAGCCGGTTCACTGGTTCAAGTGGCAGGCGTACACGACGTGGCTGAGCGGCGCTGCACTCCTCGTCGTCGTCTACTACCTCGGCGGCCGCGCAGCGATGGCCGACTCGTCGGTAGCCGAGCTGACTCATAGACAGGCGAGTCTGATTGGAATCGGCGCGATCGTTGGTGGATGGGCGCTGTACGAGTCGATGCAGCGGTTCGTTGCACCGCGTGCACCGGCTGTTGCGGGTTTTATCTGGATCACGGGATTGACCGCGATCTCGATTGCGTTGACTCAGCTGTTGAGCGGCCGAGCTGCGTTCCTCCACGTTGGCGCGATGCTTGGAACGATCATGGCGGCCAACGTGCTCCTCACGATCGTTCCATCTCAGCGCGAGCTCGAGGCATCGGTCGCAGAAGGACGCGGCGGAGACCCCGCTGTGTCCGCGAGAGCAAAGCGCGTTTCGATTCACAACAACTATTTCACGTTCCCCGTAATCGTGCTGATGGTGAGCAATCACTTCCCATCGGTCTACAGCAGCCGCTACACGTGGGTTTTGCTTCTCGTGCTGATCGCTTCTGGAGCGGCAGTGCGACATCTGCTCAACATCAGGTTCACGTTTGCCGCGTGGCGGCCCGCGCTCGCAGCGACGATCGTTGCCAGCGTCGTCGTGCTTTATGCGGTACTGCATTTTGGAACGCGTGCGCCGGTCGCTGTTGCGGCTGATGTCTCGCGGCCCGTGACATTCGCCGAAGTGCGTCACGTGATCGATCGTCGTTGCGCAGTGTGTCATTCCGCGCAGCCCGCTGATCTCACTTTCGGCCCCGCGCCGGGCGGAGTGATGTTCGACACGCCGGAGCAGATCGTCGCGCGGGCAGCGCGCATCCAGGAGAGAGCGGTAGTCACACGGACGATGCCACCGTCCAACAAAACGAACATTACTGAAGGCGAGCGAGCGTTGCTCGGAAGATGGATCGCTGAAGGACCGCCTCGCTAACAGGAACTGCAACATCGAAGCACAGCGGCAGGGTCTTTGCCTCTCGGACCGAGCACACGTTTCTGAGAGGCCGCATGAATCCACGTTTTGTCCAACGTTGCGCACGGCTGGCGGTTGTAGTGCTGGCGACGGCGTGCGGTTCACCTGCACGTCTTCCGGTTTCAGCTGGAATGGGACCAAATCCGGCTCTTCCGAAGCCGAGTACTTCGCTCATTCCGCTGGTGAATGTCGTGAAAGCGAAGGGTTGGCCGGCGGACCGTACGCCAATCGCAGCCCCCGGAACGATTGTCACGGCATTCGCGCGCGGGCTCAATCATCCAAGGTGGCTGTACGTTCTGCCGAACGGCGATGTCCTTGCCGCTGAAACCAACGCGCCGAAGCGGCCGGATGATGCGAAGGGAATCAAGGGATGGTTCTTCAAGAAGTTCCAGAAGAAAGCCGGTGGCGCAGTGCCGAGTGCGAATCGAATCACGTTGCTGCGCGATACCGATGGCGATGCCGTAGCCGATTTCCGTTCGGTTTTCATTGCGAATCTGAATTCACCGTTCGGAATGGCGCTCGTCGGCAACACGTTCTACGTCGCGAACAGTGACGCGCTCGTGAGCTTTCCATATACGACTGGGGTGACGCAGATCACCGCGGCGCCCACGAAAGTCGCCGATCTCCCTGGTGGAACGCTGAACCATCACTGGACGAAGAGTCTGATCGCATCGCCTGACGGATCGAAGCTCTACGTCGGCGTGGGCTCGAATAGCAATGCCGCAGAGAATGGAATCGACAAGGAGGCGGAGCGAGCTGCCGTTTGGGAGATCGATGCCGCGACGGGAAATCATCGTGTGTTCGCGTCGGGTCTCCGGAATCCAGTTGGAATGGCTTGGGCTCCCGAAACCGGCGCACTATGGGTGGCAGTGAACGAACGTGACGAGCTCGGCAGTGACCTCGTTCCGGATTACATGACATCCGTTCGCGACGGCGGATTCTACGGTTGGCCGCACAGCTACTATGGTCAGATTGTCGATAAGCGCGTGAAGCCGCCGCGACCCGATCTCGTCGCGAAGGCAATCAAGCCGGATTACGCGCTCGGTCCGCATACCGCTTCGCTCGGGCTGACGTGGTCGGGCGCTACAACTCTTCCCGCTCCATTCAATCACGGCATGTTCGTCGGCCAGCACGGGTCATGGAATCGTGCGCCTCGCAGCGGTTACAAAGTGATTTACGTTCCGTTTGCCGGCGGAATGCCGTCAGGTCCGCCGATCAATGTTCTCACCGGATTCGTGAAGGACAACGGAGATGCGTTTGGTCGACCGGTTGGCGTTGCGATCGGAAAGAGAGGAGCGCTCCTCGTCGCGGATGATGTGGGAAACACGGTATGGAGAGTGAGCGGGGCAGGACGGTGATCGAAGAACTGCAACAGTCCGTTTCGCTAATGCAGACTCCGCTCCCCCGCCGCGACTTTTTGAAGCACGCCGCTGCCCGCGCGATGGCACTGGTGCTGCCTTTCAGGCTCTACGCCGACGAAAGCGACCAATCGCGCCTCGTTGCGTGGACGGAAGCTCTCCGCAATGAAGCACTCGGCAGGCAGAGAATTCCCGTCCAGTGGCGCGCGGTTCGCGTCGGCGAGCTTGCAGTAGGTACGCCGTACGAGCCGAACACTCTCGAAGCGTACCTACGGGCGGGAGGCAGTCCGCGGCGTAGAGAGCCGCTCATTGTTTCGCTGACGCGTTTCGATTGCGTCACTCTTGTCGAGTCCTGCCTGGCCGTGGCGCGAGTGGCGGCGGCGGGCGGCGCTCCGTCGTGGGAGGGATTCAGCCGTGAAGTGGAGCGAATGCGCTACCGTGGCGGAAATCGCCGCGGGTACACTTCACGCCTTCACTACTTCAGTGAATGGATCACGGACGGCGCGCGACGTCATCTCGTACGCGACCTCGCGCAGGAGCTTGGAGGCATACCGGATACGCGACCTCTCCGCTTCATGACTGAGCATCGCGGCAGCTATCCCGCGCTTGCCGATGATGCTGTCTATCACGAGATCGGCGAGATGGAGCGGCGTCTGGATAGTCGTCCCCGCTGGATGATTCCAACGAACCGCATACCGGATGTGGCCGACCGCATTGAGACGGGCGATGTCCTGGCCTTCGCAACCGCCATTTCAGGCCTTGATGTCAGCCACGCGGCCTTCGCGTATCGCGATTCAAACCAGGTGCTCCGTGTGCTCCATGCGCCTCTTTCCGGTGGAGTCGTTGAGATTACACGCAGAACTCTTCCCGAGTATGTCGCCGCCATTCGCAGTGGGACGGGAATCCTGATCGCGCGGCCGCTGCCGGGTTGAACTGCCACATCGCCGTTCTATTCGCGGATGAGGCGTCTGACTCGTTCCGGGCCGATTGATAGAAACAATGTCGGCATCCTTGGTCCCGTGTCCGAGCCGCAGATGAGCTGGTAAAGTCCGACGAAGAACGCCCGCTGCGACTGTTTCAGCGCCGCGTCCGGCTTCGCATCGTCCGACAGACCCTTCAGTCGCTTTGGAATGTTGTAGAGCAGGTGCGTAAGTCCGTCGATCGTCCAATCCGAATCCATCTGACCGACCAGCTGCTCAATTCCGGCGCGCGTCTCCTCTGATAATGCATCCCACGCTTCACGGCTGAACTCGTCGCGCACCTTCGTGCGCTCCTCTTCGGGAATGAATCCGAGCGACCAGTTGATCGCACACGTGAGCCGAGGCTCCAGTCGCTGTGCCAGATCTGGCGTTTGGAGGTCCTCAGGCAGATGCGCGGCGGTGATGCGCGTGATCTGCTCGCGGTTTCCCTGAGTGAGATCGGCGCTGCTCGCGAGCACGCGAAATGCCGCGCGCACCCGAGTCAGCTCGATCGCGCCACTCGTGGGCGCGGTGGAGATCTTTGCAAGATGCGCCTCGGCCTCGCTCGCCGATTTTGATTCATTCTTGTCGAGAAACTGATCCCACTCGTCGTACAGTCTCTGCACGGAATTACCGAGATCGATCGAGAACGACTGCTCCGGCTTTCGGCGCGCGTAGAGCCAGCGCACTATCGCCGGCTCGAGAACTTCGAGCGCGGTCGCAGGTGTAGCGGCAACGCCGGTCGAGCTCGACATCTTCGATACACCGCCCGACAGTCCGACGAATGCATAGCCGACGTAGTACGGCTCGACGCCGCCGAATATCTCGCGGACGATTCGCTTTCCAACGGCGTAGCTGCCCTGCGGCGAGGAGTGATCCTCTCCGCCCGGCTCGAAGTCGACTCTTTCGAAGTGCCAGCGCATTGGCCAATCGACTTTCCAGACGAGCTTTCCCTCGAGCGGTCTGTCGGATAAGGACATCCGATGGTGATGTCCGCAGCTCGGACAATCGTATTCGACAACATCGTCTGCTTCGCTGTACTTCGTGACAACTGTGGTATCGCGATCGCAGGTCGCACAGTATGGGCGGAACGGGTAGTACGCGTCGCGTCTCGTATCGAGATCGTCCGAGTGCCGGCCCGGAGTCTGAAATGCCGCGAGGATATCGAAGATCTCCGTCCGCCGCTTCATCGCGACGCGGATCAAGTCGACATAATCACCGCGCCGGTACGCTTCCGACTGTCGCACGAACCGAGGACGAACGCCGAGTCGATTGAGGCTCGTCGTGAAATCGGCCATGTATCTGTCCGCGTACGACGGATATTCGCCGTATGGATCGGGAACTCGCGAGATCGGCCGGCCGACGTGCGTCGAGAAAGTCTCGGGCACACCCGCCGGAACCTTACGCAGTCGATCGTAATCGTCCCACGAGTGGATGTGCTCAACGGGCAACCCGCGCGCAGTCAGTTCCTCAGCGACGAGGTGAACAGTCATCACCTCCCGAAGGTTGCCGAGGTGGATCGGGCCGGACGGCGAGATACCGGAAGCACAGACGATCTTTTCGTCAGCACGCTTCCGTTGGCGGGCGTAGCCCGTTACTGAGTCAGCAACACGCTCGACCCAACTTCGATCCTCGGCTTCCGGTTTCGGTTTGGTAGCGGGCATCTAAGTTGGTTTTTCTTTATGCCGCGACGAGCCGCCCTGTTGCGCGCGCTTCCGCCGGTCCGAGCCCTGAATCAGTTATGAGTTTCGCTCCGTTCGCGCGCGCGGCTGCAACGACATCGCCGAGCACTGAGTCGAGGACTGGCGCTGCGTCTGGGTGCACGACGAGCTCGAGCCCTTCGATCGGTGCGATCATCGACACTTTCGCTTCGGACTTGAGCTTTCGCACTGAAGTCAATGCAGCAATAACGACCTCGATCAGTCGCTCGTTCTTCGACGCTTCGACATCCGAAAAATCTTCCCGTGAAGGCCAGGGTGCGCGATGAATGCTCTCGGATCCCGTCTCACCCCGCAGCCGCCACGACCAGATCTCTTCTGTGATAAACGGCAGCACAGGCGCGAATAAGCGAAGCAATACGCTCAAGCCTAGTTGAAGTGCGCTGATCGCGGACGATGAGGTTGCATCGCCGCGCTTCGCACGATCCTTCACCAGCTCGATGTAGTTGTCAGTGAAGACAGTCCAGAAAAAGGACTCCGTTTCCGAAAGGGCAAAGGCATAATCGAACCGCTCGTAGGCAGCTGTCGCTCGCTCGACGAGCTGCGCAAGCTCCCCCAGAAAAGCGCGATCGAGCTCTTCGGTGATCTCGCCTGCGCCACCAGGCTGCTGATAAACGAACTTCGCGGCGTTGAAGAGCTTGGTCGCTAATCTCTTGCCGACCTTGAGAACATTCTCGTCGAACGCTGTATCGACTCCAAGCCGAGCGCTTGCGGCCCAGTAGCGAACAGCATCGGCTCCGTACTTGTCGATCCATTCGCCGGGCGTCATCACGTTCCCGACGCTCTTCGACATCTTCTTCCTGTTCGGATCGAGAACCCAGCCCGAGATCAGCACATTTTCCCATGGCAGCGAGTTCTCGTGCAGCATCGCTTTCGCCACCGTGTAGAAGGCCCACGTGCGAATGATCTCGTGCGCCTGCGGACGGACGTTGAATGGGAAGAGCTGCCGATGATGATCGGGATTCAACACCCATCCGGTATTGATCTGCGGACTCATCGAGCTCGTGAACCACGTATCGAAAACGTCCGGATCGCCGACGAATCCGTTCGGCTGGCCGCGCTGATCCGGCGTATACCCCGGAGGCGCATCGCTCGTGGGATCGACAGGAAGCTTCTTCAGATCAGCGCGAATGATCTTCGAGTGATCGATGCGACCGTCCGCATCAACGCCGTACCAGACAGGAATTGCAACGCCGAAGTACCGCTGTCTACTCACGCACCAGTCGAACTGAAGATTCTCCGTCCAGCTCTTGTACCGGAGTCCCATGAACTCCGGTGTCCAACTCAGCTTTTCACCCTGGCTGATGAGCTGATTCTTCTTATCGAGAAGCCGAACGAACCATTGTCGGGTCGGAATGAACTCGAGTGGATCCTCGCCTTTCTCGTAGAACTTGACCGCATGCTCGAGAGTTTCCGGCTCGCCGATGAGCGCGGGCGCCGTGCCGGACGGCGCACTCCCCGGCTCGCGCAGCATGTCAACGATGCGCGCGCGGGCTTTCCTTATCGGAAGCTCGACGAGAGACGAATACTGGTCCGCCGCATCGGTGCGGAGCGAGCCGTCGAATGACAATGGCTGCAGCCGACCAGAACGTCCGATCGCCTGGCGCGTCGGCAGCTTTTCCTCCTGCCACCACTCGACGTCGGTCGCATCGCCGAACGTGCAAACCATGACGAGTCCCGTTCCCTTCTCTTTGTCCACCTTCTCGCTCGAGAAGATCGGCACAGGCATTCCAAAGAGCGGAGTAACTGCGGTCTTACCGAAGAGGTGTGCATAACGATCGTCTTCGGGATGCGCCGTTAACGCAACGCACGCAGGAACCAGCTCTGGTCGTGTCGTCGCAACCTGAACGAGATCGTTCGTTCCTTTCACTCCGAATGCGAGTCGGTACATCGCGCCCGGGATCATGCGGTCCTCGACTTCAGCCTGCGCGACTGCAGTCTGAAATCCGGTGTCCCACATCATCGGCGCAGTGGATTGATAAACGTGTCCCTTGTCGAACAGATCGTAGAAGCTGAGCTGCGCGATGTGCCGGCTGTGCTCGGAGATCGTTGCGTATTCCTGACGCCAGTCGACCGATAGTCCGAGGCGCGTCCACAACTCCTTGAATGCTTCTTCGTCCTGCGTTGTGACGCGATTGCAAAGCTCGATGAAGTTCTGTCGTGACACATGCTTTGCCGGCCCCGACCGGGTCTTCGAGCTCGCCGGCTCGAATTTCTCGCTCAGTCCCGGCTCATATGGAAGCGAGGGATCGCAACGGACGTGGAAGTAGTTCTGGACGCGACGCTCGGTAGGAAGTCCGTTGTCATCCCACCCCATTGGATAAAAGACGTTCTTCCCGCGCATCCGCTGATAGCGCGCGATGAAATCGGTCTGGGTGTAGCTGAACACGTGGCCCACGTGCAGGTAGCCGGACACGGTCGGCGGCGGGGTGTCGATCGAGAACGATCTCTCTCGCGACACAGCGGGGTCATAGTGATACCTCCCTTCGCTCAGCCACTCCGGAACCCATCGCTTCTCGGCCGCAGCCGGATCGAAGTTCTTCGGGAGATCCTCTATTGCGGGCATGGAGAACAATTTAGTGCCGACGTCCCTCTAACACTTTACGAGGGAGTAACCGCGGAGCACGCCGAGATCGCGGAGTAACTGCCGCGGAGAACTGCACTTTTGAGGTTAACGACATATGAGATCTCGGTGGCAATCGAACGTCATCTGTCGTTGTAGTTCAACAAGAGAATGCAGTTCTGTCTTTTCTCCGCGATCTCCGCGCGCTCCGCGGTTACTCCCTCATAGGCGTAAGAGGAGCCGTTCCGCAGCGGCTCAGCTTCCGCGATAAGTCGAGTACCCGAATGGACTGAGCAGAAGTGGCACGTGATAATGCTCGGAAACTGACGTGATCCGGAAGTTGATCACGATTTCATTATAGAACGAGCTGCGCGACGCCTTCGAAAAGTATTCTCCAACAAAGAAAGTCAGCCGATATGCTCCCTCGCTGATCTGCGCGTCCGCCGGCAACAGATCGCGCACCCGTCCTTCATCATCGGTGACGCCTGAGCCGATGAGCGCGCCACCGTACTCGAGCTCCACTCGAACCCCCTGCGCCGGCCTGCCGACCGAGGTGTCGAGCACATGCGTCGTGATGGTGCTCATGCATCCTCTTGGAGAGCCTTTTCCAACCGAAGGCGTGTGATCTTTGCCTGCTCCTCCGCCGCAGTCTTGATCTCTGTCTCAGGATCGTTGTTCAGTCGTTCCTTTGCGATTTTCAGCAGCTCCTCTGCACTCTTTCCCGACGCGCAAACGATGTACGTGTAGTCGAAGCGACTCTCGTACTTGCGATTGACGTCATCGAGCTCGATGAGCACTGGAAGCGAGGCCGTGAGAACGACTGCCTGCTCCCCAGTTGACCACCCCTGGGTGCGACGGCTTTCCCGCTCCGCATTCACCGCACCGATTCTCGGATGAGCCTCGAACGCCTCGAGCCAGTCCTTTTCGTCGAGTGACCACCAGATCTCGCGGGCGGCGGAAAAAATTTCGTCGCGGGATTCAAATGGCCGCCTGGCGACCATCTGTTCTATCCACTTCGACGACGCGCAGAATTCCCACAGAAGCTCAGCCGCACGGGCTTCCGATGCGCTGTTCACGTCCTGCACCGTCATCTTATCCATCGACCCTCCCGAAGAGCCGGAGCCGCGCGACGCCGCCGTCCGGATAGATGTTGAGCCGCACATGAGTTGCAAGCTGTCGTTTCGTAACATCGAACTGGTGCCGAGCATGCGGCTCGAGCTGCGATCTGCCGACCATGAGTCGCCAATTCGCCGTTTCCGGATCGAACGGCTCCTCTGATTCGATCGCTGAATCGTATGACTCGAGTGCGAAGCTGCCAGGTGCATTTCCCTTGAAGTGATCGGTGTCGATCTCCACGCGTTCGACGACTCCACGTCGCGCCAGCCGCACGATCGACCAGTCGTGCCCCGGTCCCCGGCGACGCTTCGTTTCCCATCCATCGCCCATATACGTCGATCTACCCGGAAGAATCAGGTTCTGACGATGACCGTAATGCATGTCGCTGCACGCAACAACAAACCCTCCGTTCTCCATTGCGGCGAGATCGACCTCGCGGTTGACACCGAACACGCGCTCGTCCGGTAGGACCTGACCATGGACGCGGAGGCGCGCGACGCCGCCGTCGGGGAAAATGTTGAGCCGAACGTGTGAAACTCGGCGCTTGCTGTCGCTCACCTCGAACTCATTGATCGTGTTCCCGCGCAACGCAGTTTTCGAAAGCAGCTTCGACCATTTCACGGTGTCTCTGCTCAGCTCATCAGCGGATGGTGTTCCATCGATCGACGAAGAGTCGATGCTCGCTTCCTCGGGATAGTTTCCCGTGAAGTACGTCGTATCGATCACCACGCCGCGCACGATACCGGGTGCGCCGAGTCGGATGATTGCCCAGTCGTGCCCGCGCGTGCGGCGACGACGCGTCTCCCAACCGTCCATCCACTTTCCCCGATCTGTGTATTCGCTTTCGCGCCACTCGGGCGGAGCCGTTTTGATGAGGTTCTCCTTCGGCGCGAAAAAGTCATCGTTGGCAGCTACGACTGCGCCTCCGAGTCGCTCGGAAGCGAGATTCACGAGATCGGTGAACGAGCTGGTCGAGTCAGGCAAGCTGGGAAGTCCCGTAACGATCGGCCGTAAATACTGCGCGGCCACCCACGTAAGTCGCTAGAACCTTTCCGTAGAGATCGCGTCCTGCGTACGGGGTCAGCTTGTGGCGGTGCGTGAGCTTCGCCGGATCGACTGTGAAGCGGCTGTCGGGATCCCAGATGACGATGTCCGCAAAATGGCCTTCGGCAATCGCACCCTTTCGATGCCCGAGTCGCGCCAGGTTCGCTGGTGTCTCGCTCATCCATTTGGCGATCTTCTCGACGCCAATACCGCGCGAGCGCGCACCTGTCCACACGGCCGCCAATGACAGCTGAAGTGACGAGATCCCACCCCATGACGACCCGAAATCTCCGTCAGATCCCTTCATTGAAGGAGGACACGGCGAGTGATCCGACGCAATGAGGTCGATCTCTCCTGAGATGAGCGCATCCCACAGCGATTCCCTCTCCGCAGCGTCACGAATCGGCGGCGCGCATTTGTACTCGGTTGCACCATCCGGAATCTCTTCCGCGGCGAATGTCAGATAATGTGGACACGTCTCCACCGTGAGCGGCAGCCCACGCTTCCTTGCCCTGCGCACGAGATCGAGCGAGCTCGCAGAGGAGAGATGAACTATGTGAACCGGGGCTGGACACCACATCATCAGCCGCACGAGCAGTTCGATTGCCGCTCGCTCCGCGGCAACCGGGCGCGAAGCCAGGTAATGCGAGTATCTACGCGAGCTCGATGCTGACACGAGCCACGACGGCAGCTCGGCGTGCACCATCAGTGGGAGACCGAGTTTGGTCAGAATTGGAAATGCGATTCGCAGATCGGCCTCGGTCACCGGCCGAAATTCATCGACGCCTGAAGGACTCATGAAGCACTTGAACGCGCGAACTCCCGCGCGCGCTAAGCCGGGTAGCTCGTTCGCGTTTCCCGGCACGACGCCACCGATGTATTCGACATTGATCAACGACTTCCCGCGCGCTGCTTCGCGTTTGATCTCCAGCGCTTCGACGGTTGTCGTCGGTGGAATCGAATTGAGCGGCATGTCCAGGATCGTGGTAACGCCGCCGGCAGCGGCCGCACGCGTCGCTGACTCGAATCCTTCCCACTCAGTGCGACCGGGCTCGTTCACGTGCACGTGAGTATCGACGAGCCCGGGCATAACGACTAAATCGTCCGCTTCAACTGTTGTGACTCCCGCCGGTACATCGGCCCACTCAGCGACGCGCGCGATCCGGCCGTGGGCGATATGGATCGACGCGGCACGAATGCCGTCCGGCGTCACCACCCTCCGACCACGGATTATCAAATCCGGTGCGTTCATTGGCGGGTCATTTTGATTGCGGATTCAGGACTAACGGCAGTCAGCAGGGCGCTTAAGCAGTCTCCGCCCAGAATCGTCGCAGCAGATTAACTGTCACCGTTCGTCGGTACTCGGCGGTCGACCGAACATCATCGATTGGAATGATCTCACGGGCAAGTATTTCCGCTGCCCGATCGATCCCGGCACCCGACGCTAGAGCGCGCTCCGTCTCGGGAGCTCGAATTACCGTTGGAGCAACGCTGCCGAGCGCGATCTTCGGCGCCGGCGCTCGCACGGCGGCCATCACGATCTTCGATATCGCCTGTGCGGCGCGGGTTCCGACTTTCCGGAACCACTGCTTTCCGTCGACCGGAGGAACTTCGATCGCTGTGATGAGCTCATCCGGCTTCATCACCGACGCGCGGTAGCCAGTGTAGAACTGCGTGATTGGTACACGCCGTTCACCGCCCGAATTCCGCAGTACGACGTTCGCGTCAGCCGCAACCAGAACCGGCACACCATCTGCGGCCGGCGAGCCATTCGCGATGTTGCCGCCAAGTGTCCCGCGATTCTGGATCTGCACGCCTCCGACAACTCGCGAAGCTTCAACGAGCATCGGCAATCGCTCCGCGACGATGTGCGATCGAATTAGCGACGAGTAGCTCGTGAGCGCACCAATGACCAGCGTGTCGGCGTGCGTCGATATCGTCCGGAGCTCGTCCAATCCCCAGATATCGAGGAACCGATTGGTCGTGAGCGTTCCGAAGTTGAGTGACACATAGACGTCGGTCGCGCCGGCTATTGGTGTGCGTCTTTCGTCGCGAAGGATCGCGAGCGCATCATCGAGCGAAGATGCGCTGCGCATTTCCAGCTCCGAGATCGCTGTTCTCACGCGATTGCTGCGCTGCCGCCCGCGTCAGGCGCAGGCATTCCACGCCACTTCATCACGGCGCGATAGATCGCCGAGTAGCCTGTGCATCGGCAGAGATTCCCTGCCAACGCAGTCTTTACGTCATCGAGGGTGGGCTCCGGACCCAGCGTCACTGCCGCCATGATCATTCCCGGCGTGCAGATCCCGCACTGCGCGCCGACCTCATTCATGAAATGATGCTGCAGCGGATGATCGTCGCCGAGACCTTCGATCGTGAGGATGTCGGATCCGTCGACCTGCGCGAGTGGCACAAGGCATGAGCACACCGCCTCGCCATCGATCAGAACCGTGCACGCTCCGCACTCGCCTTCGCCGCATCCTTCCTTCGTTCCGGTGAGTCCACACTCCTCACGCAGAACGTCCAGCAGCCGAGCCATCGGATGTGATGAGACTTCGGTTGTTTTTCCGTTGAGCGTGAATTTCATGCAGGCTTCGCGCGCGCCGCGAGCAGCTCGGGTGTTGCCGGCACTTCGCGAATGTCGAGGCCGAGAGTTCGAAGTGCATTCACGACGGCAGGTGCAGGTCCGTCCATCGGCAGCTCTCCGACTCCCTTCGCGCCGAAGGGACCACCAGGATACGGATTCTCCATCATCACGACGTCGATCTCCGGCATGTCAAGCGTTGTCGCGATCGTGTAGTTCGTGAGCTGTCCGTTCGCCATCGCGCCGTTCTTCATGACAACGTGCTCGAGAAGAGCATAGCCCAATCCCTGTGCGGTTCCACCTTCGATCTGACCTCGGGCGAGCGCTGGATGAATCGGTCGCCCGAATTCCTGAACCGCGGTCAGCTTGATCGGCCGCACTTCGAAAGTATCCCGATCCATTTCCAGCTCGGCCACGTCGCATCCCCAACCGAACGTCGCGTACGCGTCACCGCGATATGAGGCGTCATCCCACTTGATCCACTCGGGCGGCTCATACATCCGCTCGACCGAGATGGGACCGTAGTGCTTGTAGAACTCATCGATCGTTTCGCCGGCGAGCTTCTCCTTCATCTCGAGGGCGCATTCCTCGAGGATCTTTCCCACCACCATGCACGTTCTCGATGCGACTGTTGGCCCGCTGTCGGCGACTTTCGAAGTATCGGGCTGTGCAACCTCGACATTCTCATATGGTATGCCGAGTGCGTCGGAGACGATCTGTGCGTGCATGGTGCGCGTGCCCTGACCGATCTCGGTGCTTCCCACCGCGATGCGGACTCCGGTTGGAGTGAGATCGAGCCGCGCTTTTGATTTGAGATTCCTTTCTCCGGCTCCGGTGAATCCTGCGCCGTGATAGAACAGCGACAATCCGATCGCCCGGTTCGTCCCGCGCCATTCTTTTCGCTTTCTGGAGAAGTCAGTGCGCTTCACTGCCTCGTCGAGAACCATTGTCGCGCTGCAATCAGCGCGAAGTGTCTGACCTGTCGCGGTCGTGTCGCCCGGTCTCAGTGCGTTGATCCGTCTCAGCTCGACCGGATCGATTCCGAGCTGCTCGGCGATTCGATCCATGTGCACTTCGACGGCGAACTCAGTCTGCGGCGCGCCGAATCCCCGGAATGCACCGTTCGGCGGAGTGTTGGTGAACATTGTGCGGCCGCGGATGTGAACGTTGTCGCACCGGTACGGACCAGCGGCGTGGATGCATCCGCGCGAGAGCACGGTGGGACTCAGCGTTACATAAGCGCCGCCGTCCATCAGAACATCGATATCCATTGCAACGAGACGTCCTTCACGCGTCACTCCCGTACGATGCCGAACGATCGACGGATGACGCTTCGTCGTAGCCACCATGTCCTCGGCGCGATCGTAAATGATCTTCACCGGCCGGCCGGATTTGAGGGCGAGCAGCACCGCGTGACCGGAGATCATCGACGGGTATTCTTCCTTTCCGCCGAATCCCCCGCCCGTTTCGGTTTGTATCACTCGAACGTTCGGATGCGCTGAGCCGAGGAGACAGCGCAGTGCCTTGATGACGTAGAAGGGACACTGCACGGAGCCGTAGATCGCCATTCCACCTTCTTCGGGAACGGCGATCACGCCGTTGGGCTCGATGTAAACGTGCTCCTGGTGTCCCGTGCGATATGTGCCTTCGACAACGATCTCGGCGCTTGCCAGCGCCTGATCGACGTCGCCCTTTACGATGTCGATGTTCTTGAACGAGAGTGTGGACTCTTCCGGATCGAAGAGCGGCTCCTCTTCGTCGTACTCGATGATGACGTTGGCGGCGTTCAGTGCTTCCCGATTCTCGTGCGCGAGCAGCAGGATCGGCTCGGCCATGTGTCGCACTTCCCGCTCGACGAGGAACGGCTGGTCCTGCGCGATGAGATCGACTGCGTTCGTCGCGGGGACATCGCGATAGTCGACGACAGTGAAGCCGGTCGTGTCGAAGTCGAGCCTGATGGATTTGATCGTTCCGCGTGGAATCGTCGACCGGATGGTTCGGCCGTGGAGCATTCCCGGGAATACGATGTCATCCGCGTAGCGCGCCGCGCCTGTGGCCTTGCCTATTCCATCCTTACGCGCAACGCTGTTGCCCACCGACAATCTCATGCCCGCAGAATTAGTGAGAGATGCGGGGCGAATCAAGCGGAAGGCGATTTGCAGTTTTATTTTAGGTGCTGCGCGAACCAATCCTTCGCCAGCTGCGCAACTTGTTCGAGCGTGCCGGGCTCTTCAAATAGGTGAGTATCGCGCGGCACGATCTCGAGCTTCACTGGCGCGCGCATCCATTTCATCGCCTCTTCGTTCAGCTCGATAACCGGCTCGTCGCGCTGGCCGACGATCAATAGTGTAGGACAGCGAACGCGGGGAAGCGCAACACCGGCGAGATCCGGCCTGCCTCCGCGCGAAACCACTGCGCCGACACGATTCGGCCGCTCAGCCGCGGCAACGAGTGCAGCGCCGCCACCTGTACTCGCACCGAAAAGTCCTACCGAGAGGGCGCTGGTTGATGGTTCGTTTCCGAGCCAGTCGATGGCGCCCGCCAATCTTTCAGCAAGGAGATTGATATCGAATCGCAGATGACGAGTGACCATGTCGATTTTTTCTTCGTGCGCAGTCAACAAGTCAACGAGCAGCGTCGCCATTCCGCCTTCCTGCAGTGACTCTGCGACGAAGCGGTTACGGGGACTGTGACGACTGCTGCCGCTTCCATGCGCAAAGAGGACAACTCCTCTCGCTTCTGCCGGAACCGCGAACGTTCCCTCGAGCTCGACGCCGCCGGCGCTCAGTGTGATCAGCCGATCAACGACGGCGTTGGTCATCGTCTCGCTGAAGCTGAATAGTGTCGCGCGCGATCCAGCAGATCGTGGACCTCTTCATCGGTTGTTTGACTGAAGTCTTCGTACCACAGTCCAACCGCGAAGAAGGGCTCCGGCGTGACCGCGCAATTCACCTCATCAGCTTCACGTCTCAACATCGCGCAGGTTTCAGCCGGCGCTATCGGCACGGCTACGACAACCCGCCCTGGTTTTTCCTGGCGCAGCGCGACCACGGCGACACGCATGCTGGCTCCGGTTGCAAGGCCATCGTCTACAAGTATGACGGTGCGGCCAGTTACATCGGGAAACGGGCGGTCACCCCGATACTGCCGCTCGCGACGCTCGAGCTCGGCCTCCTCGGCAGCGATGACTTGAGCGAAATCTTCTTCGGTGATACCGAATTGCCGAACGAGCCCCTGATCGATTACGCGCACCCCACCGCTCGCGATCGCGCCCATTGCAAGCTCTTCGTGAAACGGCAGCCCGAGCTTGCGGACGACGAACACATCCAGCGGCGCTCCAAGAGCCTGCGCCACCTCGAATGCGACAGGTACTCCACCGCGGGGTAAGCCCAGCACGATTACATCATCGCGGCCGGCATACTTCAGGAGCTTCTGCGCCAGCAGGCGTCCCGCCTCGAAACGATCCCGAAACCGTCCAGGCATAAGACCCAATAGACAACTCGTTAGTAGGGATTTACCGCAGATTTTCTGCCAGAAAGGCCGGGAATCCGGCCCTTACGCGGTGAGTCCTGGACGCCTTCCGCACCTACGGTCACATTGGGATCTTGCTTATCGTACAGGACGATTTGCGAATCTCCAGGAGTTTCACCTGACGACCCACCGCTCAATCATCGAGGCGCTCGCCGACGCATCGGCGTCAGGGGAGTCCGCTGTGCTCGCTACGGTCGTCCGGATCTCCGGCTCGAGCTACGGCGGCGTCGGAACACGCATGGTCGTGAGAGACAATGGAGCTACGGTCGGACTCGTCAGCGGCGGATGTCTCGAGTCAGATCTCGCCGATCACGCGCGGGAGGTGAAGCGGACTCGCACGCCGAAGGTCGTGACCTACGACACCAGAGGCGACGAAGACGCCGTCTGGGGACTGGGCCTCGGCTGCAATGGTCTCATCGATGTTCTCATCGAGCCGCTGGACCCCGAGGAAGCGAGAGACGTCGCAACTCTCCTGGGACATGCGCTTTCCGGCGACGCGCCATCGGTGCTGGCGACCGTGATTCGAACATCCGATGGCGCGACCGATACGCCATCAGTTGGCGCGCACGCACTGATCACTCGCGACGGAATTGAAGCGACTGGAGATTGGGGCAGTGGCGCGGCGCTGGATGAAGTCGCGTCACACGCAGAGGAGGCACGCGCCGCCGGGAGAAATGGACTCGCGCTCGAGCTGACCGCGGCTGAAGCAGCGTTCGAGGTCGTCAATCCGTCAGTCACGCTGCTCATCTGCGGAAGCGGGCCGGATGTCGTGCCATTCGTGCGGTTCGCAACGCAACTCGGATGGGATGTTACCGTGATGGATCATCGGCCCGTTGCGCACACGGGAAGCGAGCGTTTCCCCGGCGCAACAGTCGTAGAGTGCGCTGATCCATCACGGCTCGCGGAAGTCATCAACCTCACGCCGCATACGGCCGCTGTTGTCATGTCACATCATTTCGAGCGTGATGCAGGATACGTCGAGGCGCTCGTGGCCACCCCCGTCGCCTACATCGGCGTCCTTGGGCCTCGCGCGCGCACGGAGCGCATGATGGGCGAGCTGACAAAGCGCGGCTCGAGCGCCCCGACCGACAAACGAATCTTTGGACCCGTTGGCCTCGACGTTGGCGGAGACGGCCCGGAAGCGATCGCGGTATCCATCATTACCGAAGTGTCCGCCGTGACAAGCGGACGCTCCGGAGGGCACCTTCGCGATCGATCCGCGCCGTTACACTGATAATTACGAACTGCGGACTAACGACGGCGGCCGCGAGTGCGCGCTGCTTTCCGAGCAGCAGCCGATCGAGCGCGAGGACCCTTAGTTCGAGCTGCCTTCCTCGCAGCGCGCGAGCGATCGCTCGCTGACCGTCTGCGCGCAGCGGCGCGAGCATGCCGCGAGAGGGCGCGGGGCGAAGCGGCAGCGCGACCTTCGCGACGAAGCGCCTTTCTAACCGCGCGCGACCGTTTCGCCGACGGACGCTTCCTGGTTGCCTTCACTCGCGTCCTTTTCGCAGCCGCCCCTTTTCTTGGGAGTTTTACTCCAGCGCGGCGGGCTTTGGACAATCCTATGGCTATCGCCTGTTTCGTGGACCGTGCACCGTGTTTCCCTTCGCGGATGTGGTGCATCTCCTCGCGGACAAACTCACCAGCCTGCGTAGATGGTGACTTTCCTTCTCGCGCATCCTCACGCGCGCGCTCGATCGTTTCCTGTTCCGGCATTCG
>DATBRZ010000140.1:0-6857 GCA_036560025.1 Gemmatimonadaceae bacterium | reverse complement strand
AGCAAAAGCCGCATTCCGACTCGGCATGCAGCACGAGGGTGTGTGCCAGACAGCCCCGGGCAGCTCACCCTACTTCTACGAAGAAGACAACTGGCGCGACGACATGGAGCTCGGCGCCGCGTCACTCGTCGATGCAACCGGGCAGACCCATTACCTCGGCACTGGTCTGGTGTATGCGCGCAATGAGCCGGTCACTCCGTGGATGGGGAAAGACACCGCGCGACACTATCAATGGTATCCCTGGCACAACAACGGACATTACGAGCTGTGGCGCCATGGCACATCGGCCGAGCGTGCGCAGATGGCGAGGTTCTATCGGCGGGGGCTGGAGGCGGTGGTGGCACGCGCGAAGAATGGATTCCGCATCGGCATTCCATTCATCTGGTGCTCGAACAACCTGATGGCGAGCTTCGCGACACAGGCTTACCTGTATCGGCGGATGACCGGAGACAATCACTTCCGCGAATACGAAGCCGCCGCGCTCGACTGGCTGCTCGGCGCAAATCCCTGGGGCATCTCGATGATCATCGGGCTTCCGCAATCGGGGAGGTACGCGCGCGATCCGCACTCGGTGATTGCGAAAGAAATGAAGCTTCAGCTCACCGGCGGACTGCTCGACGGACCGGTTTATCAATCGATCTACAAGCATCTCATTGGAATTCGCCTGCACGATCCCGACGAGTACGCCGATTTCAATACTGGATTCATCGTTTACCACGATGATGTCGGCGACTACTCGACCAACGAGCCGATAATGGACGGCACTGCCAACCTCACCTACCTGTTTTCTGCGATGGCGGTGCGCGAGGGTCAGGCTCCGCTAAGACCCGCAGTTCGCACGCGACGGTAATTGCCCGAGCTCCCCGACATCGTCGTGTACATCGAGGCGCTGGAGAAGCGCATCGTTGGACACACGCTCGAGAAGATCCGCGTCGCCAAGCCATTCCTGGTTCGCACGGTCGATCCGCCGCTCTCGGCGCTGGAAGGACGACAGGTCGAATCCATTAGAAGAATCGGCAAGCGCATAGCGATTGGATTCGGCGACGATCTCTGGCGCGTCATTCATCTCATGATCGCCGGCCGGCTCAAGTGGCTCGACAAAGGAGCGAAGGTTCCGGGGAAGATCGGGCTCGCTGCATTCGACTTTGACAGCGGCACTCTGATTCTCACCGAAGCCGGTACGACTCGCCGAGCATCGCTGTACGTGCTGCGCGGTGAGGAGCAGCTCGACGAAATGCAGCGCGGAGGGCTCGAAGTTTTCGATGCGACCGTCGAACAATTTGCTGAGCGCCTGCGGGTCGAGAATCACACGCTCAAGCGGTCGCTGACCGATCCGCGATTGTTCAGCGGAATCGGCAATGCTTATTCAGACGAGATTCTGCATCGTGCGCGCATGTCGCCGGTAAAGCACACGAATCGTTTGACCGATGAGGAGATCGCGCGGCTGTTCGCCGCAACGAAGGAGGTGCTCACGGAGTGGGTGGAGCGACTGCGCGCTGAATCGCGCGACAAGTTTCCGGAGAAGGTCACCGCGTTCCGACCTGAGATGGCAGTTCACGGCCGATACCTGCAGCCGTGTCCTGTGTGTTCCACTCCCGTTCAGCGTATTCGATATGCCAGCAATGAGACCAATTACTGTCCGCGCTGCCAGACTGAAGGACGATTACTTGCCGATCGAGCTCTATCGCGGCTATTGAAGCAGGATTGGCCTAGATCGATAGATGAGCTTTAAGAAACGCGGAACTGCAACTGCAAATTTTTGGGAGAACTGCCGGAGGAAATCGGAGGACGCGGAGAACTACGGTTTTTGTCTGTTGTTAAAAACATAACAAAACTGGTTTTCTGGTTTCCTCCGTGTCCTCTGACTTTCTCCGGCAGTTCTCCCAAAATCCCCGGCTTTCCGCTTTTACTGAAAGCTCATCGAAGCCAAAGACTGGCCTCCATCGCAGACCATCACGGCGCCTGTGATGAACTGAGCCGCATCGGAGCATAGGAACACTGCGAGATCGGCTATCTCGTCTTTCGAACCGAATCGCCGTAACGGAATCATACCGGTGATCTTCGTCCGGATCTCATCAGTCGGCGCAAGGCGGCGCATACCCTCCGTGTCATCCACTGCTCCCGGCGCAATCGAGTTCACTCGCACTCCTTCCGGTCCCCACTCGAGTGCCAGCGTTTTGGTCAACATGTCGACGCCTGCCTTGGCAGCGCACACGTGCGCCTGCATCGCCATCGGCACAAATGCCTGAACGGCCGAGATGTTGATTATCGACGCGCCGGGGCGTACGAGATGCTCGTACGCGGCTCTGCATGTGTTGAACGTTCCGAGCAGATCGATGTCGACGACCGACTTGAATCCATTGGCCGACATTCCGAGAGCCGGTGCAGGAAAATTTCCCGCCGCTCCGCAGACGACGATGTTGATCCCGCCGAATCGCTCACGCGCCGACGCAATCGCGCCGGCGAGTGCATCGTAGTTTCTGACATCGGCAGCAAAGCCGGCGGCTTCGCCTCCCTGTTTCGCGATTCCGCCGGCTGCAGCATCGAGCTTTTCCTGCGTCCGTCCAATCAGCGCAACCTTCGCTCCCTGTTCCGCGAAACGCTCGGCGATCCGGAGATTGATTCCGCTGCCGCCGCCCGTGATCAGCGCCACCCTTCCATCGAGCAATCGATCGCGGAATGTGCTCACTTCGTTCTCGTGCGCTGAACCGTGGGCTCTTCCCGTCCCTCGAACATCACCTTCGCCGTGGCTTGTGAGAGTGACTCCAGCTTTTCGCGATCGATGCTCAGCACCACACCATCGGCCGTCGATTTTTCGGTGAGCAATCCCGCGGCGCGAAACAACTGCACGTGGTGTGAAATCGTCGGCTTCGATACTCCGAACGCGCGCGCGAGCTCGACCGACGTTTGCGGTGAGCGCGCGAGCATCACCGCCATTGCAAAGCGTGTCTTGTCGCCCAGTGCTGCGAAGCCCGCTTTCGCCTCATCGGCTGAGATGGCAGGGATTTCACGGTGTGCTGCGGTGACAGTGGCTGTTGTGGTCTCCTCTCTCGCCTCCCGCCGTTTCCCTCTTATCTCTCTTCCCCCACTCGGCAGCGGAATATGCTCGGGATGCAGCACGGGGAAGTACAGCGTCTTTTTGTCCTCGTGATCGTACGTCGTCCAGAATCGGAGGAAGTTGAAAGCGGATGGAAAGAGCTCGATCCCGCCGAGCTTCGCGAACGGAATGCGCAGCGGTCCTTTCACTCCGCTCACGAGTCGGCGCCGCTCATCGATCGTTATCGGAAATCCTAATTGGCCGAGCATCCAGCCAAGCGAGTGGTCGCGGATCGCATTTTCAATCGCCTCTGCGCGACGATTGAGCGATGGCTCGAGTGAGCGCCAGACTTCCGCGAACACGCGACCCCAGAATCGCTCGACTGCATTGGCGACATCTTTTCGATGCGCGCCTGGATCCGAGATCACCCGCTGTACTGCAGTCGCGATGCTGTTCGACGCCTGGAACGGACGCAGTCCGATAACCTCGAGCATCTTCGCACCGGTGGTTTCGCCGAGCACTGCCTGACGCAGATTGATGCCGCCTTCGATCAACGCTTCAGGAACTCCTTCTCTCTTGAAGAGTCCTCCGAGTACGTCGCACTGAAACGTGCGATCGTCCATCGACCGGAATGCCGCGACGACCTGCTCTCCGCTCATGTCGAGAGGTTGCATGCGCAACGCGTCCGCGAGCAGCGGCCACATGAACGGCGACGGCGCTACACGCTCGACGATGTCCGCGAAGTCTCCACCGAGCTTGGCCGATGCCGCCTGCTTCCATTTGACGAGCACGTTCTGCCCGCCGGTGAGCGTGAACAGCGCGTAGAAGATTTCGAATCGCGGTGTGACGCTGATGCGGTAGAGCTGGGCGGGACGGGTGGAGGTCAGGGTCGGTTACCGGTTACCGGTTGCCGGCAGCCGGTGGCAGGTAGCGGGTAGCGGGTAGCGGGTAACCGGCAGCCATTAGTTAGATACTTAACTAATCCTCCTCTTCCCGCAACCTCAATGTGGGACCTGGCGGCTGTTCGATGGTAAACAGTCCGTTCTTCGCATCCAGCGTGACGATCCCCGTCCGCATGATATCGCTGCCCAGCATCCCGTCGATCGTCCCGAAGCTCGACAGTTGCGGCGCGAAGATGAGAAGTCGCTCGAAATCCAGTCGTTGGGGGCCGAGCCAGAGTCGGATGTCGCCAATGAACCGGCCGCGGAATCGTTGCTCGCCGGCGAGCCCGCGCACCGATCGACGCTCACCGGGTCTCGTCCGAACACCGGTTTTGATCGCCAGCATCTCCGTCGCGTACGTCTCCTGCGCGCCGGTGTCGAGGACGAAATTGAGCGGCACTCCACGCGATGTTACGAGCCGCACCATCGGCGTTCCGATCCAGAAAAAAGTTCGCTGCGTCCGCGATTTCGATCGCGGAGGGGTGGCCGGCTGACTGACCGTCACCGTTCCCGTGGAATAATCGAATCGCACACGCAGCAGATTCAGAATATCGAAGCCCACGATTCCATCGATCCTGACAGCGATCGGCGGTCCTTTTACGTCGACATCCCGAACCTGCATCAGCTCTACACCGACGATCATCGCCTTAGCGTTCCTGATTGTCACTCCCGCGAACTGAAGATTCGATATGAGTGACGGCAATGCAGGAATTCGCCCCGTCGCGGTAACGATCTCCAGTGTGTCGTGACTGAGCGGAGTCATTCCCGCATCAGCAGCGACATCCGACGAAACGATCGAGATGCTCGCACCGGTGTCCAGCCAGAAGAACCGCTGCTTTCCATTCAGCATGACGGATATGACTGGCGTTCCGGCCATCGAGAGTGTGAGGCCGGCTTTCGATGGTCGTGTCGGAATTTCGACGACGCGCTTCGGGACTTTGCCGAGTATAGCGGCCCATTCCTCGACCGCGGCGCGGTTGCGCTCGGTGCCGGGGGGAAGATCCGTGCGCTTGGGCGCGATCTCCGCCAGGATATCCCATTTGTCCTGGTACTGAAGCATCGCGGAAAGCATCACCCACGACGCCATGCGGACGAGCGAATCCGGGGTGTTGATGCGCAGGCTGTCGAGCACCAGCTCCGCATCGCTGACATTCCCGGACAGCACCAGCCGCAGCGCCTCGGCGAACCTCGATTCCTCGGTCGATACGGGGTGTCGTTTCGTGTAGTCCGGGTCGAGATTTCGCATCCCTTCCCAGTAGGTCTTCGAGGGTGACGGGCCGGCTCGGCGCGCAGTTGCTGCCACATCGGGGTCGATGGTTACCGCAACCGGTGCGTCGATGATGACCGGCGTCTCGATTATGACCGGCTTCTTCGGAGCGCACGCACTGATCGCGCATGCGACACACAGGGCGACGAAAACCGACAGCGGGGTCACGGCGTATAAAGTATGCCTCGACACCCATCTATCTGAGAACTGCAAACCTGTCAGCTTTCAGTAAACTGAAGCTGGCACCTGCCGCAGTTTATTTTCGAGGTAACCCTTTAGCTCCGGCCGTCCATGTCCAACAAAATCACTAAATCCCCGGAGGAGTGGCGCTCTCAGCTCACTCCCGAGCAGTACCGTATCACTCGTGAGAAGGGCACCGAGCGTGCTTTCACCGGCAAGTACTACAACTCGCACGAGCCCGGCATTTATCGCTGCGTCTGCTGCGGGAATCCGCTGTTCGATTCCGACGACAAGTTCGATTCCGGAACCGGGTGGCCGAGCTTCACGGCGCCCGCGTCTCAAGGCAGTGTTACGACCGAGGACGACAACAGCTTGTTCATGCATCGCACCGAGGTGATGTGCAGCAAGTGCGACGCGCACCTCGGTCACGTATTCGACGACGGACCCAACCCGACGGGCCTCCGCTACTGCATCAACTCGGCGGCGCTGGAGAAAGAGGCGAAGTAACTGCGATTGCGGCTTCAGGCCGCAATCGGTCAGTGCGTCGGTGGGTGCCGACCTTTTGTTGCCCTGCTCTCATTTCCAACACGATCCACAGTACTCACATAAACGAACTCAGGCTTCGCGTCTGTGGCGAACATGTGGGAGCGCATCCATCCCGGTAGCACGACCGTCGTCCACGCTCCCGCGCTTCGCGATCTCACCACCCAGAGCCAGACCTTCGTCGCCCCCCTCGGCACCATCCGAACTACGGGTGCACGAGTGGCTGAGTCTGTCCGGACGGTGATCCGTGGCGACAGTGGCGGGATGCTGTCGAGCCACCGCGAGGTTGGAACGAGCGCTGGACCCGAATACGGGCCCGATATCAATCGCTCGACGAGACTGTCTTTACTCTGCATGAACGCCCGCGCGCTGAAGTGAATGTTGCCGGTGGCACCCGGCTGTGATCGCGTCAGCGCGATCTGGTCGAGTATCTCCTGCGTCATCCATCCGTCGGGTGCAGGTCTTCCGACTCTGCCCGTATAGTTGCCGGGCCAGATGTTGCGCGCTTTCATGTTCTGCGACACCCACCATTTGAGCAGCACCGGGTAGCTCACCTCGGTGCGCGCGATCGGCCAGTACAGCTGCGGCGTGAAGTAGTCGAGCCAGCCGTTGTTGAGCCATCGCTTCGAGTCGGCGTAGATCTCCGCGTACGCGTCGAATCCTTTTATCGTCTCCGGATTTCCCGGCCGCCACGTGCCGATGGGACTGACTCCGAATTTCACCCACCGTTTCGTCTGCTTCACTCCGCGGTAGAGCTGCTGCACGAACAGATCGACGTTCTGTCGTCTCCAGTCATCCCGTGACAGCACTCCGCCGCGCCGTTGGTATCGCGCGTAAGTCGAATCGTCAGGAAAGTCGATGATCGTTCCGGCTGAATCGCGCTCCTTGT
>DATBRZ010000139.1:0-2885 GCA_036560025.1 Gemmatimonadaceae bacterium | reverse complement strand
GTCGCCGGTTTCCCAGACGACGTACACCGACACGCCTCCGTATGGCGCGTATCAATACGTCGTTACCGCCATCGCATCGACCGGCCCGCCGCGGATCGAAAGCGATCCGTCGGCGCCGGCAACGGCAGAATTCAAGGATCTCCTCCCGCCCTCACCGCCGACCGGCTTGACTGCGCTGGTGGAGACGAATGCGGTGCGCCTCGTCTGGGACGCTGTCGATGCGCCGGACCTTGCGGGGTATCGGATCTACAGGACCGAGGGAACGGGGCTACAGGAACTAAAGATTGCCGGAAAACTTCCGCTCGTCCTTAACCCACCGCTCACGCAGACGAACTACACGGATACGACGATCAATCGCGGCATCTCCTACTTCTACGAAGTCACCTCCGTGGACAAGAGCGGTAACGAGAGCAAACCGGCCAAGACCGATTGGGTGCTCGCGCCAAAGACTCCTTAAGGCCAGAGAATCCAACGATCCTCGAGCAGGATGCGATCTCCGCGTCCGTCGATGATTTCCGTCTGCATGTCCGTTCGCTGCCACACACCTGCCGGACGCTTTGGGAATCGAGCGACAACCCTCGGCTTTACTGTCGCCGGGTACCACGGGAATTTCCGAGTGAGCGCCGCTTCCTCGCGCAACTCCGTAGCGAGACGTATCGTGCCACTGTTCACGAGCAGGTTTACTTCTCGAATCCCGTACGACGAGAACGCAATTCCAGTAACGACGGTCTTCGGAGTCATCGTCTCCCATTCATGCGGTGAAAGAAGGGCGCCGAAGGTGCCTTCGTTGCGGGTCGGCTGCCCGCGGAGCATCGCTTCGAGATCCAGAGAGGGGTGTGGCACTCCACCGATTGTAAAAAGCCAGTCACCGGCAACGCCTGAATCAAAGCGCCTCAGAAACGAGAGCTTGTTACCAGTGAGTGCACGCGCGAGCCATTCGCGTCCGACGGGTGTGAGGCTGTCCGCATGAACGATGACGTGAGTAATCCCCAGCCGTGTGAGCTCCGGAAGCAATGCATCCGACGCTTTTTCCACCAACGCTCGGACGCGGTTGTATTCGTGCGGCGAAAACCCGGACACGCCGTTGACCATCGGCAGGTGATGCACAGTCGCGCGGAGCATCGCGTGGTATTCATCGTCGGGAGCCATCGGCAGTTCGATCAAGGCTCGCGGCTTGTTTTCCGCTACCCACCTCTCGACGGGCGGTACGCTCGAGGTGCTCATGTACCAAAGAACAGGCGCTGACCAAAGCTCGCCAACGAAAGCGATCACGAGAAGCACCGGAGCCCATGCCCGAAGCCGCCCGGCGATCTCCGCTGCGATGGCCACGAGAATCGCCAGTCCGACATACGCAATGACTGCCCAGCGCGCCGGGACACGAATCGCGCGAAACCCGGGAACGTGGGTGAAAAGGAATCGGTGAAGAATGTTATGCAGTCCAAGCGAACCGAAGAAACCCAGCAGGATCCACACAACCGGGATTCTCAGCGCCTTCCGGTCGGGACTCAGGATCAACGCGCCGACAGCAAGAACGAGAACGAGCGAGCCTGGAAACAGCCAGCGCTCGGCGTCCAGGCCAGGATTGCGGAGCGATGCGTAAAGCCGATTGTGTGCATTGCTGACGAGCCAGTCCGTCGGCAATGCCGAAAAACTCATCGTCTCCTGCCACGACCTCTGCATTCCGTACATCCGCGCCACCGAAAAATATGGCTGCAGGAAAAGCGCGAGCAGGACCGCTGCGGCTGCAGTGCACGCGGCAAGGGGAAGAATTCTTGGGCGAATGATCGCAACAGTGACAGCGATGGCGACGGAGCCAAACAGCAGCCAATGAATGTTGCACAGTCCATTGAAAAGAAATGCTGCCGCAAAAACTGCGGCACGCCGCCAGGTGGGTTTCTGCGCGTACCACATGAGCGACGCGAGCAGCAGCGGTAGTGTGGCGCCCCAGACATGCTGCACGTGTGTCACGTGCGTGAAGCGAAACGGTACAAAAGCGTAGAAAATCCCCGAGGCGAGTCCAGCCAGCGGGCTTCCGGTAATCAGCCGGCCGAGCAGATACGCGGCAAATCCCGATAACGCGAATCCGCCGAGCAACGCTGCATTGTGCGCAGTGATTGGTGCGATGCCGACCGCGCGAAGCGGAAACAGGAGGACTGCGATTCCATAGAGATTCTCGCTGTACGCGAGAGAGTATCGGGCTGGATAGAAGATGTTCGCGTCGAAAAGTGAGAGCGGGCGATGGAATGTCGCGTGCCAGTCCCAATCGAGCACCCACGAGTTGATGTACGGATCGCCAGGATAAGCAACGGCCCGAGTCAGATGCAGGCTGAGCGGCCAGGTCATGATGACCGCCAGCATCAGGAAGATCCCGAGCACCGCAGCGTGCTGCCTTGCCATCCTTTAGCGGGCGATGCCCAGCATCGCGCGCAGCCTCTCTGGCTCCTTCGTCGGCTCCGCGCACATGTAGGCCTCGCACAGATACGCCATCACGCGCTTCGCGTCGCGGTTCTGCATCAGCGGCAGGTCGGACGAACCGTCGCCGGCGACGAGGACGCGATGCGGGAGGAACTCTTTTCCTACCACGCGCCGCAGCGCGCGAAACGAAGGATCGTCGATCGCGCCGGTGATGGCGATCTCCTTCGGCTGAGCCGCACGCCACTCCGCGACGCCGAGAGCGTAGCCGAAGCCCGACGGATAGCGTTCGATCAGCGGAAAGATTGTCTCCAATGCGCGAGTGGCTTCCGTCGCGTATTCCTCACGGCCGAAAAGCAGCGCGTGGCGCAGGAGCACATCGCAGGCAATCGAGTTTCCCGCCGGCGTCGCATTGTCGAAGAAGTCTTTCGGTCGGGTGATGAGTTTTTCGTGATCGACGGGCGTGTCGTAGA
>DATBRZ010000138.1:0-14266 GCA_036560025.1 Gemmatimonadaceae bacterium | reverse complement strand
CGCTCGCTTCGGGCGCCTCGCATCTGCGCTGCGCTGCTCCGCCTCGCGATCTAGGCTCTAGCGGACTCGAACCGCTGACCTCCACCGTGTCAAGGTGGCGCTCTAACCAACAGAGCTAAGAGCTTCTGTTGGTCGCCGTATGATGCTGCATCTGCTTCGTTGCCTCGCTCGCGCTCGTCGACGTCTGCTTAACTCCTCGCCTTCGGGTAGGAAAAATCGCCCCCGAGTAACTCCTACTGAGACGACACTCTGGTGAATCGCTACTTCAGGCATGTCCTCTCGATCGCGGTGGGACTGATCCTCTGCCTAGGCGGAGTGGTCTGTTCGAACCACCCAGGGTCTTCGGAGCAGCCCCCCAATGCTCCACCTCCGCCGCCAAGCGTCGTTGTGATCGGCCCCGTATTCAAAGCAAAAGACGGTGTCCCTCTTCCGCCGGGAGCCGCAGCGGCAAGTCTGATTGCGGCGAGAAACGAGTTTGAATCATTCCAGATCTTCATCTCGGCCGGGTCGTCGCAGCGCACCGGCGTCAGAGCCAGTCTTGATGGGGGACACCTTGCAGGGACCGCAACCACCAGCGCTCCGATTCCGAATCAGAATGTAACGATTTATCGAGAGATGTTTGATTCGGCCGGACTGGCATCTGACCAGGAAGGAAGTGCCGGCAAGTGGGCGAGCGGCCTGTTGCCGACGGTGGATCCAATTTTCGGCGAAGCTCGATCCGCATTTCCCACCACGATCGATGCAAACACTTTTCTCGGCATCTGGGTAGATATCCTGGTTCCGCAGACCGCCGCGCCGGACACATACACCGGTGCCATCTCTGTCACAGGAGACGATTTCACGACAATACGAGTGCCAATCACGCTCCGCGTCTTCAACGCGACGCTTCCCTCCACCTCGAGTCTGCGAAACGTGTTCGGAATCGGCTGGAGTGATGCGTGTCTCGCTCACTTCGGGAACGACTGCAGCTCCGACGAGGAGAAGGGTTGGCGAACTAACGCGCTATATGCGCTCGCCGCTCTCAATAATCGAATCACCCTCGGACCCGCGCAATATCAGCCACTCACGGCCGGCAACAAGACTTTCTTCGAGCAAAATCTCCTCCCTCTCATCAATGGAACAGATTTACGCGAGCGGTTACCAGGGGCGAAGATGACGTCATTTCAGGCCGACACGAACGCCACAGCGCTTCCGATGTGGCGGGATGAGGCGCGGTCGCAGAATTTTCAGGACCGCTCATTTATCTACGTGTGCGATGAGCCACTTGCTAATGCCACTAAATGGGCCGCGTGTCAAAACACGGCAACGACGGCGCAAAACACCTGGCCGGAGGCGAAGCGCCTTGTGACCGCTACACAATCGGATGCGAGTCAGGCAGGCCAGCTCAGCTGGATCAACATTCTCGTGCCGCTGGTGAACTTCATGGACGACAAACCGGGCCGGCCATTTGCGGGAAATCAGCGCAGCACCTACAACACGTTTTTGCAGACAGCTGGAAATCAAGTTTGGATGTATACCTCGTGCATGTCGCACGGCTGCGCGCCAAGCGGCGTCAACGCAACTCAATGCAAGAATGGGCCGGAGGGGGGAGAAACGGCGACAAACGACGCGTACTTCGACGGTTGGCTCAGCTATGTAACTGACGCTCCCGCTTCCGAAGGGCGGGCGATGGGTTGGCTGGCTTATGTTTACAACACAAGCGGCGAGCTCTATTTTCAGGTGAGTCACTGCCTCGCGAAGCCACCCGACCAGCAGTATGCGTACGGCGGAAACGGCGACGGAACCTTGTTCTACGCCGGCAAACCAACTCAGCACGGCGGGAGCACAGACTTTCCGATCGAGTCGATTCGGCTGAAGTTAATTCGCGATGGATACGAAGACTATGAGTACCTGAAATTGGCCGACGGAATCAATGCAACGCAGACCCGCAACATCGCGACGGCTCTTTTTCCAACAACCCACGACACGAACCGCACGGATCAACAGGTTCAGCAGGTGCGACGTCAGCTCGCGAAAATCATCGACCCAAGCGTCCCTTGACGCGGTTCACCAGACCGCAATATCCGCATTGATACGTACTGCACCAGGCTCATATGCCAACGAGGCGCTCCGCGGCAAAGCGCGAACAAATCTACTTCCGGCCGGCGTAGTAACGGGAAGGTACATCGTACTGATCGGGAAAGTGAAGCCATAGTTCGGATTGATGGTCAATGTCGTGATTGTCCACGCGCCGTAGATGGGAAGGTTGACCGTGACGGGAACCGACACCTGGCTGATGCTGACGTGGAAGTTTGGAGCCGCGTACGAGATCGTCACCGGCCCGCTGACGGTGGTGGAGAACGGAAACGGCCCAAAACTGGTCCGTAGGTTTCCACTGAACCTCACGCCCGATTGCGTAATTGAAAATGACGGGTTGCTCAGCGTCCAGTTGAGTGTGTAGTGATACACGACAACCCGGCACTGGTTCCAAAAATCGGGAAAGCACGGCGTCCAGATCGCGAATTCGTACGGGCCTACGGCTCCGCTGAAGCTTCCAATCGCGTCTGCGAGCTTATTGAACGTGCTCTGCTGGACAACATACGAGTTCTGTGCGGCAAACGAGGATGTGTGGATGGTTACGATGCTGATGCTGATCGTACAGCACCACTCAATGAGTTTTCGCCGCATGTTCATCGATGCCTACTTGCTGGCCTTGGAGGACGTTGTAGACTCGCTCGCCGATTTCGCGATGACGCAGGATCGTGGCTCGCGTCGACTCGAACTCAGCATCGCCTCTGGGAAAAAATCGACGAAGATTCTCCTGTACTTCGGCATGAGTCCTGCCGAGCGCGGTACGGAGCTGGCTTTCCGTGATTTGAACAGCGATTCGCCGGGCGGACGGCCGTTCCGGTCCCATTGATACATCGGCGACTTTGCGTCGGCCTACCTGAGCTTCGGCTTCGGAGAGCTTTTCATCCGCGATGACCAGGAAGATTACGGAGAGAATCTCTTCCGCGCGTGCTGGTGCGATCCGCCGCTCATGGAGGAGCTGCATGACCTCCTCGCCGTGCCCCGCCGCAAGCGGACGCACCACCTCGCCTGCGAATCGCATATCTGCATCAGCGATGATGACCGCAGGGAGCGAAGGCGGAAAGATGAGCATTGCGAACGCCGCGAAAAATGAGACGCAGACTTTGAAACGCGTTTCAGAACTGCACATTGTTGGTGATCCGGATTGAGCCGCTCAGGTACTGGATTCCGACGTTAACCACCGTCCCGGTAATGGCCCGACCGCCGACCGTGAAGGTATTGCTGTTCACGGGAAGATACGTGCTGAAGTTCGAGCCGATCCACACGCTGCCGAGTGATGCCGCTCCGGCCCCGAATGACGGCTGAACCGTGATCGGATCGTTGCTGACCGTGAACTCCACGTGTGAAGCTGCGGAGTTGAACTGCACAGTGACAGGAAGCTGAACTGGCTGAATCCAGGAACGCGAGCCCTGCGTGACGATCAGGTCGCCGAAGAAACTCACACCTGATGGCGAGATCGCGAATCTGGGTGCCTCGAGTCGCCACTGCCACTTTCCCGTCTGGATGTCATACCGCTGCCACACCACGTGATGTGGAGCAATGGTTGCCGTTTCGACGCGAATGGGACCGCCTTTCGCGGCTCCTCGACGTTGCTGTTGAGCGCTCTCCTGCGCGGCATTATTTTGTGGCGGACTCTCCTCGCCGACGGAAACAAGCTTCGGGAGCATTACTGAGTACGTGAATCCCCCTTCTCCGGAGATCGAACCAACGGCTTTGGCGAACTCGTTAAGAGAAGCCTCGGGAATCGTTGTGGTCACGTCAGCAGAAAAGAGCCGTTGCGCCACGGAAGAGAGGACGATGAACCACGCGAGTAATTTTCTCAACGGGACCTCATCAAGCTAAGGAGTGTCGCGGAGAGGACTTTTCCTACCCGTGGTACAGAGCGCTCGAGGCGGACCACAGCAAGCCAAGCACATGATCGAGAGGAAAATCTAAGGCCGACTTGATCGTTGCCTCACACGTGGACGGCACCTCCAACGGAAGCCGAGGAGTATACCCCCCGCCGACAGTTCAGACCATCGTTCGCTAGATCGTCGGCATGCGAGAACGGGACCGCATCGGGACCCGGTGAACACTTGCGTGAACGCTTCGCAGAATTCTTGCGAAAAAGAAACGCCGCCCCGTTGCGTCTAACTGTGAGCGGCGTGAACTGTTTAGAAGTGGTAGGCGCTGCCGGACTCGAACCGGCGACCCCCAACGTGTGAAGACGACCCCCACCGTGTGAAGGTGAGACCACCTTCGGCGACAACCTCCCACCACGAGGGACGAACGTATTCCCGACAACCTAGGCAGATCTACGGATATCCCGGGACGTCAGTAGGAAAGGACCTCGCGAACGCTCCACGAACACTCCGCTACGATTGGCTGTCGGGCCAACCCGCGAAGAAATTGATCGAGCAGGTATATGCTCGACGGACACATGAACTTGCAGCCCGGCGTACGCCTCGGGCCGTATGAAATCGTATCCGCGCTCGGGAAAGGCGGGATGGGTGAAGTTTACAAAGCGAGGGATACCCGACTCGGACGTGCGGTCGCGATCAAAATCCTGGCCGCGGAATTTGCGGAAGATGCCAAGCTGAAAGCTCGCTTCGAACGCGAAGCGAAGACGATTTCGTCGCTGACCCATCCTCATATCTGCACGTTGTTTGACGTGGGGGAAAACTACCTCGTCATGGAACTTTGTGACGGGCAGACGCTCGCGGAACAGTTGCGTCGCGGCCCGCTCACGCTCGATCAACTCCTCGATTACGGGATCCAGATCTCTGAAGCGCTCGATAAAGCGCATCAGAGCGGCATCGTTCACCGGGATCTCAAGCCAACGAACGTGATGATCACGAAGACCGGTGTGAAATTGCTGGACTTCGGACTGGCAAAGCAGCAAGACGGCATTGTCACTCTTTCAGGAACAACCACGATGAAAGCGCTTACTGAAGAGAGTCAGATCGCCGGGACCCTTCAGTACATGGCGCCGGAAACCCTGACGACGGGCCGGGTCGATCCGCGCAGCGACATCTTCGCCCTTGGTCTCGTCCTCTACGAGATGGCCACCGGAAAGCCGGCGTTCAACGGATTGAGCAAGGCGAGCGCCATCGCGGCAATCCTCGAGCATGACCCGACGCCGGTTGCGGAGCTGTGCCCCGATATACCGCCGGGCTTCGAACGCTTGATCGGATCATGCCTCATGAAAAACCCCGACGCTCGAATGGGCACGGCCCACGATGTCGGCATTGCGCTCCGATGGATCCGCGAGTCGCGACAAGACGAACGTTCGGCTGTTCCGCAGCGTTCGCGCTGGCTTTCCTGGAGCCCGATGGGTATGGCGGTCGCGATCGTGATCGCAATGGTGATTCTTGCGACGAGAGGCCATTTCGGCCGGGCGAAAACCCCTGAGGCACCGTCGATGTCATTTCGACAGATCACTGACGATACCGGCCTCGAGACGATGCCCGCATTGTCGCCGGATGGCAAATCTGTCGCTTATGTCAGTGCCCGGTCAGGAAACGAAGACATCTATTTGCAACGAATCGGCGGCCGCAATGCGCTGAACCTGACTCCGACTTCGCTCGCCAACGATTCTCAACCCTCATTTTCACGGGATGGACTCATGATCGCGTTTCGCTCCGATCGGGAAGGAGGCGGCATCTTCACCATGGGAGCGACTGGCGAATCCGTAAAACGCGTCACCGACTTCGGTTCACATCCGAGTTGGTCGCCGGATGGACGGGAGCTGGTGGTCTCTTCAGCGATCTTCCGGAATCCACGGCAACGGCGCACGGCAGCAGGTGAACTGTGGATCGTAGAAGTTAACAGCGGTCGCAAGCGCCGCATCACATCGTTGATCGTCGATGGCGATGCCGTGCAACCGTCGTGGTCACCTCACGGCGACCGCATCGCTTTCTGGGGCCGGGTTTACAGCCACTCTCGTCTCTTCACAATTTCGTCGCACGGAGGAAGACCACTGGCCGTGCTTGGAGACAAATCAAACGACACGAACCCCGTCTGGTCTCCAGATGGGAAGTATTTGTATTTCTCGAGCGACCGCGACGGAGCTATGAATCTGTGGCGAATCGCAATCGACGAACCTTCAGGAAGAGTGGGCGGCGATCCGGAGCCTGTCAAGACGCCCGCACGCAATGCGTGGCCTGTGAGCGTTGCTTCCGATGGCCGTATGATCGCCTACTGCGCCCGTGAGTTCCGTTCTAACATCGATCGAATCGCCATCTCGCCCGACGGTAGGCTTCTCGAGGGCCCGGTCGCGGTGCTTGGCCGCACTATCTACATGGCTGGCCCGGAAGTATCTTCAGACAACAATTGGCTCACATTTACGGCAGACCAGGATGTGTACGTCGCGCGAACAAACGGACGCGAACTGCGCCAACTCACCGATGATCAGGGGATAGAAAGCCTTCCTTCCTGGTCACCGGATGGTAAGCGCATTACGTTTGGATCGAACCGCAGCGGAAAGCTTGAGGTATGGACAATCGCCGCGGACGGCAGTGGATTGAGTCAAGTAACCAAGCATCCGGAACCGGTGGTTTATCCCAAGTGGTCGCCTGACGGTTCCAGAATTACGGTGCGCGCAGATCATGCCTGCAAGGCAGGCACTTGTGTGATCGACGCACGCGCACCCTATCCGATAACGCCGCAAGGTGACACGCTTCCGTCATACGAGCCTGGCTGGTTGGTGGTCAACCATGAGTGGTCGCCGGATGGCAAGTGGTTGCTTGGAGGTGCATGGGTCGATGAGAAGCAGCCGACCCGGATCGTCGTCTATTCATTTGAAAAACGTACGTACACGACACTGCTCAACCCTTCACCGCTGTTCGAAGCGGCCGCTCGTTGGATGCCCGACAACAGACATGTGCTTTTCTCCGATGGCCGAAGGATAAACATGATCGATCGCGTGACTCTAAAAACGCGGCAAGTATTCGACTCGGGATCTGTAATCGACGGATTTATCGCCGTAACAAAAGATGGCCGCTACGTTTATTACGTTCGCAATTCCGAGGAAAGCGATATTTGGTTGGCAACAGTGAACTAGGAGCGAGCACTCGCTACGGTACCCGGAATAGGAATGCCTCGGCCACGACCTCGCCTTCCTCCTCTTGCCAATCAGCAGCACGATCACGCTCCTCGCGAGCACGCCGGAGTTCGCGACGCTCTTCAAGATGCCAACAGCCGCAGACGGAACTGCGAGCGCCGTTACGACGGAACAGGTCGGGACGCTCAACCATCTCACCATCACCGGCGCAGAAAAATATGTGTACTACCACGCCGCCGAGCGTTGGATCACCGAGAGTTTCGCCTAAAAGCTGAGACACCACCCACGCGCGTTACCAATCTTTACAGTTGCCGGTCCGAAACACGAAGGGTGGTGGTGAGGGTTTGCGATACGCGACGATTGTCGAGATGCTGTACGCCGGCATCTTGAACCGGACGGCATTAATCTGCGACTCCACTACTGCGCCAGGCGCCGACTGCCGCAGTGGCGACACGCTCACGGTATTCGCAGGCGATGTCCCGGTGAGTTGATACACGACGTAACGGTCGTAGCAGTGGCACGACTGAATCTGCAAGCGCGCAAGCTTTTCCGCACTCGAACGATTGAGTGCAACAGCAATGAGTTGCGTTCCTATACCGTTCGTCCCATAAATCGAGGAGGTCGCCTTGTCACTCGTCGTGCTCGTGCAACACTGCGTCCCAATCTTGCCGATCCCGCCATCGTATTTCTGGAACATGTCGAACGCCGCGTACGGGTAAGGGAATGGCTTGGGAAACGGCTTCTCATTCGGCGTGCCGTACTCCCAAAACGCCGCAGCGAAGACGCCCTCACGTGCAAAAATCCCCAGCGCGTCGGCCTGCGCCAGCGCGCCGGTCATGTCGTCCTTGCCCCCAAAGTAATATTCGGTGAGGCCGATGCCGACCTTCGGATAGTGGTCCGCGATATGTTTTTTCAGCGTCGGCAGGAACGCGATCGCCGCATCACCATTCATGCGCTGGATGAAACTGTCCTCCTTGTAGTCAGGATCCCACAGCGACCGTGGCGCATCGAGACGCGCCTGTACGAGTTGCCCGACGAGTTCGGCACGCTGTGCGGCGGTGACTCCCGCATGCGGCTGATCGGGCTGCGGAATCTCACTTGCCTCGTTGACCGGCGTGAACTCGTACTCGTCGGTCAGTGGATCATTCGTGCGATCCATCTTGCCGTTCCCGTTCTTGTCCCAGTAGTAATTCGGCTCCACGATCCCCTCCTCGTGATTCGCGGGATTCTTCCACGCTCGGTTCTGCAACCCATCATGATCCTTATCGATGAAAAGGCGCTTTTGCGGATACCAATGGACATCCAACACGTGCAACAGCTGACGGTTGCCATACACCGGGTCGGCTTCCGCGCTCTGCATACTGGTGAGGTAATCATCAATGAACCACGTCGCCGGAATCGTGTCGCCGTGCAACGTCCTGGCGCCCTCCCAACCGGAGAGAACGGGACCGAAGATCGTCGCGTCCGGAATGACGTCCGTGATCATCTTCGCGTACCGCTTGTTGCGCGTGATCACTTCGTCATACGTTGGATGCGGCTGAATCACGCCATGATGCACCTGCCAAATATCTGGCTCATTGTCCAAACCGAACCACACGCCCGGAACCAGACTCTTAATCCAGTCGACAAAACTGCGCTGGTACACATCGTCAGGCAAGGGGATCGTCGGCTCATTGCTGGTCGCGTATGAATGCGCGAAATGCGAGAGCGCATCAGGGAGGACATTGCCTGCCGTATCGGTGAGCGTCGCCTCGTCCTTCGCAACAAATGACAACAGCGGAATCGTGACGAGCACGTTCTCGCCGCGCGAGAGCGGTGTTTGCGCACGGAACAACACTGCCGCGCCCGGAGCAATCGCGGCAACGGTGTCGTTCATGAACCGCTCGTTCTTCCCGTCGAGTTGGTAGTTATTGGTTTGCCAGTGGTACGCCGGCCACGCGTCACCACCGGCGCGACGGAAGCGGAACGACCCTCCCAGGTCTTGTCGCCGATTCGACCCGAAGATCGCCGGCAGAATTGGCCGACAAGGGTTCACTTCGTCGATGCTGAAATTCAGTTCGCCGGGCGAGAGCGTATCTGGCGTTACGGCTCCATTGCACCCGCAGGGTTGCGACGTGCATGCGAGCACGACCGCAAGCGTGAGTGATGGGGGCGCGAGGCGCTTGACCCACACGTGCATAGCGCGTGAAACACTATCCTAACTATCATGAGCGAGGCGACCGACGCGATCCCAGGCGTCGTGAAGAGACTCTACGACCTCGTCAACGAACTCGAAAAGAGTTTTCCCGGACGTCCCTTCACGCCTGATGGCCACCTCGTCGGCAGCCTCGGCGAGGTACTCGCGAGCCACTACTACGACCTCGAGTTACTGCCGTGCAGCACGCAATGTCACGACGCACAAACCCGTGACGGTCGTCTCGTCCAGGTCAAGGCAACCCAAGGAGACCGTGTCGCGCTGCGCGCGCAACCAGACTACCTCGTTGTCCTCCAGCTCAAAAAGGACAGGACGATCATCGAAATCTACAACGGCCCTAGACTCCTCGCTTGGGAACAAGTGGGCAAGCCACAGAAGAACGGGCAGTGCCCGATCAGCATCAGCAGACTGCGACGACTCATGAATACGTCAGCCTAGAACAGCAGCTGCCGCGTTCCGCCTAACAAGATGTGGGCAGCGATCCGCCGGCACTACGACACGCACCATCGTCCACCCATTGAAGTAGAACAACGATGGTTCGCCAATCGGGAGCAACTTGACCCCGCGATCATCTGGTTTGCGCCTCAGGGTTGATCTTTTTGCTTGTTGTGTGCGTCGATACAGACGGCCGCGTAATAGTAGTCGGGCCGCGTCTGGCTGTCCTTGGCCACCCACGCTCGCCACGATGTTTGGCCAGCATCCTTTTGTAGGCATGCTGCAATGGCGTTCTTGACGTCGACGATCGACGCTCCTGCGAGTGTGGTTGGCGTTCTTCTTCCACACTCCTGTGCGACTTCTTGAAACACGAGTCCGCGACTGAACTGGAAGAGTTCCTCGCCGGCAGCGGTCAGCCATTCGCGATCTCCAACGCGATACGCGGCCACGCCAACTTTTTGGCCCGGCTCCAGGCTTCCTCCTCCCTTCGACCACAGGAAAACGCCGCGCTTTAGGTCCGGCCCAGGCATGGGTCGCAGGGCCTGCACCTGCTCTGCTCCGCATGACCTCCTCGAAAAACTCAAAGCATTCCGAGATTCCGTCCAACACCCCGAGCGCTCTGCACAACCCACCGACGTGCCGACGGTCCACGCATACACCGATGAGCACTGGCAGAACTACGCCATCCGTCTTTCGCACAACAAGCGACGCAGCGGCGAAGCAATCGTCCAGCATCATCTCCTGCCGCTGCTCGGCAACACGCGCATCGACCGCATCACCAGCGCGCATGCCGACGACGTCGTCGCAGCGATGCGCAAGAAAACGCACGACGAGAAACCCTATAGCAACGCGTACATCAACACGTGCCCCCACCTCCTGCGCAGCATCCTCATGCACGCGTTCAGACGACGATTCCTTCAGGAACCACCCTTCGCGCGCGACTCGATCCATTTCGTGCCCGAGCAACCCGTGCAGAACGAACTCACGAAAGCAGAACGCGACACGTTCCTCAACGCCTTCGATGACGAGCCTGGATTTCGCGACCACTTCGCGAACGTCATCGCGCACAGCACGAAGAAAAAAATCTTCCGCAAAAACAGCGAATACGCGACCTACTACTTCGAACGCTTCGCGTGGAGCAAACCGCTCTTCACGATCGCGCTCTTCACCGGCTTGCGACGCTCCGACCTCACACACCTGCGATGGTCGAGCGTCGACCTCGCCAGCGGGACGATCCGTCTCGTGATGAAAAAAACGAAGCGAGCGGTCCTTGCTACCGATCGTTCTACGCGTTAGCGACGCGCTCGAGGATTGCCGCCGTCGAACGGTCATGAGCGAGTACGTCCTCGTCACACCCGAGGGGAAGACGTACTCCAAGTCAACGATCAACCGCTACTTCACAATCGCGAAAACGAATCGCTTGTATCACTCGCTCCTTCCGGTTTCATGATCAGCGGCATACGTTCGCACGTATCCTTGCAACAAGTGGAATTAATGCGTTCACCTTGCGTGACCTTCTCGGCCACACAAGCACTCGCACGACCGAACGGTACGCCCGACCGAGCAGTGAAACATTCGCTGCCGTCGAGCTGGCACTCGCGTAACACCCCCTCCGGTTTCGCTTCAACACTTCTATTGAGTGGATTTCCGCAACATTTCCGCAGTTTTGCAACACCACTGTGCAACATTGAGTATAAGTTCCTCTGCAAGAAGTACTTACGCAAAATATCGCTTACTACGCATAGTGGAATTCACGATGTTGCGTCAAATCTTGCGGCATAACGCCAATCGTGTTACGCTCGCTCGCGTTTCTCATGAAGGACCAAGTCGATCAAGTTTTGAAGCTCTCGCGGGAGATCCTGAAGCTGGAGCGCCAGGAACGCGGGATCCGCCACAAGCGTGATCTGAAAAAGGCGGAACTTGCACGGCTGCTGGCTGGTGAGGGTGTGGTGCCGACGCGGGTGGCCGAGTTTCGACCGGGCAGTATGACTGCCAGGGTCGCCGCGCTGCTGTTGTCGAAGTATCCCGAGAGCATGACCGCCGAGGCGATCGCCAACGCCCTGGGCACCGACGCGCCGAGCGTACGTAGCACCCTTTCACGACTCAAGACTGCAGATCAGATTGAAAGCCCGAATCGTGGTGAGTACCGCGCGGTCCACCACGAGGAGGAGAAAACAGAGGGAGGTGAAGAAGACATCGAAGACCGGAGAGAACAAAGCCCGTAGTTCGTACCTACGGGCCTTGCGGGATCAACCAAGAAGGATTCTTCCCGTTCCTGGCGAACAACCCCACGCAGCATCCTACCGCGCCCGGCTCTCCCCAACAAATTCAAACCCGGCCGACGTCTGTCCAAAGCAATTCCTTCTTGGTCGGCCACAAACATTTGCCCGCGCGAAGCGAGCAGAGGGAGAGGTAACGTGGGAAAAAACGTCCATGTCACGCACGACAAAGAGCACAAGAACTGGAAGGTGAAGGATGAAGGAGCGAGCACGCCATCGAGCACGCACCGCACACAAGGTGCCGCGATCGATGCCGGTCGCGACAGGGCCAAGGACCACAAGTCCGAGCTCGTCATCCATGACCGCGACAACAAGATTCGCGACAAGGATTCCTACGGTCACGACCCGCACCCGCCCATCGACAAGAAACACTAACGGGGGAACACCATGACGTACTAGTACTGGAAAGACAACAGCGGACAATGGCGCTGGCACCTCATCGCCGCCAACAATCCGAACAGCGGCGAGGCCTACCACAACGAGCAAGATTGCCTCGCTGCAATCAACCTCGTGAAAGGCTCGAAAGACGCGCCCGTCAAAAAGAAAATAGGCAATCCAACCAACGGTGGGAGAGCGAACCGATCTCTCCCACCAAATCTCTTCGAGGAAACAGCATGAACAGCTACATGATTGGCTACGACCTCAACAAGCCAGAGCAGAACTACATCAACCTCATCACAACCATTAAAGAGTCATTCGACAACTGGTGGCACTATCTCGACAGCACCTGGATCGTCACGACGACACTCAATACCGTCGAGATCCGCGACCTGCTCCAGCCACACGTCGACAACGACGACGAATTGCTCGTCGTGAAACTCACCGGCGAAGGAGCATGGGCCGGCTTCAATCAAAAGGCATCCGAATGGCTCAAAACGAACCTCTAACCTTAAAAGGCATCCGAACGGCTCAAAACGAACCTCTAACCTTCAAACGACTCGTTGCTATCGGTGATCTCCTCGGCTTTCGAGACCGTGTCCTGACGCGGCCGACGCGCGAAGTCGTCGAGACAACAATCGCTTACCTGCGCAACGCCCTCTACTTCGCGATTCATCGCGAACCCACCACCGAGCCGCCGCCACTGGAGCAATTGGAACAGCAATCGCGCATCGGCATCGCATGGTTCTCCGACACGATCCTCCTCTACACCCTCGACGACACCGACGAGACATGCTCGTTCCTGCTGGAAGTCGTCGCGTACCTCCTCTTTTTCACAACGATCCCGAACAACGCGCGCATGCGCATCGGCATCGACTACAACGAGCTGTACGTTGATCGCACGAATCGGATCTATGTCGGCCCAGCACTCGTCCACGCGTTCGAACTCCAGGCAGCACAAGCATGGGCCGGTGGCGCACTCACGCCAAACGCTGCAGCACGGGCAGCGCACCTCCCCAAGAATCACGTCGTCGAATACGATGTCCCCCTCAAAGACAACAAGGTCTCCAGTCGCGCAGCAATTGACTGGACGTTTGGCATCCACACGCCGGTTCGTTTTGAATGGTCACGAACAACAGCAGCACCAACGCCCGAAGACGACCAGGGCATCGTCCTCAAGTGGCGCAACACGAAACGCTTTCACGACGAGCACTGTGAAATCTGCCGGCTTACCTATGCCTGAATGCGCCGCAGGAAGGAGCTCACGCTCCGCGGACAGCAAGCAAGCTACATCCTCGCGAAACTAGGAAGGCCGTGCTGATCTGGGTTGCGGTCTTGCTGCTCAACCACGACGCGACAGCCGTAAGCGCACAGCCAAGTTCACTATTTGCGAACTGCAGATGGACCGCATAGACGAGCATCGCCAGATATTACGATCTGTAGCGTCCCTCACGCACCAGCACTCCGCGCGCGCACTGGACCGGACCGCGACCGGGTGAACACTTGCGTGAACACTTCGCTTAACGGTTCCGAAAATGGAAACGCCGCTCGGTCAACCTAACCTAAGCGGCGTGAAGAGGTTGCATTGGTAGGCGCTGCCGGACTCGAACCGGCGACCCCCACCGTGTGAAGGTGATGCTCTACCAACTGAGCTAAGCGCCTATAAAACAGTGATCGGTTGTCGGTGATCGGTTGTCGACAACTGAGAACCGACAACTGACAACCTATTTGGTAGGCTCTAGCGGACTCGAACCGCTGACCTCCACCGTGTCAAGGTGGCGCTCTAACCAACTGAGCTAAGAGCCTGTGGTCGGCTTCTCAACGAACCATTTTCGCGCCGTATTTCCGCGCGGCCGCTTAGGATATATC
>DATBRZ010000137.1:0-2990 GCA_036560025.1 Gemmatimonadaceae bacterium | reverse complement strand
CGTCGGCTGATGCGAATCGCTCATCGGGGTTGGACATCATCGCTCGCGAGACCGCTTCATCCAGCGCAGCGGGAATATTTGGGCGGAGCTGACGGAGCTTCGGCACTGGTCGCGCGAACCGATCCGACAGCATTGGTCGCGTTGCCGTTCCGCCGAGTGCTTCGTAGATCACGCAGCCGAGGCTGTAGATGTCGCTCCTGGCATCGACGTTCCTGTTGCCTGCTGCCTGCTCGGGACTCCGGTACATTGGAGTTCCAAGGGGAGCTCCAGTTTCGGTTATCGCGTCTCCGCCTTCGAGCAGCCGCGCTATACCGAAGTCCGCGAGCAGCGCGTGTCCGTCGGCAAGCAGGATATTCTCTGTCGTAACGTCACGGTGAATGACGCCGAGTCGATGTGCGTGGCTCAGTGCGCCTGCGATCCCGCGCGCAAGCGAAATGACTTCGTCGGGCGGCAATCCTCCCGGCTCCCGATCGATTCGCTCGCGCAGCGACTCGCCCTCGACGAGCGGCATTACATAGTAGAGAGTTCCCGCAGCAGTACCGGAATCGTGAAGAGCAAGGATGTGCGGATGTACGAGGCGCGAGGTTATCGCTATCTCGCGACGGAATCTTTCCGGTCCGATCGCCTGCGCGAGCTCAGGCGGGAAGACCTTCATTGCGACCTGGCGTCCGTGTCGCTTGTCGAGGGCGAGGAACACTCGCGCCATGCCGCCGCGTCCGAGCTCGCGCTCGATGACGTAGCGGCGTGACAGCGCAGAGCGGAGTTGATCGAGCAAATCCGCCAGGAATCGGCCTCGGCTCGAGAGGAGCGTTGAAAATGCGCGCGGTGATTCTGGTCCGCCAGCGCTCCGCCACCCGGTATGAGTGCGAGACTCAAGGGACGCCGTTCAGAGGGGGGATGCTGCAATTGAAAGTCATGGAATCGCGCGACAAATGACCGTAAGCTTTGTGCGCGCCGTTTCGTCCGCTCGAACGATGTACGTTGGGGTAACCGCGAAGCCGAGGAAATCCAGGATAGACCTGGGAGCGCAGTTTGAAGGCGACTCGTAGGACACGTGGTAAGCGCCGACTGGGACTAAAACGTCAGTCGAATCGTTACGACGAACTGACGCGACGAAGGACAAGCGTGATCCAATCACGCGTGTCACGCGAATCTGGAATTCATTGGGGAGATTCACACCGGATGCCTCAACGGCGAGACGCACCGTTGCCCTCCCTACCAGCGCAGGGCAGTTGACCGAAAAGAAGACGGGCTGCGATTTTCCAGCTTCGACTCGTGCGGAGACGGATGTTGGCTCGAGCGCGGAGCACCACTCGCGCGACGACAGCGGCGACAAGCGAACCGAGTAATCACCCTGCTTGAGAGGAACCTGCACGGGTTCATTCGGCTGGATGTTCAACCAGAGCAGGTCATTGAAGTGAGCCGAGAACAGCGACTGTAGAAGCGTTGGATCGCCCGACACATTCACCGTCAGCGTCACTGATCCTTCGTCTGGCTTGGGAATGTGATAGAGCGGCTCGGTGGGAGGGTTGCTGCAACCAATCGGAAGCAACAGGAAAAGTGCGAGAATCCGGGTGTTCATCATTGTCATCCCCCGCGAATAGTTGGTGGTTGCTTGCCGCACCATCGGTCGAGGGATATGGTACGCCGGCGCCATCAACCCCCAGTCATCGCGGAGTCATCTGGCAGTCATGCTTCAGCTCAACACTTTTGGCGGACTGACGCTTCGGATGGGAGATGCGCAGCTGACCGGGCCACCGACGCAGCGTCGGCGCCTCGCGTTGCTCGCTTTATTAGCCGTTGCGGGAGATCGCGGAATGAGCCGAGAAAAACTGCTGGCGTTGCTATGGCCGGAGAGCGACGAGCCCAAAGCACGTCACGCTCTCAACCAGATTCTGTTCGCGCAGAAACGTCACTTCGACGACGCGCAGCTTTTCGAGGGACGAAAGACGCTTCGGTTAAATCCGTCGCAGATCACCAGCGACGTGCGGGTATTCGAAGCCGCGATTGGACGTGGCGCACCTGAGGAAGCCGCCGACGTATATGCGGGGCCGTTCCTGGATGGATTTTTTCTCTCAAACTCGAATGAATTCGAGCAATGGGCGACGGATCAAAGGGAGCGGTACGCCAATCTTTGCGCTGGAGCGGTGGAGGCAGCCGCAAAGCGCGCGGCCGATGCCGGAGATTTTGCCGCCGAGGTAAAGTGGAACAGGCGAGCTGTGGAGCTGGATCCGCTCGCTGCGCGACGAGTTATGAAGCTCGCAGAATCGCTCGCCGTGAGCGGCGATCGGTCGGGAGCAATTCGTGCGCTACGCAGTTATCAGGATCGAATCAGAAAAGAGCTCGGCGTCAGCGGAGATCCGGATATCGAACGGCGCATTGCGAGTTTCTCAGCCGACATGGGACGTTAGAGTGTATCAGGTGTTGGAGGCCACAGGGTTTGTCTGACCATGTTGCCTCCAACCTCTACGAGCCTGCGACGGGACTGCCATGGTAGACTTGCAGGTCACGATTGATTGAATAGGAGGAGTGAAAGACTGTAAGCGTTGATCATGGGATCCCTGGCGGCCAACCGTGGCAGCTTAGTTGAATGTTGAAGGTGACGGTATCGCCGTCCCGAACGAGCAGGAGCGGCACTCCGAGGAGACCGTACGCGCCAGCCAGGCGGCAATTCCCAGGCAGAGCGGCGGTGACAGCGTGCACGCCCACTGGAACGTCGATTTCGAGCGAACGTCCAATCGGCACAGCCGCTGCAATGGAGAAGGGTGGACCGGGCATGACGCGAACTACAGCGACAGGAATCGTTTGCCGGCTCGCCAGGCCGGAAGCGGTAATCACGAGATGACCACTTCCGATCAGCGGCGGACAGACGAGAGAGAACGCGATCGTCTGCGGTAGACCAGCTTTGATGCGAACCGTTTGTTCGAATGGTCCGCCAACGAGGCACCACGATGGGGAAAGACTGCCCCCGAGCGGCGACAGGTTGATCC
>DATBRZ010000136.1:0-24052 GCA_036560025.1 Gemmatimonadaceae bacterium | reverse complement strand
GCTACTGACGTGCGATGAGTGCGCTCCACCATCGGTCCTCGGTGATCTCGGATGCGATGATCCAGCCGCGCCCCGCGAGGAACTCCTTCATGTCCGCTGATTCCTCGTCGAGAATGCCGGATAGAATGGCCGCTCCTGATGGGGATAGCGAATCTGCGATCTGATCGAACAGCTCACGAATGACAGTGGAAAGAATATTGGCGACGATGAGGTCGAACGGACGCAGCAATAAAAGAATAGGCGCAGCATCACCTTCGATGATCGTCACGCGATCGGCAACACCGTTGAGTACCACATTCGCTCGAGCGTTTGGAATTGCATCGGGGTCGATCTCGATTGCCACGATGCGGACAGCACCAAGCTTTGCCGCCGCAATCGCGAGGACGCCGCTTCCAGTTCCAAGATCAGCTACGCGCTTACCTGAAGGGTTAGCTGTCTGAAGAAGCGACAGACAGCCCCGCGTAGTCGCGTGCTCACCGGTGCCAAACGCCATTGCCGGGTCGATAACCACTGCCAACTGCGAACCAGGATCTGCCGCGAGCCATGGCGGCATCACTGTGAGCGAGCCTACGCGATGCGCAGCTACGGCCGGCCGCCAGGATTCCCAGTCGATAGGGGCAGACCGGGACACATTCATTACTGCCAAAGAATCAGCTGCTGCGACTCGCTCGCGGATCACATCGACCGGGGAGTCAGGCGGAAAGTGCCCGACCAGCTCAGCATCGGTCTCCTGAATTCCCTGTGCGCCCGCGGCGAATAAGGCGGCGCTTACGGCGACAGACTTACGAGTTCGAATTCGTGCCTCGATCCACGAGTCCGCGCTCTCCTCTACGCGCCGAGCGATTCCTTCACCTTCGACCAGAAGCTTTTGGCGCGGCGCTGGATGGGCGCCTTCTGTATCTCACCGAGACGCTTGATCAGAGTCTCTTCCTCCTCGGTCAGTGACTCGGGAGTGAAGAGCTGGAGGCGGACGTGAAGATCCCCCGTGCCCGAGGCATTCACCCGCGGCAAGCCGCGTCCGCGAAGATGAAAGACCTGTCCGCTTTCGGTGCGCGGAGGCACGTGCAATGTGACGCTGGCATCGACGGTAGGCACATCGACGTCAGCTCCGTAGACGAGCTGCGGATACGTTACTAACACCTCGCAATACAGATCTTCGCCATCGCGCTCGAAGCGTGGATCCTCTTCCACTTCAAAAACGACGAGAATGTCACCTCTCCCACCGCCGCGAGGGCCAACGTTGCCGACGCTGCGCATGGTCATGTACTGACCGGTCGCCACACCGGCCGGCACGCGAACCTCGATCTTCTCTTCCTGCCGAACGCGTCCTTCGCCCCGGCATTTCTTGCACGGCGAAGTGATCAGCGTTCCATCCCCGGCGCATGTCGGGCATGGAGCTACGCTCATCACCTGACCGAAGAACGATCGCTGCGCGCGCCGGACTTCTCCCGATCCGCCGCACGTCGCGCAGGTCGTCGCCGTAGTTCCGGGCTCCGCTCCCTTCCCTTCGCATCGGTCGCAAGCCGTCAGAAGCTTCACGGTCACGGTCCTGGTAACGCCCGTCGCGACTTCGGTGAGGCGGAGAGGAAGAGTTATCCGAATGTCGGATCCGGTGCGGGAATGCGTTCCACTGCGCGCGCCGAACAGATCCCCGAAGCCGGCAAGTCCGCCGAGATCGCGCATGAAGATGTTGAGCGCTTCGGCGAGATCTACATGGTGGAATCCGGCGGCACCGCCACGAAGTCCCGCTTCACCGTAGCGATCGTACATCGTGCGCTTGCTCGGATCGCGAAGGACGTCATACGCCTCGGTTATGTCCTTGAACTTTTCTTCTGCTTCGCGCGAGCCACTGTTGCGATCGGGGTGATACGTCATCGCTAGGCGTCTGTACGCCTTCTTGATGTCGTCGTCCGTTGCGCTACGCGATACGCCGAGTGTGGCGTAGAAATCTGCCATCGTGATCTATTCCAACAGGTCGGTAATGAGTTTCGAAGTGTGCGTGACGAGGGATATCACCTTCTCGTACGGCATTCTCGTAGGTCCGATTACACCGATGACACCGGCAACGCCCGCGGCGCTGTACTGCGCTGTAACGACCGTGAAGCTCTCGAGCCTCGGGTCCGGGTTTTCGTTGCCGATGCTGATAGTGATGCCCGATTTGTCGCTGCGTTGCCGCAGCAGATCGGCGAGGTGCTCACGGCGCTCGGTGAGTGCGACGAGCTTCCGCATATTGTCCACGGTCGAGAACTCCGGCTGTTCCGCAAGAACCGAAGCCTGTCCGAGCATCACCGTGTCTTCACCCGGCTTGAGCGCTACGTCGAACAGTTGCTCGCCCTCTTCGATGAAAACATTGAGCAACTCGGCCGCGTTCGCCGTCGGGCCGGAATCACGAAGCCGCTCGCCCAGTGTTGACCGGATCTGACGGAGCGTCAAACCAGCCAATCGTTCGTTGAGCACGCGCGCGACTTCCCGAATCGCCGCATCGGCGATCTCGCCCTTCGCCTCCACGAAAATCGTGCGCACAGCGCCGCCGGCGAGCGTCAACGCGACGAGCAGTCTCTCTGACGACAGCCTGACGAGATCGAGCCGCTCTAGAAGACTGTTGTCCAGACGGGGACCAAGCGCTACTCCGAGCTCCTGAGTGATGACGCCGAGACTTTGTGCAGCGCGCCGAAGAATTCCCTCGACAGCTGAGCCTCCTGCAGCGATTTCCGCACTGAGGCGGCCCTGCTCGCGAAGCGGTCTACGCGGAAGCTGCATCAACGAATCGACGTAGATCCGGTAGGCGACATCAGTGGGTACACGACCGGCCGAGGTATGGGGATGAAACAGCAACCCCTTCTCCTCGAGGTCACTCATCGTGTTGCGAATAGTCGCGGCGGACACTCCCAGTCCAAAACGCCGCGCAATCGAGTGCGAGCCGGCAGGCTGGGCGGTCTCCACGTAACACTGGATTACTGCCTCCAGAACGCGCCGTTCGCGGTCAGTCAGCTCGGGATACGCCATTTCGCCGAACGTAGTGAGAGCTTCAAGAAACTGTCAACCCGGCGGCAAGTGCATCGAGCCGGAGCCAGCCCTCGGGGTTGAGACGCAGTGTTACGTCGTCGACCGTTGCCCAACCGGCATGCTGCCAGCGGGCGATGGTGGGTCGCTCTTTTTCAGAGATGCGGTATCCATCGGTAGTCCGGAGTCCGAGGTAAACGGCCTCGGAAGCGCGGTCACTCTCTGTGAGCTGTTCCGATCCAGCAATAACACTCTGACCAGCGCGCAATCGTTTGAGCCATTCGACATACGGAGCGACGTTCCACCGGCGACTTGTACCGTCGAATGAATGAGCCGATGGCCCGACGCCGAGGTACGCCGCTCCGGACCAGTATGCTGAATTGTGGCGTGAGCGTCGTCCCGGCAGCGCGAAGTTCGACACCTCGTAGTGTTCGAATCCTGCGCGGCTTGTTCGCTCATGGGCCTGAAGGAACTCGGCCGAGTAGCGTTCGTCGCTCTGAGATCCAAGGCTCCCGCGTGCGAACTGGCGCCCCAGCGGAGACGTCGGCTCGAGTGTCAATCCGTAAAGCGAGATATGCCGCGGATCCAGAGAAAGCGCTTGGTCGAGATCACGATCCCAGGACCGTTCAACCGAGTCTGGCAACGCGAAGATGAGATCCAGCGAGATGTTGTCGAATCCGGCTGACTGCGCAGCGCGAACCGCCGAGCCAATCTCGTGTGAGTCGTGGACGCGATGCATCCACTTGAGGACTGAATCGTCGAAGCTCTGTGCTCCGATCGAAAGACGGTTTACCCCTGCCTGCAGCCATTCAACTGCGGCGGCCGGCGTCACGTCCTCGGGATTCGCCTCGATCGTTATCTCGGCAGTCGGAGCCAATAGGGCGAATTCCGCAATCGTTTCGAGAACTCGCGCCACGCCCCGGCTGCCAAGCCTCGAGGGTGTGCCGCCGCCTAAATACAGCGTGTCGAGCTGCCAGTCTCGCTCCCAGTCATCCCTTGGCGGATCCGCTGTACGGGAGGCAAGCTCCAGCCGCAGCCCCTCGACGAAGTCATCAACAGGGGTGTTGCGCCTTACCGCGATCGAGAAATCGCAGTACGTGCAGCGGCGTGAGCAGAATGGAACGTGAACGTACAAGTGTCGAGCTGGCACGACTCAATATACGCGGTGACTACCCCAACTCCTCAACGACGCCGCACATCTCCGGCAAGGGTTGCCTCGACCAGACCCTGGATTTCGAGTGAGGTAATAGCGACCAGACAATCTCGCGCGGCAACCCCAGTGCGTGCGCTGATGTCATCGACACGTGCGGGACCATCCGCGAGAGCGTCCCAGACCGATCGCTCCGCTCCGCTACTGGGAATCCGCTGCGCGGGCGGACATGCGGTCACTCCCGCCAGCGGATAGACGTCATCGAAGGAAAGGATGACAGTCGCACCATCGCGCATGAGACGATTGGATCCGGTGCTGAACGGCGAGTCAATCGGCCCTGGAACGCACGCGACTGTGCGGCCAAGCTCCAGAGCCCAGTCTGCCGTATTCAGTGCGCCACTTCCAATAGGGGCTTCTACGACGATCGTGACCGGAGCGAGCGCCGCGATGATTCGATTTCGCTTCGGGAAAGCTCCCTTGTGCGCGCGGAACCCCGAGCCGGACTCAGAAAGAACCAATCCCGTATCCGCAATCGCGGTGTGCAGCTCGCGGTGTGCAGCCGGATATGGCACGTCCACGCCGGTTCCAAGCACGGCGATAGTCACGCCGTCTGCTTCGAGCACGGCGCGATGCACTGCGGCATCGATTCCACGGGCGAGACCGCTAACTACCGCGACGCCGGCTCGGGCCAGAGCGGTTGCCAGATTGCGGGCGACTCGCAGGCCGTAACTCGTCGCCCGCCTCGTTCCGACGATCGAAACCAGCGGCCGATCAAGCGCGGCCAGACTGCCGATAGCAAAGAGACCGGCTGGCGGATGAGACAGGTCTCTCAGGCGAAGCGGGTAACGTGGATCCGCGGCGGACATCCACTCGATGTGCTTCAAGTGCGCTACGTAACTCTAGGGCAGTGGAGCGCTTGCCTGGGTTGATGTCGAGCTTTGCTTGAGCTCCAGGAGCTGTGTCCACCAGGCTGAGAGAAGCGTATCGAGACCCTGCCGGGCGGCGGCACTTATCGCGTAAACCCCGAAGGCTCCGTCCGTACGGATTGGCGGAACGTACTCTTCGCCGAGGAGGTCGAGTTTCGTGAACACCACACAGTGGGGCCGAACGCTGAGATCCTCTGAATACGACGACACCTCCGCGCGAAGCTGATCGTATTCGGCTTGCCAGTCCACCGAGTCGATCGGAATGAGGATGGCGATGAGTCGCGTTCTTTCGATGTGTCGGAGAAAGCGAAGACCCAATCCCTTCCCCTCGTGCGCGCCTTCGATGATTCCGGGGATGTCGGCGACCACGAACGTCCGATGATCTGATAACTGAACAACGCCCAGATTCGGCGAGAGGGTCGTGAACGGATAATCGGCGATCTTCGGTCGCGCGGCGGAGATGACCGAGAGCAACGTGGACTTCCCCGCGTTCGGCTGGCCCACGAGACCAACGTCAGCGATGAGCTTGAGCTCGAGCTCAAGTGTCTTGATCTCGCCCTCTTCGCCCGGCTGCCACTCTCGCGGGGCCTGATGCGTCGCGGTGGCGAAGAATGCGTTGCCCTTCCCGCCACGTCCTCCTCGCGCGACTACGGCTTCCTGTCCGTCTTCGAGGATTTCGGCGATGATCTCGCCAGTGGCCAGGTCGCGAACGATCGTGCCGGGTGGAACCGGGAGAACTACATCTCCGCCTGAGCGTCCGCTCTTGTTCGCGCCCATTCCATGCTCCCCGCGATCGGCTGTCCACCGATCGCGGTATGTGTAATCGAGGAGGGTCGCGAGATTGCCGTCGCCGCGGATAATGACGCTGCCCCCCCGGCCGCCGTCGCCGCCGTCGGGCCCGCCCATGGGAACGCGATGCTCGCGCCTGAACGATGTGCATCCGGAGCCGCCGATTCCGGCTTCCACTCGTACGACTACGCGATCAACGAACATCGGTCGGTCGACGCAGCTCGGGCTGTAGCCTCATGACACGCGGTTGCGGGTCGGCGTTGGAACTGGGTGCTCGTCGGACCCCTGGCGCTTTGCCAGGACCTTGTCGAGCAGGCTTCGGTATTTCGCCAGCTCGCGCCGCGGCGATAGATCCGCGATGGCTTCGAGCACGGCCTCCAGCTCGTTTGCATTCGCGCCGGCGTTCAGCGCCCCATGCAAATGCGAATGAAGCTGGCGCTGCTGCGCACTTGCGGCGCAGGCCGCAACAATGCACAGCTCGCGCACTCGCAGGGAAAGCTCGGGACGCGACAGGACCTTGCCGTATCCGTCGGTGATCATCCACTGATCGAGCGCGGGGTGCAGAGCTCGAATATTCCGTCGGAGCAATTCGTACGAGGTGCCATAAACCACCGCGCATGTCTCCTCGCCGCGCCGAACCCACTCGGACGCGTTGAGCGCGAGTGCATCCGGATCCTCCTCAGGTGCGGGCCGCGCGCTGACCGTGCGCCATATCCTCGCGGCGTTGAGAGTTCTCGGAAAACCGGCAAACAGGTACGACTGAAGGATCACTTCCTCCACCTCGACGGCGTCGACAGCGGCGACATTTTCTTCCATCACGGCGCGCATAGTTCGCTCATCACCGCCCGCAATGGCGGCCGCGATGCGCACCAGACCGCGCGTCGAAGCGTCGAGGTTTGAGATCATACCTGGCTGGGCGTCGCCGGTGGGATCGTTGTGTCCCGTAACCGGCTAAACGGACGCGACGGCCGCTGGGCTGATGCGGATGCGGGACCGATCCCGAACTGTCAGCTCGCCGACCACTTCTCCTCTGGTGTTGCGAATAGGCTTGTTCAGAATTTCGGCGAGCCTTGGCGGCAGCTGTTCGGGAAGCGCGCGCAGCTGCTGGAGCAGATAAATGAGCGCCGGGTACTGGGCTCGGGAGTTTCCGTCTTCCACTTTGAGAGCAACGCCAAGCGCGCGATCGCGAACCAGCGCGCACTGAACCCCTTCGGCGCCAATCTTCGAGAGAATCCGTCCCTCGGATTCTTCCATCAGAACTGAATCGAAGCGGTCAGTTCCTCCGACCAGGAATGGATGGGTCACCATCGCGTTCACAATGCGAGCGGCGATGTCCTCCCCCCTTCGGGCCGCACAACCGAGCCTTGCATACGCACGCGCCATCTTGTCGAGCGGAAGGCCGAATACAACTGCGCCGCATCCATCGACGGCAATGTCCATTCGCGATGGCCGTACGTCTCCCCAGAGGGCGATTCGATTCGTTATCGCATCCTGAACCGGATGACCCAACCGCTCGTACCCCTCGAGCGGCCATCCCTGATGCCGCGCGAAGCCAAGCATCGCGGTGTGTTTACCGGAGCAGTTGTTGTGTGTGCGCTTGGTTCTGATTCCACATTCCCGCGCGATCCGGGCGCCACGTTGCGAGAGCGGCTCCTGCGGTCCACACGCGAGGTCTCCTTCCTCGAGGCCGAGGTCGGCGAGCATTGCCTCGACGATTGCGACATGCTCCGGCTCACCGCCGTGCGACGCACACGCGAGCGCGAGCTGCTCATCTCCCCAGCCGAATGCATCGAATCCGCCTGATTCGATGAACGGCATCACCTGGAAGGGTTTTGCTCCCGAGCGCCAATAGGTAACTGCCCGGGGATCGCCGGCGCCGGCCAGCAGGCGGTCACGGTCCCCGACGACTGCCGCGTGCACGCGGTGGTACGACTCGACAGAGCTGCCGCGAGTGAGGACGACGTCGAGGTCGTAGTTGCGCATTACGTACTCAAAATATCGAGATGAATCCTTTTGTGTACCGCCTGGGGTCACGCCTGACGTCGACGAGCACCTTGTTGAGCTCTCCCACCGTGTTCACGAGCTGGTCGTACAACTGAGCATCGTTGAACAACTTCGACATGGTACCGTTCGCGCGATTCATGCTTCCAACCAGAGAATCGAGCGTCGATACGGTCGACACCATTCTCACATACAGCTGATCGTCGCGAAGCAGTTTGCCGACTGTTCCGTTGCTCGCGCTTATCTGTGCGACCAGCGTATCGGCCGATGACAACGTGCGGTTCAGGCTGTTGTAGAGCTCCGGATCGTTCAGGAGGTGGCCGATCGTTCCATTCGGATTCTGCAGTCGCACCATCAGTGCGTTCGTGCTGGCGAGCGTACTGTTCAGCCTGTCATAGAGATCCCGCTGCGTCAGCAGCGCTCCGGCGGTGCCCTGCCCGCTCGTGACTTTGTTCACTACTCCCTGCAAACCCTTTGTCAGATCGCTCACCTGCGTGATCGCGCCTGACGCCTGAACCAGTACTTGCTGATAGTCGAGCGCGTTACCGAGGCTCAACGTGTCGCCATCCTGAAGTGTGCGATACGCCGGGGTTCCTGGAGAAATGTCGAAAACCTTATCGCCAAGTAGCCCGAGAGTCTGAAGGGTTGCCTTCGAATCGCGGCGGACCTGCGGCCGCACCCTCTCGTCGAGCTCGACGGTGATTTTGAGATTCCGAGTCGTATCCTGATCGACCGGCAGAAACTCGATCCGCTTCACGCTTCCCGCGAGCAATCCAGCGACCGTCACCTGCCCGCCCTCGCGCAGGCCCGCGGTGCTCGGCACGAAGCTCACGAGCCGGTAATGACGCGCAAAGAGCTTTGCCGATTGTCCGAGCTTGAAGATGGAAACGCCGATGATTCCCAGCGCAACGAGAATCACCGCGCCGACTTTGAGCTCGTCCCACGTAATGAACGTTGAGCGCCTCATCTTGCTCCGGCTCGGGTTACCCGCATAAACATGTCAGAATCCGCCGAGAAAATCGCGGATGTATCTGTCATCAGTTCCGGCTACTTCTTCCGGTGTTCCGAAAAAGCAGATTTTGCGGTCTGCCAATATCGCGATCTTGCTCGACATTCTGAATGCCGACCGAACATCATGCGTGACTACAACGCTGGTGACGCCAAGCTCGCGCTGCAGTTTGAGAACGAGATGCGTAATCGTGGCTGTAGTGAGCGGATCGAGTCCCGACGTCGGCTCATCGTAAAGCATTATCTTCGCGTTGTTCGCCATTCCCCGCGCGATGCCCACACGCTTCTTCATGCCGCCGGAAAGCTCGGACGGTAGCTGCTCGAGAACCTTGTCGGGATCGAGATCCACGAACTCCAGTTTCTCCCGGACGCGCGCTTCTATCTCACTCTCGGACAGATCCGTGTGTTCCCGGAGGGGGTATGCGACGTTCTCGTAAACTGTCATCGAGTCGAACAATGCCGCACCCTGGAAGACCATTCCCATCTTCTGTCGAACCTTGAGCGCCCGATCGAAGCTCAAGCCGGTAATCTCCTCGCCGTCGATGTAAACTCTCCCGCGATCCGGAATGAGCAGCCTCAGCAACAGCTTGAGAATGGTCGATTTGCCGGTGCCGGATTCGCCAAGGATCGATAGCGTTTCGCGCGGCTCGACGCCGAACGAGACGTCCTCCAGGATCGGTTCATCGAACGCGAGACTCACGTGATCGAGCGCGACAACCTGGCGTACGAGTGCGCGCTGCTGCGAAGTCATTGTGGGTGGAGGAAGCTCCGGCCCTCTGTCGATATCCAGCTCGCTGCGGATCGCGCGCCTCACGCGCAAGTCGTCATCCACCCTGCGGACCGGCGGCTCAGGTCCCTCGAATGGGGCATCGGGATCGACCGGCGTTCGCCGTCGGTCTTCTCTTTCGTCGGTCATTGCGTCAGGAACGCCAATAGAAGCTGTGTGATGAAGTAGTCGACGACGAGAATAAGAATGCTGGCGGTTACGACGGTGCGAGTCGTTGCGATACCGACGCCCTCAGTGCCGCCCGTCGTCTTGAGACCGAAATGGCAGGCGACCATCGAAATGATACCGCCGAACACGAACGGCTTCACGAGTCCGTGAACGAAGTCGTTGGGTATGTAGCGAAATACGAATCCTCCGGCTGCAATCTGCTCCCAGACAGTACGCCAGTAGAGCGACGTGGGAATTCCAACGTAAGCTTCCGCAATGACGTTCCCGCCGAGAATGCCGGCAAGGTCGTTGATGATGGTGAGAGTGGGAAGCATGATCAGCGCCGCAAGAACTCTCGGAGTGACGAGCTTTTTTATCGGATCGGTGCCAAGCGTGTTCAATGCATCGATCTGCTCGGTCACGCGCATCGATCCGATCTGCGCTGCGATTCCCGAACCTACTCGTCCAGCGACCATGAGGCCGGCCAACACCGGGCCGAGCTCTCGGATCATCGACGCTGCAACGAGGCGACCGATATACATCGTTGCGCCGAATGTCTTGAGCTGGACTGAGGATTGAAGAGCCAGCACCATGCCGGTGAAGAATCCGGTCAGCAGGACGATCGTCAGCGATTGGACGCCGATCGCATTCATCTGCTGAACGACATCGCCGCCATAAAACGGCCGGGCGAAGATGAATCCAAGGGACTTGCCCGCAAGAATGAAGAACTCCTGCAGGGCAAGCACCTGCCGCTTCACCGCGTTGTTGAAGCGATCGAGCAAGCCGGGTGGGTGACGAGGTAAGCAGTTGCCGCATCACGACGACTGGCCTAGCCGCCGGGCATTCGCGACGTAATGTAGGCGCTCGGCAAGCGATGTGCCCGGTTTGCCGGTGCATCCGCACGCATTTACCTTCACGCGGATGATCGAGACAATCTCGCGCACAAGGCTCGTGGAGTTGCTGGATGCAGCAGCGGGCAAATGCATCGCTGTGATCGGCGACGCGATGCTCGACGTGTATCTCAGAGGAGAAGTAGAGCGCATTTCACCTGAAGCGCCCGTTCCGGTCGTTCGAGTGAGCGAGCGCAAGATGGCTCTCGGTGGCGCCGCCAACGTAGCTCAGAACATCACCGCGATCGGCGCCGACTGCGAGATCGTCTGCGCCGTCGGAGACGATGCGCAGGGCAAGAGAGTTCGCGCTCTCCTGGACGAGGTTGGAGTGGGAACGGGGTCGGTCATCACGATCGCGCGGCAGACGACGACAAAGACGCGCGTCGTCGCACGCGCGCAGCAGCTGGTGCGATATGACGACGAGGACGACCAGGAGATCTCCGGCGAAGAATGCGAGCGGATGATACGTGCTGCCGCAAGGGCAATAGGGAACGCAGATTCGGTTGCGTTCCAGGATTACAACAAGGGCGTGTTGACAGCGGCAGTGATCGCGCCGGCAATATCCGAGGCCCGTCGGCGCGGAATTCCGGTCGTTGTCGATCCCAAGTATCGCAACTTCTTCGCGTACCGCGGCGCCACCATCTTCAAGCCGAACCGGCGCGAGCTCGAGTCTGCATTGGGTGCCGAAGTGAACCTGGATCATCCCGAGGCCCTTCCGGCAACGTTCGGCCGACTGGGAGTGGAGCATCTCTTGCTCACGCTGGGCGAGCGGGGAATGGCGCTGGTATCGCCGGATGGCGAGATCGGAAGCATTCCCACGACGGCGCGAGAGGTGTACGACGTCGTTGGGGCCGGCGACACAGTTACCGCGTATCTGGCAACGATCATGGCTGCCGGCGGATCTCCGTCGGAGGCGGCGGTCGTGGCGAACTTCGCGGCAGGCGTCGAAGTCGGAAAGCTCGGCGCCGCAACTGTGAAGCCGGCTGAAGTGATCGACGCTTTCGATCATTTCAACAGCGTCGAGCACGCCGCAGTCTGAACGGCGGCTGCTTTTCGCGGATCGCAGCCAATTCAATGGAAGCATTGCGTCCACAAGAACACGGTTTCGCCCGGTGTCGAATGCAGAGGATCGCTGCATGCGCGGCCCTGTTTTTCGCGTTCGCGATCCATTCTGTCGGAGCCCAGGACGTTCGTACCGACTCTGCGACAGCTCGCACCTCGGCTGATTCGACAAAAGCAGATTCTCTTCGTGCGGATTCGCTGCAAGCCGATTCAGCACGAGCGAATTCTCTTACAGCGGATTCTTCGCGCTCTGACTCCGCCGATGCTACCTCAGCGCATGTCGATGCTGCTCGAGTGAACTCTGCAGGAACGACGCTGGCAACTCCGTGCGGTCGTAACAGATCGGAAGTCAACGCAACACGGGCAGTCGTCGCGGGAACGTTCGTCGGAGCGAATGCTCTTCTCTTTCGTTACTTCAAACGCGCGTGGTGGTCCGGCGAGCGTGCCGATCATTTCTTTTTCCGCGCTGACTGGGATCAGCAGTTCCGCGACCAGGACAAGCTTGGCCATCTCTTCGGCGGTTATCATCTCGCTCGCTCGGGCGATGCGTTGCTCCGAAGTACATGTATGTCGCGTGGGAAGGCGCTCATCTGGAGTGCATCGTATGCCGCGCTCTTTCAGCTTCAGATTGAAATCTGGGATGGCCTTTACGAGAAGTACGGTTTCTCTTACGCGGATCTCCTCGCCAACACCGTGGGCACGGCACTCTTCGTGGCACAGCGCCTTCGTCCCGAGCTCAAAGTGATCAAGCCCACGATTTCCTACTCACGCTCAGCGGCAATGCGGAACCGTCGAAACATTCCCGGCGAGGTTCGCCCATCGCTCGACTACTCGGGTCAGACATACTGGTTGTCAGCTGACGTGCACTCGATGTTGCCGGCCGAAGCGCGGCGTTTCTGGCCCTCGCTGCTTCGTGTTTCGGCCGGACACTCGATCACTGACTGGATCGACCCGCAAACAGGCGCAACGATGAGAGCCAGGCGCCGAATCCTGTTGTCGATCGACCTCGAAGCGGAGCGGCTCCCCGGAAACGCGCCGTTGTGGCGAACCATCAAACGACAGATCGGCTTCATTCATCTGCCGTCGCCTGTGCTTCAGCTCGCTCCCAATGTGGAGGTAATTCCCTGGTACAAATGAGGGCGCTTATCGCCGCGGCATTTCTCTTCCCTATGGTGGCACACGCGCAGGCATCGCCGTACCTCCCGGTCGACGATATCGCGTACCGCTACGTCGACGCACTTATTGCTCGAGGGTATCTGAGATCTTTGTCGACGCTCGAGCGACCGTACACAGTCGGCGCGATTCGAGCGGCGCTCGATTCGCCCGCTGTCGACTCGACCAACAACATCATGAGCGGTTACGCCCGCACTCTTCTCGGTGCGTTGCATAGATACGAGCTAAGGCGCAGCAGCGATACGGTGACAAAAACGCAGGACTGTTATGCCATTGGCTGCTTCGGCGGCCAATCCGAGTACGACAGTTACGCGGCGCGCCGACCTTTCCGAGCCAAGGCGACGTTTGACATTTACGCCACCGCGCAAACTTCCAACCGCCGCGAGCTGATGCTCGCTGACGCTGAACAGAATGTGCGACCAGCAATGGCAGGCTATTTCGTTTTCGCGGGCGGACACCTTGCCGGCTCGGTTCGCGCGCTGCTCGACAACCGGCTCAACGTCGATCCCGAATTCGCCGGACGTAAGGACCGCAAGCTCGCCGGACGCACCGAGGACGCCTACGTCTCCGGACAATGGAAGTACGCTGAAGCCACGTTCGGCCGTGTCGCTCGCAACTGGGGTCCGCCGGCGCTTCAAGGGCTTCTGCTTGGGGATGCTGCATACACCTACGATCATCTATTCGCGCGGATCGGCACTGACCGATTTCACGTCGAGACAGTCATCGCGAGACTCGAGAACTACGTACTCTCGCCAGGTGTTGAGTCGTCGCGGTATTTCTCAATACATCGCCTGTCGTATCGCCGCGGATGGTTCGAGGGTGGACTGAGTGAGGCATATCTGTATTCAGGCGTTCATCGCGGCCTCGAGTTCTCGCTCATCAATCCATTCAATGTTTTCTCCCTCAGCTGGAGAAATGAGCGAACCGACGGGAACTTGAGCTTCGGCTTCGACGTTGCGGCCAGATCGCGAACCGCAGGCACGTTGAGCGCGCAGGTCCTGCTGGATGACGTTCAGATCGACAAATGCGATTCCGTCTGCGCCGAGCCTTCTTCATATGCGTTCTCTGTGACGGCCGACGGACTCCCCGGATGGCGCGGTCAGCGGCCGTTTGCGAGTTACACTCGAGTATCGAATCTGGCGTACCGAACTCCCAACGTCGCCGAGCGGTACGCGATTTACGGGGTGGGGTTGGGACGAGGCTACAGCGATTACGATGAAGTTCGCGCCGGTATCGATCTCGCACTGATCCCGCTGACGCCGCTCAAGCTCTATGTCGCGCATCGCCGGCAGGGTGAGGGCGACTATCGGATCACGTATCCCCATCCCAGTCAGTACGCGACGACTCCGGTCTTTCTGCAGGGAGTTGTCTGGACCGTGAATCGCGTCGGATTGAGCGGTGCGTCGATTCCGATTCGCGATTTCCAGATCGTCGGGGATGTCGGCATCAATCAGGTGAGGAATCGACGCAACATCACTGGCAACGACATCACCGTTTTCGAAGGGCGCGCCAAAATCGTCTGGGTACCACGATGGCTGATTCCATTTCAATGATCGTGGCGTTCCTCGGTGCTGTCGCCTCCGCTAAATTGACCGTACGCTTAAGAGTGCAGCGGGCCCTTAGCTCAGCTGGTCAGAGCAGCGGACTCATAATCCGACGGTCGCAGGTTCGAACCCTGCAGGGCCCATTGACCACGGTTACGGGTAATGGGGTACGAGCGACCCGCACCCCGCAACTCGTGACCGGTGTACACACTTTCTGCGCCAAGTTAGGTTTGGTCTTACCTTGTTTTCGGCCGCCGCCGGCACGCACGCGGATGTTGAGGCGGGGCGTCTGAAGCGGTCGCGTAGCTCAGCTGGTTAGAGCGCTGGTCTCACATACCAGAGGTCCGGGGTTCGAGTCCCTGCGCGACCACTGCACTACACGAAGCAGTCCTTCTTTCCACCAACAATCGATGAATCAAAAACGTCTGCGGTACCTAATGGCATCCGCATTCCTCTTCCTCGCACCAACGGTCGCCGCGTCCCAAACACCGTCAGAGCTGCAGCGTCTGCAGCAGGTGGATCCGATAGTTCTCGAGCAGCTCAAGTCTCGAATTCTCTCGAGCGGACTCACGGCAGATCAGATCAGAGCCAGACTTCGCGCAGAGGGCTACCCCGAAAACCTTCTTGACGCATACCTGCCCGGCTCAGTTGGGCAGGAACCCGGCTCGACGACGGCAACACCCGAAGACGTTTTCGCCGCTGTAAGACAGCTCGGGATCGTCGACACTCTCGACATCGCGGCGCTTCACTGCGGCAAGACGCCGATGAGCGACACGACGATCATCCCGAGAGATACGACTGCGGCGGGTCGCGCGCAGGCGCAGCTCGCGCGGACTGCGGCCGCCGCGCGATGCGCTCGACTCGACTCACTCGCGAGGGCAGCCAGAGATACTGCTCGAAACGCCACCGACAGCGGCTACGCGATCTTCGGGCTCTCGATGTTTCGTCAGCCGACAACCTTATTTGATCCCAATATCAGCGGGCCCGTCGACGCGAGCTACCGCCTCGGCCCGGGTGACCAGCTCGTGCTCGTGCTCACGGGTGACGTCAATCAGGCCTACACGCTGAGCGTCACACGGGATGGATTCATCGTCGTGCCGCAGGCGGGACAGATCTATGTCAATAATCTCACCCTCGGCGAGCTCGAGAACGTTTTGTACGCGCGCCTCGGCCGCGTCTATTCGGGAGTCAGGAGAGGCGCGGGTGCGACAACGCACTTCTCGGTGACGCCGTCGCGGATCAGATCGAACCAGATCTTCGTCCTGGGAGACGTAGTCGGTCCAGGAAGCTATAGGATATCGAGTCTCGGGACCGCGCTCTATGCGCTCTACGCAGCGAACGGTCCGACAGAAAGCGGATCGCTCCGCAACGTTCAGATTCGCCGCGGCGGTAGAACGGTGCAGACGTTCGACGTCTACGACTATCTCCTGAGTGGCGATGCGTCGCGCGATGTGCGGCTCCTCAACGGCGACGTCGTCTTCGTACCAGTGCGAATGGCACACGTGCGCGTAACGGGCGAGGTGATGCGCCCCGCGACGTATGAAGTGCGTCCCACCGAGACTCTGAGAGACGTCGTGCGTTTCGCCGGCGGGCTCCGATCGAGCGCGTCGATCAGGCGAGTGCAGATCGAGCGCATTCAGGCGCCCAATCAACGCGGAGCCACCGGAGGCCGCGATCGCGTCACGATTGATATCACGTCGGAGACCCTGGCGGCTGCCGACGGCGGGAACATTCAGCTCCTCGACGGCGATGTGGTTCGTGTATTCAAGGTTGCGGAGCGCATGCGGAACCGCGTGCTCGTGAATGGCAACGTGTGGCAACCGGGGGCGATTGGTCTCACGCCTGGAATGACTGTGTCGCAGGCATTGCGACTCGCAGGCGGCGCGAAGCCCGACACATACCTCGGACAAATCCAGGTCTCTCGCCTCAATCCGGATTCAACGCGGACGCAGCTCCACGCCATGCTCCGCGATACTGCCGGCAGTGTGATTGGAGATTTCCCGCTCAGAGAGGACGACGAGATCCGCGTGTTCTCGGCGAGCGAATTCCGGCCAACTCGAACGGTCGCAATAACCGGCGCGGTCCGAAACAGCGGACAGGTACCCTATCACGAGGGCATGACAGTTCGCGATCTGGTACTCCTTGCCGGTGGACTCGAGCAGAGCGCAGACTTGCGCGAAGCAGAGATCGCGCGACTTCCTGCCGATCGGCGCGGTGGCGCGACAGCAGAAACGTTCAGAGTGGCGCTCGACTCTAGCTACCTCTTCGAACGAGGACCGGACGGTCGTTACTTCGGTCCTCCGGGCCTGCCCGCACCATCGGGGCAAACGCCCGAAGTCGCGCTGCGGCCATATGACAACGTGCTCATTCTGCGTCAGCCGAACTGGGAGCTCCAGCGAACCGCGGTGATCTCAGGCGAAGTGCGGTTCCCCGGCGCGTACTCGCTCCGCACGAAGACGGAGAAGGTTTCCGATCTGATTCAGCGCGCCGGCGGGCTCACGCCAGAGGCGTACGCTGACGGCGTGACGTTCTATCGCGCAAAAGACAAGGTCGGCCGCATCGGGATCGCGCTGCCCGAGATTCTTCGCCATCCAGGCTCGCGCGACAACCTGCAGCTCCAGGATGGCGACTCGATCTTCATTCCGCGATACAATGCAGTCGTGAACGTGGCGGGATCCGTGAACTCTCCCGTTGCGGTGACCTACGTTCCTGGCAAGCCGCTCGAGTACTATGTGCGTGCTGCCGGCGGAGCAACTCGGAAAGGTGACATCAAGTACGCGTACGTGACTCAGCCGAATGGAAAAGTCGAAGCGATGACCGGCAGGTTCATCTTCAAAAGTGAGCCGAAACCGCGGCCCGGCAGCACCGTGTTCGTTCCGCAGAAGGATCCGAGCGAGCGGCGAGTCGATTACATCGCAACGATCGGGTCAATCGCGCAGGTTGCAGCAAGCTTCGTAGCCATAGCGATAGCACTTCGCAGATAAAAACAACGAACGCATCGCCTCTACTCCGCCCGGCGGCGCCAAGTTGAACTGGAAATATCTAAGAGTCGCACCGTGGATTGATACACGCGCGCGTTTCGTCGCCGGGATTCCAAAGCGCGGCCGTCTTCTCGATCTCGGCAGCTCTGACGGCGGCACTCTGAAGCACATCGCCGAGCTGAGGCCGGATCTCGAGCTCCACTCCTCGGATGTCGCCGGCGAGCCGGAGAACTATCCTCCCCACACTCAATTCAAACGATCGGACTTTGACGCGGCAGCGTTGCCGTGGCCAGACGACTACTTCGACGCTGTCACATGCATGCACGTCGTCGAGCATCTTAAGCGGCCACAGTTTCTGATCGGTGAGGCCGCGCGGGTACTACACGCCGCCGGCAGGATCTACGTCGAGACGCCACACCCCCGCTCAACTGAGCTCGATAGCGCACGCGGTGACGGCGCCGGTCAGGTCACGCTCAATTTCTATGACGACCCGACGCACGTGAATCCGGTCCGCGCGGATTCCATTGCCGCATGGATGCGGGAGAATGCGTTGGATCCCATACAATCCGGGGTGTCTCGCAATCTTCTCTTCAGCGCAGCCTACCCGCTCTATCTCATCGCCGGATCAACGAGCCGGCACCGATATGTTGCACAGCTTCACTTCACCGGTTGGTCGAGTTACGTCATCGGGGAGAAGCGTCGACGTGACGGCAACGGTTAAACGCACTGAGGTCCACGTGTTTTTCTTTGCGCCGCGCAGCCGCATGCAATTACCTTGATCGCGGGTAACGTCCACCTGGGATTCGCCAATGCCCGAGGCCACGCTGGCGTACAGTGATCTGACATTTGCGAGATGGCTTGCCGGCGTCATGCGCCGATGGCGGATCGTAGCCGGCGTCACGTTCGTCGCCCTCATCCTCGCGGCTGTGACGGCGTTGCTCGTACCCCCCGTATATAGAAGCGAGGCTTCATTCGTATCGAACGCTTCGAGCAGCGGACGACTGCAAGGGCTCGGAGCGGTAGGCGGATCGGTCGGCGACCTGTTCTCCGAGCTTGGGGCTGCAACGGGTGATCCGTCCGAGTCGCCCAACTTCTACGTCCAGCTACTCGCCAGCCGCGAGCTACTGACGCGACTCCTCGAATCGCGGTTTCCGAACCCCCGAACCGCTGCACTTAGTGACAGCGCAACACTCCTCGAGATCATGCATCTACGCGAAGGCAATCCCGCGCGCAGATTGGAAAAGGCCATCAAGCAGATTCGGAAGAACCTTCGGCCAGGGTGGGACGTCAAAACCAACCTCGTCTGGTTCAGCGTCGATGCACAGTGGCCGGCCCTGAGCGCCGCAATCGCGAACCGGCTGATCGATCTTGTCGGAACGTTTAACAGAGAGACGCGCGTGTCTCGCGCGAAATCAAAGCGGATATTCATCGAGTTACGACTGGATAGCGCTGAGGCAGAGCTTCGACGAGCCGAGGGACGACTGAGATCCTTCTATGAGCAGAATCGCGCTGGCACATCGTCGCCCGCGCTTCGATTCGAGGAGCAACAGATCAAGCGAAGCGTCGACATCGCCAATGAACTGTACCTCACTCTTCAACGGCAACTCGAGATCGCGCGCCTCGACGAGTTCAACGACGCCGCTCTCATCACCGTGATCGATTCGGCGGTTCCACCGAGGAAGGCGGAATGGCCGAGGTATGGCGCGTTGGCGATCACTGCGTTGCTGCTCGGACTCGTATGTGGAGTTCTGGTTGCCGGCTCGATCGTGATCCTGGAGGATTGGCGCGCGCGCAATCCTGATGCATGGCTGGAGTTCACGAATACAACCGGCGGCTGGCGTCGCGGTGGACGCGGAGCGCGCCCGTCCCGGCCGCAGGACAGCGCTGAACAAACCGACGAATCAATCTCCCGAATCCACCGGCCAGTCGCCTGACCGACTCCAGTTACACTCGAACCTGATGTCTCAGCTACCGGAGACGCACCCTCCTCTCTTCGGCGTCGTCGTTCTCAACTGGAACAATCCCGATGACACGCTGAGCTGCCTGGATTCACTGAATCAGACGGATCCGCGGCCGGCATATGTCGTTGTGGTGGACAACGCCTCTTCAGACGATTCGCTATCGCGCATCAGAAAATGGGGCGAAGCGTCTCAACTCATGCGCGCTAACGAATCGAGTGAGTTGCCGTGGCTGGCTGTAATCGAGTCGGCGAAAAACCGAGGATTCGCCGGCGGAACCAATCTCGGGATTGAACATCTGCTGAAGCACACTCGCGTCACGCATTTGTTGCTGCTGAACAACGACGCTACGCTCGAACGAACGTTCTTTGCGGACATCGCAGACATTCTCGAGCGACACCCTGATGCGGGAATCCTCGGTCCGACGATCTACGAGCACGAAGACAGAACAAGAGTATGGTACGCCGGCGGTGTCGAGTATCCGTGGCGAGCATTGATGCAGCACAATCGCGAGGTGCCACACACGGAAGATCCCGTCGAGACTCCGTTTGTCACCGGCTGCGCAATGATCATCGCGAGAAACACGATCGATCGCATCGGGACGCTCGCTGAATGTTATTTCCCTGCTTACTGGGAGGACGGTGACATTTCGATGCGAGCGCGAGCCGCTGGTATTCCCGTTCTCTACGTCCCGTCCGCGATCGCCTATCACAAGGTGGGTGCGACGATCGGAGCAGCTCAACTCGGTGTGACGCTCGCGAACGCAAATAACCGGCTGCGAGTGTTCTTCGTGCGACGCAACTATCGCGGCATAACGAAGCTCATCGCGCTGGCCTACCTCGTCGTCACAAAACCCGCGCGTGCGCTCGTTGAAACACTGAAAGGACGCCCGCGAATTGGATGGGCGATCTTCTCAGGAACTGTCTCCGGCTTCGTGAGCAGGGACGCTTTTCGCTGACGCGCCTTCCGCGCGCCGCAGCGCTTCCGCAAGCAGCGTCGCGGCACCGTTGACAGCAAAAGTGACTGTCGCTCGCTGTACTTGAGCGGCTGCCTGATACTCGGCCGGCGGCGCAAGATCCGTTTCGGTCGAGCAGTAGGCTCCTGATTCGACTCGCGACACAGACGGATTTCTGAGAAAGAACACTGGTGTACCGACCGCGTTTGCGATGTGTCGATTTCCCGAATCAAGGGTGAGCACCGCGTCGCATTTTTCCAGGAACGCCGCAAAAGCACGCAGACCAAGTGTGCCCGGCAGGATCCGACATTCAAACTCGACCTGATTCGCGAGGATTCTGAGATCGCTCTCATCGCGCGCAGTGCCGGTCAACACGACATCGAAGTCGATATGTTCGCGTGCTTTGGTGAGAATGGCGAGCGGGAGTGACGGCGGCCAATTCGCTCCCAGCTGCCTGGTTGTAATCGCACATGCGACTACTGGGCGTGAATCGTCGAACCCGGACTCGTTCCATGCGCGAGCGGCGGATTCCCTGTCTGATGGAGTTGGAAAGAGTCGCGGCCTGAGGTCCCAATCGGGCTCGAGGTTGGCGACATGCGCCACCATCGAGCGAAAGTACGCGGGAAAGCTGCTCGGATAGCTGATAGGAACAGGAAGCGTGAGAAGCCCCGACAGCCCCTTGTAAGCAAACCCGACACGATTGGGTATCCCGAGCGCTGTTGCGAGAAAGAGATCGGGATAGTGGCGCAGAGTATTTGTGCAAAGCACAACGTCGAAGCGTCGGTTCCTGAGATCAGCGAACCCACCAGGCGCGAGATCCCAGCTGTTTTCACCCGTGCACTGCGTGACCACACTCTCGATCGATGGATTCCCCTCCAGAATCTCAGCCGATTCAGGAGTGGTCAGAAACGTCCATCGGCAATCCGGCAGTGCCTCGCGCAGTTGCGACAGCGAGCACGTTCGATAAAGCACATCGCCGATGTGGTTATGACTGAGGATCAGACCGTTGCGCCAACGCTGGGGATCAGACGGAGAGCCGCGCGACCGCGCTCTGGCACCGAGTCGAAGGATTGGGCCGATGAGCTCGGAAGCTCGGCCAAGTACCAGGTTTCGTCGTCGTCGAAATGCGCGGGGCTCGAACTCGTTGGCTCCGGCCATCAAAGTTGCAGCAAGGCGAGAGTGGTTCCTTCGACGCGGCGCACATCCTTGAACGATCGATGACGCCTCGCAAGATCGTGAAGAGCGCGAGTTACTCCGTCCCATGTCGAGTAATCGTGCCAGACGATGGTGCCCCTCCCATTACGGAGCATCTGAAGCGCCAGCAGCGAGTCGTTGATCACGTACTCGTAGACATGTGATCCATCAATGAAAATGAAATCGACTTGGGACGCATAAGGCGAAAAGTCGAAGCGACCGGAGTCTCCGTAAAGTTGAACGATTCTCGTCTCGACCTCGGTTCCCTTGAATCGACTGCCTGACTCCGGCTTCGATGCGTACCGAAGCTCCTGCTGATCTAGAGGTATCCGCGATTCCGGCACGTCCTGCGGAGGGAGATCGAGCGTGTAGACCCTCGACTCGTTCGGCGCATTTGCAGCCATGTTCAACGTCGTCCTCCCGTCGAAGGTGCCGAACTCGAACATCGCCTGTGGGCGCTGTTGACGAACCAGTCGACAGATCGCGATGAGCTCGCGGTCGGTCACATTCCCGTCGACTGTGTCCAGAGCGCGCACGTCGATCGCCACCTGCTCGTCCGTGATTTCATCGAGCGCGATAACCGGGAGCGTTGGTTGCTCGCGAACGTTGTACGGGTAGCCAAAGTGACGGCATAGCTCGACGATCAGCCCGCGATTGCGCGAGCGAATCCAGCCAACGGTGAACAGATAAGCTGCGCTCGCCAGGCCGAAGAGATACGGACGGACAAATCCAACTGCCCGCCCGACGCGACCGCGTCGCAGCGGCGATTTTACCTCGTCGAGGGCGAGCACTCAGCTCGAGACTGCACCGTCGGCCGCTATTGCGCGTGCGAGCGGCGCCTTTCGGTCACCGATCAATCGCGATCCTGCCGCAAAGAGCAACGCCGCGTCGAGAGTCACGCGTACAGTCCACGCTGTTGCGGCACCGGTGATCCCGAAGTTTCTGATGAGCCAGTAAGCGAGTGGCACGTGGATGACGAGCTCGAGCACATGAAACTTCGCGTTGACATCGGGACGCCCAACGGCAGACAGAAATGCAGACGGCACGTGGGCTAAACCGTTGACGACGACGCCGGCCGCGAGGATTTGTAAAGCGCGTCCGCTCTCAACCGCGAACGCATTACCAAGCCAGAGCCTCAAGAGCTCGGGGCCAAAAATCCCGATCAGAGCGGCCGGCAAGATGAGAATCAGCAGGATGTTGCGAACGGCCGCAGTGTACAAGGTGCGCATTCTCACTGTGTCACGAACCGCGTTGAGGCCACTCACAGATGGAAAGAGCGCCGTCACCATTGCCCCAGGTACGATCAGCAGTCGAATCACGCCGTCAAATGGAGCGGAATAGAACCCAACTGCAGCAACTCCGATCAAAGCACCCAGGAAGAAGCGGTCGAGATACACGAGAAGTGGGCTGACGACATTGCTGACGGAAAGCCAGCCGCCAAATGCAATCAGCGGGCGAAACACCGCCCAATCGCGCGGTACGTGCCATACGAGCGAAGGAATCGCACGATGAACTGCGATCAGCATCATTACGCAAAACACGCATCGTGCAACGACCAGCATTACCATCACATCGACGAGCGAGAATCCGTTCGTGACCGCAATCGCGGGAATGAGGAACGACGCAAGGCTGCTGGGGATTCTTACCGCGTTGCTGAGATCGAACCGGTGGGCTGCCTCCAGCACCCCGCGCAAGCCGACGAGCAGCAGCGTTGCCGGAATCATGAGGCCAAGCAGCCTGAAGACGCCAATCGCTTCCTCGTGAAGATTTGCGGGAATTACAAACAGTCTTTCGGCAAGGAACGGGGCGAGCAGGATGAACAGCATTCCGCCGATGGCGCCAAGCACTGCCTGACCGATTACCGAGCCTGCAACAAGCGCTGAGATGCTGGTGTCTCCAATCTCCAGCCCTTCTGCAACATGCTTCGTCGTCGCGCGTCCGAGCCCAAGATCGAACAGCGTCGAATACTCGAGTAACGCGAGTGTCAGACCGAGAAGGCCGAATCGGGCGGGACCGAGATGGCTTGTGATTGTCGGCATCACCGCAAGGCCGACAATCAGCGGAATGCCGATCCCAGCGATATTGAGCACAGTGTTGCGACGGACGGATCTGTGCCGCTCCAGTGCGGTCATCGCCCTGTCTCTACGGTTTCGTGAAGAGTAAGAGCGCCGGCAGCCGCTTCGATAACGTCGGCAACCGTCGGATAGTCGATGAAATCGGATCCGGTCCCCCGACCCACGAATCGCTGCCCCTCGCGATACGGGCGATGCCACACAGGGTTTCCGGTCGTGAACACACCGACTACGCGCACTCCGAGTGCGTCGGCGATATGCATCGGTCCGCTGTCGTTGCAGATAAAAAGATCGCACTGCGACACGAGAGCCATGAATTGGCGCAGTGGCCCCTGGGCAACGATACCCGGAGTCTTTAGTGGAGTATCTGCACCGACGCCATGGGGATCGACGAACAGCAAAGTCTTCGTCC
>DATBRZ010000135.1:0-4650 GCA_036560025.1 Gemmatimonadaceae bacterium | reverse complement strand
GACCGCTTTCGCCGACACCACGCCCTTCGTCGCATACTTCCTTTGCTCCCCGTGACGCGATGTCGCGCGGAGCCAGGTTGCCGAAGCTCGGATACTTTCGCTCGAGGTAGTAGTCGCGCTCAGCATCCGGAATCTCATTCGGCGGGCGCCTGTCTCCCCTGGCTTTCGGAACCCAGACCCTGCCGTCGTTTCTCAGCGACTCGCTCATCAGCGTGAGCTTCGATTGATACTCGCCGCTCACCGGTATGCACGTCGGATGAATCTGCGTGAAGCACGGATTGGCGAACGCAGCCCCGCGCTTGTACGCGCGCCAAATCGCGGTCGCGTTGGATCCCTTCGCGTTCGTCGACAGGTAGAACACGTTGCCGTAGCCACCCGTCCCGAGCACCACTGCGTCCGCGACGTGAGATTCGATCGCTCCGCTGACGAGATCCCTCGTGATGATTCCGCGCGCGCGACCGTCGATAACCACGAGGTCGAGCATCTCCGTCCGCGGATACATCTTCACGGTACCAGCGGCCACCTGTTGCTCGAGCGCCTGGTACGCGCCCAGCAGCAGCTGTTGACCGGTCTGACCGCGGGCGTAAAAAGTTCGCGAGACCTGTGCTCCGCCGAATGATCGATTGGCGAGAAGGCCGCCGTATTCGCGCGCGAATGGCACGCCTTGCGCGACGCACTGATCGATGATGTTGAGACTCACCTGTGCCAGGCGGTACACGTTCGCTTCGCGCGCGCGGAAGTCTCCCCCCTTTATGGTGTCGTAAAACAGACGATAAACGCTGTCGCCGTCATTCTGATAGTTCTTCGCAGCGTTGATTCCGCCCTGGGCGGCGATGCTGTGTGCTCGGCGAGGGGAATCCTGAAAACAGAAACACTTCACGTTGTAGCCGAGCTCGCCGAGCGTTGCGGCAGCCGCCCCGCCGCCGAGGCCGGATCCCACAACTATGATCTGGTATCGGCGGCGGTTCGCGGGATTCACGAGCTTCATCTCGAAGCGATGTCTATCCCATTTCCCTTCCAGCGGACCCGAAGGAATGCGAGCATCAAGTTTGAGCATCAGCCGATCAATCTGAGGAATACCGCAACCGGAACCGCGGTAAATCCCGCCCAGATGAAAAGTGCGACGACAAGCGACACGCGCTTCTGAAGTGGATCATCGCTGGGCTGCGTCACTCCCATCGATCGGACCGAGCTCCACGCTCCGTGATAGAGATGCGCGCCGAGCGCAATCATGGACACGACGTAGAAAAGCGTCACCCACCACAAACGAAAGCTTGCAATGATGTTTCCGAACACGTCGGCCGTGCTGAACACACCGGCGGGTCGCAATGTTCCCGTCGTGAAGTGAAGAATGTGGACGATGATGAACACGAGAAGGAGAACGCCTCCAGCACGCATCGTACGCGATGCAAGGGTCGCGACTTGCGCTTCTCGCTTCGCGTATCCAATCGGGCGTGCAGCGCGATTCTGAATCGTGAGCTGAGTCGCCGCGACGACGTGAAGCACGAGGGAGACGATGAGCACTCCGCGCAGCAGCCACAGCAGCTCGCCCGAGCTTTTCAGAAGATGCGAGTAGCCGTTGATCGCATCGGGGCCGCTGAAAGCGAGCAGGTTGCCGAGGACGTGAAGGATCAGGAATCCGATCCCGATCACGCCCGTAACGGCCATCACGGCCTTCTTGCCGATTGCCGATTTGTAGAATCGCACGAGGCGGTTCATGTCCCGCCTAGAGCTTCACCGCCCCCATTGGCTCCCGCACCGCGTCGGCGCTGTGCGCGAGCTGCTGTTTCTCTTCCGCGGTAAGCTCGACCTCGATGATCTGCTCCAGTCCCTTCCGTCCGAGCTTGCACGGAACGCCAAGAAAAAGTCCGCGCATTCCATACTCACCCTCGAGCCACGCAGCGCACGGCAAGATCCGCTTCTGGTCGAGCACGATTGATTCACACATCTGAACGGCTGCCGAAGACGGTGCGTAGTAAGCCGAACCCGTCTTCAGGTATTTCACTATCTCAGCGCCGCCATTGCGCGTCCGGTCGACGATTGCGCGGAGCTTCTCGGTGGTCATGAGCTGCGTGACCGGAATTCCACTGACGGACGTATATGAGACGAGCGGCACCATCGTATCACCGTGGCCGCCGAGCACCATCGCCTGGATGTCGCGAACGGAAACGTCGAGCTCGAGCGCGATGAACGATCGATATCTCGCCGTGTCGAGCACACCGGCCATTCCAAGCACGCGCTCGCGCGGAAATTTCGTCACTTCCTTCGCGACATACGCCATGACATCGAGCGGATTCGATACCATGATGATGATCGAGTCCGGTGAGGTGTCGCGTATGCTCTCCGACACCTGCTTCACGATTCCGGCGTTCGTGTTGAGGAGATCGTCGCGCGACATGCCCGGTTTGCGCGCGATTCCCGCCGTGACAATGACTATTTCCGAGCCGGCAGTCTCGTCGTAGCCGTTCGTGCCCGTCACTCGCGTGTCGAAGCTTTCGATCGGCGCGGACTCCCACTGATCGAGTCCTTTCCCTTCCGGAATTCCCTCCTGTATGTCGACGAGAACGACCTGTCTCGCGAGCTCCTTCTCGGCGAGACGCTGAGCGGTTGTCGCGCCGACATTTCCGGCGCCGACCACCGTGATCTTGTTCACCATTTCTATTTTGCTTGAAGAGACGCCGAAAGTTATCCGCCCACTTGCGACAGAGCGAGAAGTCCGCCGACGCGAAGATCGAGCAGCTCGTGCGCGCGAGGCTTGTCGGCGAGTGCAGTAAGTACGTAAGGCGTCACGCGCTCACCGCGGCGGAGCGGATCCCGCAACGACACTTCGTGGTCACCGAAGAGGCATGTTCTCAGTCGCCCATCAACGGTGAGGCGAACGCGGTTGCACGAAGCGCAATACGTGTGAGTCATCGGCGTTATGACGCCGATCGACCCCGGAGCACCCGCAAAACGGTGATACCGCGCGGGCCCGCTTCCGCGTGATGGGCCGGGGTCCTGTACGAGTGGCGCGATTGCACTCGCACGCTCGAGAACTTCGCTCGACGGGACTACGTGCTCCCACGTCAGCTCACGCATGTCTCCCACTGGCATCAGCTCGATGAATCTGATGTGCCACGGATGCTCGAGTGTAAGCCGCGCGAAGTCCACGATCTCATCGTCGTTGATGCCGCGCATCACGACCACGTTGATCTTTATCGGATCGAGCCCCGCTCGTTCTGCTGCGAGTGCCGCGGCGATTGGGTCGAAACGAATGTCGCGACGCGCGATTGCGCGAATGCGCTCCGGCCTCAGCGAATCGGCACTGATGTTCACGCGATTCAATCCAGCGGCTGCATAAGTGTTCGCACGCTCAACGAACAAAAGACCATTCGTCGACAGCGAGATGTCCGAGATCCCGTCGACTGCCGCGATGAGCTTTATCAGAGTCTCGAGATTTGGCCGGATGGTCGGCTCGCCGCCCGTGAGGCGAACGCTCATTACGCCAAGGTCTGCCATCTCGCCGACTATCGATGCGATTTCCTCGTAGCTGAGCAGCTCCTGTTTCGGCAGCCACTGCAATCCTTCCGGCGGCATGCAGTAGAGGCAACGGAAGTTGCATTTATCCGTCACCGAGACGCGGATGTACCGAATCAGGCGGCCGTGTCCGTCTCTCAGCTCACGCATCGCGATCGCTGCTCACGAGGTGTTGCGCGCCGGCGCTCACCCATTCACGAGTCCCATCTTCGTATAACTCGAGCTTCCAGATTGTCGCTCGCGATTTTATCTGTTCCACAATGGATCTGAGTGCATCGAGCGCGGGGGCGCGATGAGCGTGAGCTACCACAACGACGATGCTCGCGTCCCCTACAGCAAGCTGCCCGGTTCGATGCTCGAGAGCGACGTCGATGCCATCGTACTGATTCACGGCCTCCACCAAAATGCGGTTCAGCTCGGCCTCAGCCATCTCCTGATATGCGCGATAGTCGATTCCCGTTACGGCGCGTCCGTCGTTCGTTTCTCGAACAGTGCCAATGAAACAAGCCGTCGCTCCGCGCTCAGGCGATGCAACCTCACGAACCAGCCGCGACACATCGAGAGGATCGGTAACTAGCGCAGCGCGCAATCAGCCTCCCGATACGGGCGGAATCAACGCGACCTCGTCTCCTTCATTCAGACGCACCGCGGCGCTCGCGTAAGTGTGGTTCACCGCTACGAGCGGGCTCCGCGGAATTACCTGCCCACCGGGAAGCGTTGAAACAGAACGCACGGCGTCGTCAACAGTTGCGCCGTCGGGGAGAACAAGCGGAACCTCAGCGCGGCCCAATGCGTCCGCGTATGCAGCGAAGACGCGAACGGTGATATCCACCGCTGCTGCCGGTAGCTAGCCCGCCTCGGAGAGATCGGCCGCGCTGTTGTCGCCGACTTCCAGGCCGGCGACCAGCGCTCGCAACTCCTTCGATGGCTTGAATACGGGCACTGGACGGGCAGAGACCTCTACGGGTGCCCCAGTGCGGGGATTGCGCGCCATGCGCGTCTTACGTTTTCGAATCTTGAACGTGCCGAACCCGCGCACCTCGATGTTTTCCTGGTGCTGCAGGGAGTCCTTGATCGCCTCCAGGAAGGCGTCGACGACACGAGCGCAATCTTTCTTCGAGATCATCGGCCCAG
>DATBRZ010000134.1:0-10257 GCA_036560025.1 Gemmatimonadaceae bacterium | reverse complement strand
CGACTCCGGATCGCGAGGATCACGCGATCAGATCCGTCAGCTCGCTGGAATGCGCGGACTGATGGCGAAGCCGCAGAAAAAGCTCACCGGTGGAATCGGCGAGATCATCGAGAGTCCGATCAAGTCGAACTTCCGCGAAGGCTTGTCGGTGCTCGAGTACTTCATCTCGACGCACGGTGCGCGAAAGGGTCTGGCCGATACTGCTTTGAAAACGGCGGATGCAGGATACCTCACGCGCCGGCTCGTGGACGTTGCACAGGACGTGACGATCACCGAGGAGGATTGCGGTACGATCCTTGGCCTCGAGGTCGGAGCGTTGAAGGAAGGCGAGGACATCATCGAGCCGCTGGCCGAGCGTATCGTCGGTAACGTGGCTGCAGAAGACGTCGAGGATCCGCACGAGACCGATCACTCGGGTCGTGCGACGCTGCTCGCGGAAGCTGGTCAGCTGATCGACGAAGACATGGCGCGGCAGATCGAGGACTCGGGAATCGAGACCGTTCGCATTCGCAGCGTGCTCACATGCGAAGCGAAGCGCGGACTCTGCCAGATGTGCTACGGCCGCAACCTGGCGACCATGGGAATGGTCGACAAGGGAGAGGCAGTCGGCATTATCGCGGCGCAGTCGATCGGTGAGCCGGGAACGCAGCTCACGCTGCGCACGTTCCACATTGGTGGAACTGCAGCCCGAATCGCCGAGCAGACAGCGCGCAAATCGAAGGTCGAGGGCATCATTGAGTTCGGCGACCGCCTGATCACGGTAATCAATTCGGAGGGCCTGCAGATCGTGACCTCCTACGAAGGCGAGCTCACGATTCGGACCTCCGCCGACAACAAGATTGGTGCGCGTCTTCAGGTGCCGCTTGGCGCCACGCTGATGGTGAAGGATGCAGAGGAGGTGAAGAAGGACCAGGTCATCTTCTCGTGGGATCCGTACTCGAACCCCATCATCTCCGACGTAGAAGGACTGATCAGATTCGTCGATCTCGTTCCCGACGAGTCGGTGTCCGAGGAGCTCGACGAGCTCACCGGACTTCGTCAGACTGTCGTCATCGAGGATCGTGAGAAGAAGCTGCATCCGCACATCGAGATCTGGGAGACAAAGGGCGCGAAGGAAAAGCGGCTCCGCGACTTCGTGATTCCGGTTGGCGCGCAGCTAGCCGTCGAGGACAAGCAGCGCATCACGGCGGGAACAATCCTCGCCAAAGTGAGCCGCGAAGCCTACAAGACTCGCGACATCACCGGTGGTCTGCCGCGTGTGGCGGAGCTGTTCGAGGCGCGGAAGCCGAAGGATCCAGCGACCGTGTCGGAGATCGAGGGAATCGTTCGGTTCGGCGAGATCAAGCGCGGCAAGCGAGAGATCTTCGTGCGTCCGCTGAAGATGGTGGGCGATACGCCGGTGCCGGATGATCAGGCGGAAGAGCACACGTACGAGGTCGGCGCCGGCAAGCACCTTCGAGTGCACGAGGGCGATCGCGTGCGTGCTGGAGACCGCTTGTCCGAGGGACCAGTCAATCCGCACGACATCCTTCGCATCAAGGGTCCGCGCGCGGTGCAGGAGTATCTGCTCAACGAAGTGCAGGAGGTTTACCGACTGCAGGGTGTGAAGATCAACGACAAGCACATCGGCGTGATCGTGCGGCAGATGCTTCAGAAGGTTCGCGTTCTCGAGTCGGGGGACACTCCGTTCCTCGAGGGCGAGCATGTCGACAAGCAGACCTTCCGCGACGTCAACGAGAGGACGAAGAAGAAGAAGGACGAGCCCGCGACGTCAGAGCCTCTGTTGCTCGGCATCACCAAGGCGAGTCTGACGACTCAGTCGTTCATCTCGGCGGCGAGCTTCCAGGAGACGACGAGAGTTCTGACCGACGCTGCGATTCGCGGCGCGCGCGACGAGCTGATGGGCCTCAAGGAGAACATCATCATCGGTCACCTGATCCCTGCTGGAACCGGCATGTACCGGTACCAGGAAGTGGACATCGAGGGTGCGCCGGTGCCGCCTCAACCGGAGATTCTGCCGGAGCCGACGATCGCGGAGATTCTCGCGGAGCCGGATCTCGACGAGATACCCGCCGGCATCGCTGCGAAGGCCTACCCGGACGACGAGGAGTTGTAAGGGCGGGTACGAGGTAGGGGGTACGGGTAAACAGCGCTGGTACCCCGTACCCCGTACCCGGTACCGCGTACCCCGTACCCGTTAGTGAAACTCTACTGGAGTTCCCACATCCACTACTAGTGAGAAATGCACCGCGTCCCAGTTCGTGAGGCGCACACAACCATGTGAGCTCGTGTACCCGATCGTCTCGGGCGACGAAGTTCCATGAATTCCATAGTGTGGCTTCGACAGGGAAACCCAGATTACGCCGACGGGAGAATTCGGTCCAGGCGGCAGACGCGCCTCGGGCTCGGTGTCTGGAACCTCGGAGAAAAGTTTCGGCTGGTATTTGAAGGCTGGATCACGCGACACGTAGCTCACCTTGAACGCCCCGATCGGCGAAGGATCGTACCCTGCGCCCAGCGTCGACGGAAAGTGGTAGATGATCTGTCCGTTCGCGTCAAGCACGTGTGTCCAGAATCCCTTCTTAGAGATGACGACCTTTGCTGCGATGGCTGTATCGGTGGGTGATGCTGCGGTTTCGTCACGCACGTTCGGCACGAGAATCCGTGTGCCCGCTTTGAGCTTGTCGAAGCGGACCCGGGGATTGAGCTTCGCAAGAAGGTTACGGGACGCGTGAAAGCGCTCGGACAGCTCCTCTGCCGGAGACGAATAGCAGAGACATTTGAGCTTCGCCTGCTCGTAGACGTTCTCGGGAATGTCGACGAACGGCCCCGCCACATCTTCCTCTGTGATCGTATAGCGCTTGAGCAACAGCTCTGATCCCGCACCTGCACGCAAGCGGTCATAAATCGCTCGATCGATTCTTGTCACATTCGCGGGCGCACCACCCGAGAATCGCGAGCGATCATCGGGATCGGCGAAGAACGCCATCGCTTTTGCCGCGTTGATTCCCCAGCCGCCGTCGATGATTCCCGGAGAGAAGTTCGCCCGGTCGAGAAGAATCTGGAGATGAAGCGTAACTGATCCACTCTGAGGTATCCGCGCGGGAAAGCGCGTGATCGGGGCGTTGACTGCCTTCTCGGAGAATACCGAATTTGCTTTCCCGGTCTGAGCCGCCAACGCATTGAGTGCAGCTGCGGCGCTGATCAGGAACGCTGCGATCAGCGCCGTTCGAGAGCGGGGGATGTCACTCCTGGAAGGTGACCGGCGTCCCTGTCGAAATGAGATCGGCGAGTGCAGTCGCATCCCAGTTCGTGAGACGGACGCACCCGTGTGAGCTCTGGTATCCGATCGATTCGGGCGCCGCAGTTCCATGTATTCCGTAATGTGGCTTTGACAACGCGATCCAGACTATTCCGACCGGAGAGTTTGGACCGGGACGAAGCTTGGCAGTCGGACGCGTGTCGGGAATTTCCGCGAACAGTTTCGGATCATAGCGAAATGCCGGATTGCGAGTGATGCCGGTGACGTGGAACTCACCGGTCGGCGATGGATCGTAGCCGGCTCCGAGCGTAGATGGGAAGTGGCGGATGACTTTTCCCGATGAGTCAACCAGATGCGTCCAGAATTCCTTCTTGGATATGACTATGCGCATTCCGCCTGACCGGCTCCCGGTGGTATCTCGCGTTGTCCCCGCGTTGGAGTCGGATGGTGCCGAGGGGGAATTAGCTGTTTCAGACTCGCCCACATTTGGAACGGAGATCGTCGTTCCAGCGCTGATCGACTCGAAGTTCACTCCGGGATTGAGCTGAGCGAGAAGCTCTCGGTTCGTGTGAAATCGCTCTGCGATCTTCTCTGTTGCGGACGAGTAGCAGAGACAATCGAGCTTGGCCTGATCGTAGACGCGGTCGGGAATTCGAGTGAACGGCCCCTTCACGTCGTCATCAGTAACCGTGTAACTCGTGATCAACGGAGTCGTGCCGGCCGCCTGCGCTACTCGATTGTAAGTCGCGCGGTCGACACTTCGATTCGAGGAATCGGCCAGTCCAATCGGGTGCGTCGTATCACCGGACGCCGAGGCGTTGAACCATGTGAGCGCCTTCGCAGCGTTGTCGCCCCACGTCGCGTCGATTATTCCGGGCGAGAATCCCGCCCGATCGAGCAGAATCTGAAGCTGCAGCGCAGTGGATCCTCTCGTTGGGACGGTGAGCGGGAATCTCGTTGGCCTCGCCGCCGCATTCGACGGCGTGATGAGCTTGAACGTCGATTCGCTCGCCGGCGTCATGTACCGCGCGTACCGCTCGCCGAGGCCGATCGTGTCGGTGTACAGCGTATCCCACGATGGCGTGGAGACAGCCATCGAATCGGCGGCGGCGATCGCGCTCGCGGAATCAGCAGCTGCCTTTTTTCTGTCCTTGTCGCCGATCTCGATGCACGCCGAGCCTGCGAGAACCAGCGCTACGATAAGTTGTCTTTGTCGAATCATGCATCGCCGACATTCAAAAACGGTACCGCCGACGCAGGAAACCTCAGCGTCTCATGCCGACGGCGACCGTGAAACCGTGTGACGGGGAAAAAGTTGTGAGGCCTTTGATCGCTTCGACGCGTATCCACGTTCGATGTCCGAATCGCAAGCCGACCCTCACCTCGCTCAGGTCCTCGACCCCGCGGATCTCGTGATGCGCCGGACCATGCTCCTGTCCGACGACTGTAAGCGACGGACTTACAGTGCGGGCATCGTATTCGAGGCGGGCGGCATAGAGAAACAGATCATCCTGCTCGAACACGGAATCCCGAGTGGTATTGATTCCGAGTCCCGCCTCGAGACCTAGCAAGAGCGGACCTCGCCGCGTGTGGCCGGCGAGGGTTGCAAAGAAGTCGATCGCATCGCGATCGAGGCCCGTCTCGTTGTCGGTCGTAGGAAGACGAGTTCCGAATCGGAGCAGGACATTGATAGGATTGCGCTGCGGGGTAAGTCTGACCGCAGTGGCGATCGTGTACTCGCCGGAATCGTGGCGCTTTCCATCTGTGGTCGGCCGAACACCGAAATACGGCGGCGCGAATCGTTCCTTCTCGGTGAAAAAGCGTTGACCAGTTCCACTCGCTAGAATCGCGATCCGTCCGCTTCGCCAGGCAAGCGAGATCGTTGGGACTTCCCACAGGTCGCCTTCAGTACCGGCGAGCGATGCGCGCTGGTCGTGATACCACGCGAGTCGTGCCTCAGCGGTAATTGTCGTGCCCGCATCGAAAATGCGCCAAGAGATCGGCTCGAGGGGACGGAGCTGTGCGTGGGAATTACCGGGCGACGCGGCGATAGCCGCGGCCGCGAATAACGACAAACATCGAAGATCAGAGATCCGAGGTGTTAGAAGCACGGGGTTGGCCGTTTTGTCCTCGTCTGGTTGACTCTAATTGTTGCAGTGTCTAACTTTACTGGCTGCCCCGTTACCCTCCAAACGGGCAGTTTTTTTCGCACCTAAGTTGCCTTAATGCCGACAATAAACCAGCTCGTCCGACAAAGCCGCCGCGACGTCCAGAAGAAAGAGAAAGCACCCGCCCTCAAGTCAAACCCGCAGAAGCGCGGAGTCTGCACCCGCGTCTACACCACAACCCCGAAGAAGCCCAACTCGGCGCTCCGTAAAGTCGCGCGCGTTCGGCTCACCAACGGGTTCGAGGTTACTGCTTACATCCCTGGTGAAGGACACAACCTTCAGGAACACTCCATCGTTCTCATTCGCGGTGGCCGTGTGAAGGACCTGCCGGGAGTACGTTATCACATCGTGCGCGGGTCGCTCGATGCTTCCGGCGTCACCGGCCGCAACAAGAGCCGGTCGAAGTACGGAACGAAGAAGCCCAAGGATGCGGGAGGAAAGAAGTAAATGAGCCGCCGCAAGAAATCCATCAAGCGCCCCGTCCTCGCCGACGCGCGTTACGACAGCCAGACAGTATCGAAGTTCATCAACGCCCTCATGTACGAGGGAAAGAAATCCACCGCCGAGCGGATTTTCTATCAGGCGATGGATCTGGTGGAGAGTCGCACTGCGCAGTCAGGCGTCACAGTGTTCAAGCAGGCGCTAACGAATCTCAAGCCCGCGGTCGAAGTGAAGAGCCGCCGAGTCGGCGGTGCAACGTACCAGGTTCCGGTCGAGGTTCGTCCCGATCGGCGAACAGCTCTCGCGATGCGGTGGCTGATCACGTTCTCGCGCGACAGGAACGAGAAGTCGATGGCCGAGAAGCTCGCAGCTGAAGTGATTGCGGCTTCGAAGGGTGAAGGGAACGCGATCAAGAAAAAGGAAGACACGCATCGAATGGCCGAAGCAAACAAGGCATTCGCGCACTACCGCTGGTAATCTGGTCCCGCTCTGACAAGTGACCGCCGACATTCGCTCGGCGGTTTTCTTTTTTCAGGGATTGCCGGAATGGAACGGATTTGATTCCACTCGCCTGTCATTGCCGACGAATCGACTCGCGACATTATTGCGATCGACCAGTCACGAATCGCGAGCAGCGCAGCAACAACTCGAGTCGACGACACCATGTAAAGTTGCCAAGCCGGCTCATCGTCGCCAATCTCATCGGCCATGCGACAGTCAAGATTCGTTCTGATCCTGGGACTTGCTGCCGTCGTACTTCAGGCGTGCGCCACGGCCGGCGTCGGATCCGCTGCATCCGCTCCGTCATATGACCTCGTAATCGGAAATGGCCTGATCTACGACGGGAGCGGCGGCCCACCAGTCAGGGGCGGCATTGCAATAACCGGTGATACGATCGCGCGTGTTGGCGATGTGACTCGCGCACGTGCCGCTCACTACATCGACGCAAAGGGAATGGCGATCGCGCCGGGCTTCATCAACATGCTGAGCTGGGCGAACGAATCGCTGATCGAAGACGGGCGCGGGCAGAGTGACATTCGACAGGGCGTCACTCTCGAGGTCTTCGGCGAAGGCGAATCGATGGGACCGCTCAACGACTCGATGAAGCGCGAGAGTGTCGAGCAACAGGCAGACATCAAATACGCCATCGAATGGACCACGCTCGGTGAGTACCTCGATTATCTCGTCAAGCGCGGCATCTCACCGAACGTGGCGTCGTTCGTCGGCGCAACGACGGTGAGAGTTCACGAGCTCGGGTACGCGGATCGCCCGCCCACACCGGAGGAGCTTGCGCGAATGCAGGCGCTCGTGCGGCAGGCGATGGAGGAAGGCGCGCTTGGAGTCGGCTCATCGCTCATCTACGCTCCCGCATTCTACGCGAAGACCGACGAGCTGATCGCGCTGGCAAAAGCTGCTGCGCCTTACGGCGGATCATACATCTCTCACATGCGGAGCGAAGGCGCGCGTCTGCTCGAAGCGGTGGACGAGCTACTGAGGATCGGGCGTGAAGGCGGCGTACCCGCGGAGATCTACCATTTGAAAGCCGCGGGGAAGCCGAATTGGGGGAAGCTCACTCAAGTCATCGCAAAGGTCGATTCAGCGCGCGCAGCGGGTGCCGACATCAGGGCGAACATGTACACATACACCGCCGGCTCAACCGGACTCGATGCGTCGATGCCGCCGTGGGTGCAGGAAGGCGGCTACAAGCAATGGGCGGCGCGTCTCAAGGATCCAGCGATTCGCGCCAGAGTTGCAACGGAGATGCGCGCGCCGACGGATAAATGGGAAAACTTCTTCGCTGCTGTTGAATCGCCGGAGCAGATACTCCTCGTCGGCTTTAAAAACGATTCCCTCAAGTCGCTGACCGGTAAGTCACTCGCAGAAGTTGCGAGGATGCGCGGAAAGCCTCCTGAAGAAACCGCGATGGACCTCGTTATCGAGGATGGCACGCGGGTGCAGGCGGTTTACTTCCTGATGTCAGAAGAAAACGTCCGGCGCGAAGTCGCGACTCCGTGGGTGAGCTTCGGCTCCGACGCCGGAGCGCTAGCACCCGAAGGAGTTTTTCTCAAATCCAGTACGCACCCGCGAGCGTATGGTAACGTGGCTCGGCTCCTCGGAAAGTACGTCCGCGACGAGAAGATCATTCCGCTCTCTGAAGCGATTCGGCGATTGACGTCATTTCCGGCGGCGAATCTCAAGATTGCGCGGAGAGGATCGCTCAAGCCCGGCTACTTCGCTGACATCGTCGTGTTCGATCCCATGCGTGTTCAGGATCACGCGACATTCGAGAAGCCGCACCAGTACTCGACCGGAGTCGTACACGTATTCGTCAACGGTGTGCAGGTGCTGAGCGATGGAGAGCACACAGGAGCAAAGCCGGGGAGAGTCGTGCGCGGACCGGGCTGGAGAAAAGGCGGAATCTAGAAAGACGGATCGTCAATGTCTGTTAGTCCTGAGTCCGCAACGTCATGAATCTGAATGGAGATAAATAGTGTACAAGCCGAAGCCGACTCATCACTGTCACATGCCGGCGGACATGCCGTTGAGCGTTCTCGTTCTCAACGGCTCACTCAAGCACGAGCCGGACATCTCGAATACTGATGAGCTCGCGCGCGAAGTGGTGCGCTGCATGGAGGATGACACAAAGGTCAGCTCGGAAGTCATTCGTCTAGCCGATAAGAGACTTCCTGTAGGGCTTGGCTTCCGCGAATCGACCGACGATGACTGGCCGGCAATCGTGGAGAAGCTGAAGAAAGCCGACGTGGTTCTCTTCGCGACACCGATCTGGTGGGGAGGCCGATCCAGTCTGATGCAGCGAGTGATCGAGCGACTCGATGCGCTCGACGAGGAGTATCATCAGTCGGGAAGGAGCGCGTTGTACAACAAGGTTGCGGGAATCGTGGTAACCGGCAGCGAAGACGGCGCGCTGAGCACGATGGGATCCATCATGATGGTCCTCACATGGATGGGCTTCACACTTCCGCCGGAATGCGCAGCGTACTGGGTGGGTGAAGTTGGCTTTCCCCCATCGGAAGATCGTGGAAAGCGGCTAAAGAACGATGCGACCAGGAAGATGGCGATGAACCTCGCTCGGAACCTCGTCTTCTACGCTGAATTGCTGAAGATGCACCCCCTCGTTCTAGAATAGAAACAGGCGGGATCTGAGCCTTTCTAAGTTGACTTTCTTCGATGTCGCAGCGGTGCCGGTGTGGTCCCACGCTCCACCCATCCGAGCAAAACGTCGACAAGCAACGCGAGGATCGCGGCGGGAATTGCTCCTGAAAGAATGAGTCGCGTGTCTGCGAGCGCGAGCCCGGTCGCGATAGGTTCACCCAATCCGCCCGCGCCGATGAATGCCGCAAGCGTGGCGGTACCAACACCAATGACCGCCGCGGTGCGGATTCCAGACATCAGCGCTGGCGCTGCCAGCGGGAAGCGAACCTGGCGAAGAACCTGACCGGGCGTCATTCCGAGCGCGATCGCGGCGTTCACGGCCTGAGGATCGGCATCTCGCACACCTGAGTAAGTGTTGCGCACGATTGGATAAAGCGAGTACAGCCAGAGCGCGACGAGTGCGGGCCACACACCGATGCCGAGCAGCGGAACCATCAGCGCGAGAAGCGCAATACTGGGAATTGTCTGAAGCACCCCCACGGCGCGCACAACCGGCTCTGCTGCGCGACCTGACCGCTCCAGCCGAAGCCCGAGCGGAACGCCGGTAAGAATTCCCGCAAGCAGCGCGATCGAGACCAGCTCGATGTGGCGCAGCGTATTCGAGATGAGCGACGGCCAGGTTGAGCGGATGTATTCGCCGAAGCCAGCCGCCTCTCCCCGGATGGCTGTTCTGATTCCGGCGCCCCTGGTGAGACCCAGCGAATCGAGTGCACTGCGTGCGACGATCCTGACCGGCTCACGACCCACTTCGATACGGAGGTTGAGCCTCCGCATCATTGCGACGTCCAATCGGCCGCTGAGCTCGGTCAACACGGCGATCGCCGCCGGATTCTCGCGCTGCAGCCGCGGACCGACGATAGCGGCCGCTTCGTACGATGGAAAGAAATGCCGATCATCCTGAAGTACGACCAGCTCGTAGCGCTCGATGAATCCGTCCGTCGAATATCCGTCTACGATATCCACGGCACGCGATGCCAATGCCTGGTATTTCAACGCCTGACCGAGCGGGCTCACACGCGCGAACGACAGCCCGTATGCGGCCCCGAGCCCCGGAAGCCCGTCCTTTCTCTGGATGAAGTCGGCCGTGAATCCCGCTCGCAGCTTCGTCGCAACCCGCGCGAGATCGCTCAACGTTGCAAGCTTGTACTGCACCGCCGTCTCACGCCGGACGGCGATTGCGTACGTGTTCTCGAAGCCGAGGGGCGGAAGCCA
>DATBRZ010000133.1:0-2868 GCA_036560025.1 Gemmatimonadaceae bacterium | reverse complement strand
GGCTCGAAGCCGAGACGTCGAGCGCGGAGCGTTACCGCACCTGTGGGCACACCGGTAAATCGGAATTTGCCGCGTTCATCCGAAGATGCGCTGAGGATCGAACCGTCGATGCTGAGCTCCGCGCCGACAACCGGAGCGCCGGTTGAATCGCTTACCGTGCCCTCGACAGTCCCGGTCGGTTGCCCGGACAGACTCAGAGGCAGGATCGCGACGCAGGTGACGAGAGCGAGAAAACCGCGCATCTCTAACGAAGGTAGTATTGGGAAATAGGGCCGCCAGAGAGATGTACACCGGACCGGCCTGGATTGACGTTGCCCCTCCTGGTTCCGATGCTTATGGTAGCACCGCGAATCGAACCTTTCTGGAGGTTCCCTTGCCCAGTCGAATGCTTTTCGCGACGCTGTGTCTCGCAGCAGTCGCTGCCACAGCTTGCGCTTCCTCGGGTTCAGCCAGACCGCGCAGCTCGCCCGATCTCATCACGAGCGAGGAGATAAACGCGACCGCTGCTGCGTCGGCGTACGATCTGGTCGTCCGTCTGCGTCCGAACTGGCTCCGGCAGGGGAGTCCCGGCTCGATCGGTGGCGGCGTGATCTCGCGCCAGGTCGTAGTGGTCTACCTCGACGGAAATCGGCTGGGAGGAACGGAAACATTGCGGAGCCTGAGCGCGGCTGGCATACGGTCGATGCAATGGCTGAGTGCAACGAGGGCCGCCGTAGTGCTGCGCGACCCCGGCTCCGAGGCGCTGGCGGGAGCAATAGTTGTAAACACGCGACAATAGAGCAGTTTGGCCGTTTTCAAGAGCTATCACCCACTGGACAGCCAACATATTCTTAGCTGGTGTCCTTCGTTCATCTTCACTGCCACTCCGAATACTCCTTACTGGACGGCGCAAATCGGATCGATGACCTGATCCACCGGGCGCTCGAGTTCGAGCAGCCCGCGCTCGCGATCACCGATCACGGCAACCTCCACGCAGCGTGGGAGTTTCAGGAAAAAGCCAACAAGGCCGGCATCAAGCCGATCATTGGCATGGAGGCGTACGTTGCTCCCGGTGACCGGAGAAACCGCGATCGCGAAGGCAATCGCAAGCCGTATTACCACCTGATCCTTCTCGCAAAGAACACCGTCGGATACAAGAACCTCGTCAAGCTGTCGTCCCTTTCGTATACGGAAGGCTTCTACTCGCGCCCGCGAGTCGATCGCGAGCTGCTCGCGAAATATCGTGAAGGCATCGTCGTCTCGTCTGCATGCATGGCCGGCGAGATCGCTACGCACCTACTGAGCGACAACTGGGCGGCTGCGCGTGAGGCAGCATCGTGGTACGCGAACACATTCCCGGATTACTATCTCGAGGTCCAGGCACACGATAGCGAGAATCAGGAGGAGCTGAATCGACGCGTGTTCCGTCTTGCCGAAGAGCTCGGCATTCCAGTCGTTGCAACGAACGACGCGCACTTTCTGCGGGCGGAAGACCACGAAGCGCACGACGTGCTCCTGTGCATCGGACTCGGCAAGGATCACGCAGCCACCGACCGGATGCGCTACAACGAAGGACTGTACTTCAAGAATGCAGGCGAGATTGCTGCTTCATTCCCCGGTCGCTCCGACGTTCTGGAGAACACGCTTCGCATCGGTGACGAAGCTGGCATCGAGTTCTCGAAGAAGTATCAGGTTCCTGCGTTCCCACTGCCCGCCGGTGCCCGCAGCGAGAACGAGCTTCTTCTCGCTCTCGCCGAGAAGGGCGCAATCGAGAGGTATGGCGATCCGCTTCCGGCGAATGTTCGTGAGCGACTGGACTACGAGCTCGGCGTAATCACCAAGACGGGCTACAGCGGATACTTCCTCATCGTCGAGGATTTCATTCGGGCGGCAAGAGAGAAAGGAATTCCTGTCGGGCCCGGACGAGGATCCGTCACCGGATCCCTGGTAGCGTACGCGCTCCGCATCAGCGACATCGATCCGCTCAGGTTCGATCTGCTGTTCGAGAGGTTCCTGAATCCCGAGCGCGTGTCGATGCCGGATATCGACGTCGACTTCTGCATGGAGCGACGCGGCGAAGTCATCGACTACGTGCGGGAGAAATACGGTCGCGACTCAGTCGGACAGATCATCACGTTCGGAACGTTGAAATCGCGCGCAGCTGTCAAGGACGTCGGAAGGACGCTCGGCTTTACGCCCGGAGAGACGGACGCGCTCGCGAAGCTCATTCCGAACCATCCGAACTTTTCGCTGACTGTTCGCGAGGCGATCGACCGCGTGCCTGAGGTCGGCAAGCTGTATCGCGAGGATGAGCGGTACCGCGAGCTGCTGGATTTCGCGATGGCGCTGGAAGGCTTGTCGCGCCACGCGGGTGTGCATGCCGCCGGCGTGGTCATCGCTCCGGGTCCGCTCGACGATTACGTGCCGATCTGCACGCAGAGCTCAAAGGGAAGCGGCGCAGGACAGGCGGGCGAGGATACGGTCGTCGTCACGCAGTACGACATGAACGCGCTCGAGCACGTCGGAATGCTGAAGATGGATTTCCTCGGCCTGACGACGTTGACGGTAATCGACGACACGCTGAAATCGATTCGCGCTCGAACGGGATCCGCTCCCGATCTCGACAGTCTTCCGCTGGAGGACGACGCCACGTATCGCATGCTTCGGGCGGGGAAGACAGCGGGTGTGTTCCAGTTCGAGTCTCCGCTCGCGACTGACATGGTGCGGAGCATGCGCGCAGATCGCTTTGACGACCTGGTCGCGTCCAACGCCCTGATGCGCCCCGGTCCGCTCGACGCCGGAATGCACAAGGTGTACTGCCGGAGAAAGCGCGGAGAGGAGCCGGTTGCGTATCTGCTTCCCGAGCTGTCCGACATCCTGCGCGACACA
>DATBRZ010000132.1:0-14587 GCA_036560025.1 Gemmatimonadaceae bacterium | reverse complement strand
CTACTGAGGACTAAGAAGTCCGCGGTAATCCTCAATCCTCACTTAGTCGTCGATCGTCGATGCTGTTGGTCCTCAGTCCTGGATCCGCAATCAAAAAGCGATCATCCCAACGGCTGCGCCCATCATGATCAGCGTGGTGATCATGACCGAAACCCGCCCGAGCGTGGAGCTCGGCTGTCCTTCCATGAGTTTCCTGTCAGTCGCAACGATCAGAATGCATATGAGCAGCACGGGCGCGAGCAAACCGTTGAGAACGGCAGAGAGGTAGAGCGCTCGTATCGGATTGATCTTCAAAAAGACGAGGACTATTCCGAGGATCATCGACACGGCAAAAGCGCTATAGAAGGCGCGCGCGCGGCGTGGCCTCTCGTCCATCCCCTCGCGCCAGCCGAAAATCTCTGCGAATGCGTACGCGGCCGAGCCCGCCAGCGTCGGAATCGCAAGTGCCCCGGTTCCGACGATGCCGATCGTATACAGAAGGGCCGAGAATCTACCAGCAAGCGGTTGGAGCGCTTCCGCAACGTCGCGTGACGTCGACGGATGTGTCATGCCATGACGATGCAGCGTCACCGCCGTTGCGAGCATGATGAAATACATCACGATGTTCCCAAAAAACGTTCCAAGCGCAACATCGAGCCTTCTCTCCTTTATCTCGTCACCCGTTGCGCCACGACGCTCGCGTACGCGGCGGCGGCCTTTGGATTTCTCCTCTTCGACCTCCTGCGCCGCCTGCCAGACGAACAGGTAGGGGCTGATCGTCGTTCCCAGAATCGCGACGAGCATGCCCCACATGGCGCTGCTGTGCGGTAACGTCGGCCGAACCATGTCGTGCAGAACCGAGCTCCAGTCGACTCCGACGATTATCGCATCAATCACATACGCAAAGAGAACGAGCGAAAGCCACTTCAGAATCTTCGCAAGCATGACGTATCTAAGCTCGATCGTCGTGACCGCGATCGCCGTCCCGAACGCGATCACCCACCACCGCGAGTGTAAACCTGTCAGAATCGCTGCAGCGTCGGACATTCCGGCAAGGTCCGCTCCGACGTTGATTGTGTTTGCGGCGAAGAGCGCAATCGCTACGATGATGAGAACCGCGCGCGGAAGCTTCCTGGTCAGCGTTCCCATCAAACCGAGGCCGGTGACCATTCCGATTCGGGCGCACATTGTCTGAACGGCCATCATGAGCGGCCACGTGAGAACCGGCGTCCAGAGAAACCCGGTTCCGAATTGAGCGCCGGCGATCGAGTAGGTGGCGATGCCTGACGGGTCGTCGTCGGCCGCCCCGGTCGTTAGTCCGGGGCCGAGCGCCTTCCAGATGCGTCGCACTCGGCGCTCTGGGCTAATCGCGTTCCGTTTTTGCTACTGCCGTGCTCGCGCCTTCCGGAATCTGAGACGCGGTATCGCGGCTTCGATCTGCGCGCCGACGTCGAGCTCGATTCTCCTGGCGTCGAGCGGCTGAAGCATCTCGGCCAGCTCCGGATCCTCAGCGAGAGTTTTTCCAAGCCGTGAATAGAGGCCAGCGACCAGATGGAGCGTTTTTGTCACTTCTTCTTCCATTCGCAGGTTCACCTGAAGCGCCAGCTCCTCACGCAGCTCCGCGATCGCCGATTCCCTGCTCTGAGTCATGAGCACGAAGATCGACAGAAAGATTGCTTCGAGAGACACGATCATCGTCAACAGGCCAAATGGAAACGGATCGAATTGCGGAAGGCCTGCAATGCCGAGATTCCAGATGATCCAGACGCCGAACGCAATTACGTGAAAGACGAAGAAGCTCGTGCTGCTTGCGATATCGGTAAGCCGATGCGCAAGCACCTGCATCGCTGTTTCATCACCAGAGTGAGATGCCTTGATCGCACGAAAGGCGGTCGTATGCATCATGCTCCGGCGGGAGCGCCGTTCAGGTATCGGCGTCGCCGGAGGCCCGGGTTGTACGTCGGAAGGAGGGAGATCGTCGGGGGAGTTTTCCATGGGATCGATGCGCGCGGATGGTTTCCGGGAACACTTCCTCAGTCCGCAGTAACCTATCACCTTTCACGATAATGACTACGCCATTCACGGTAGGATTGGTACAGTCGGCCGCGGGAAACGACGCTCACGCCAACGTCGACGCCGCGATCGCGCGCATTCGCGAGGCTCGAGGCCGCGGCGCGCAGATCATCTGCCTTCAGGAGCTGTTCAATTCTCCGTACTTCTGCAAGACGCAGGACGCCGAGCGCTTCGACATCGCCGAGCCGATCCCGGGCGAGACTGTAGCGAAGATGCAATCGCTCGCCGCCGAGCTCGCGGTGGTTCTCGTCATTCCTCTGTTCGAGAGGCAGACCGCCGGCATCTATCGGAATTCAGCCGCTGTGATCGACGCAGACGGATCACTGCTCGGCGTATATCGAAAGATGCACATTCCAGATGATCCGCTTTACTACGAGAAATACTATTTCACGCCGGGTGACTCGCACGTGAGCGACGACGGCGATCACAAGGGCTCGAGCGGATTTCGCGTATGGAATACACGTTACGCGAAGATCGGTGTGCTCATCTGCTGGGACCAGTGGTATCCCGAAGCGGCGCGCATCAACGCGCTGCTTGGCGCGGAGATTCTGTTCTATCCCACCGCAATCGGGTGGCATCCGTCAGAAAAGGCCGAGTATGGTGAGGCACAGCTCGATGCGTGGCGAACCGCGCAGCGCGCCCATGCAATCGCGAATGGCGTATTCGTCGCGTCGCCCAATCGTGTAGGTCAGGAGGACGAACCGGGAACTGCCGGCATCGAGTTCTTCGGGCACTCCTTCATCTGCGATCCGTTCGGACGCATTCTGGCTGAAGGCGGAACGGAGCCGGCGGTGATCGTGGCAGAATGCGATCGCCGTTTGATCGAGGAGACGCGACGCAACTGGCCGTTCCTTCGCGACCGGCGCATTGACGCGTACGGCGGCATCCTGAACCGATACCTGGGATGACAGCCGCGCGGCCCGCTGCGCGCGCGCGGGCCAGCGAGTCCGCGACGACGCCGGCTGCCGGGCGCCTGATACCGGCCGAGTGGGCTCCGCACGATGCGACGTGGATCGCGTGGCCGCATCACGAGCCCGATTGGCCGCGAAAGCTCGAAGCGGTGAAGTGGGTATACGCCGAGATCGTGCGAGCACTGCAAACGCACGAGCGAATCGAGATTCTCTGCAACGACGAGAGCATACGCGACTCCGTACGCGAAACGCTCGACGCCCATGACGTCGCACGAAGCAGTTATCGGCTGCACATAGTTCCGACCGATCGCGTTTGGCTGCGCGACTCGGCACCGACGGCAGTCTATCGACATGACGGGTCACTGGAGCTCGTCAACTGGCGCTTCAACGGCTGGGCGAAATACGACAACTACGAATTGGATGACCGCGTCGGCGCAAACATCGAGAAGATCACAGGGTTGCCGCGCGCGTGTCCGCTGCGTCCCGATGGATCGAGGCTCGTTCTCGAGGGTGGCGGAATCGAAACCGACGGCGCTGGCGCGCTTCTCGTCACGGAAGAGTGGCTGTTGAGCGATGTGCAGGTTCGCAACCCGGGAATGACGCGAGCCGACTATGAGCGTGCTTTTTCCTATTGGCTCGGCATTCACGACACGATCTGGCTCGGCCGCGGCTCTGTTGGCGATGATACTCACGGGCACATCGATGACGTCGCGCGATTCGCACCCGGAGGAGTGGTCCTGCTCGCTTATGAAGCGGATCCTTCGGATGCAAATCACGGGCAGTCCGTCGAAAATCTGCGGCGCCTTGAAAGCGCGTCGAAGCGCCGGTCGAGAGAGATCGTGAAGCTCCCATATCCACGGCCGGTGATGATGGACGGTGAGCGTCTGCCCGCGAGCTACGCAAACTTCTACGTCGCGAATGGAAGCGTGCTTGTCCCGACGTTCAACGATCCGATGGACAGGACCGCACTGGATGTGATCGCGCGAGCGTTTCCCGATCGGACGGTTGTCGGTATCCACTCGGTCGATCTCGTGTGGGGACTGGGTGCGCTGCACTGCCTCACTCAGCAGCAGCCGGCAGCGCGGCGTAATTGACGGCGGCGTACACCGTCGTCTACGATGGCACGTGCAACGTTTGCACGAGGTTCATCGGCGTTCTGACGAGGATGGACAAGCAGCGCTCCCTAGAGATTGTGCCGTCTCAGACAGCAGGACTGGCTCAACGATTCCCGTGGATTCCCGCCCACGCCTACAACGAATCGATCCAGGTGATTCGCGCGCAGGATGGCCGGACGTGGCAGGGGGCCGCTGCGATCGAGCAGCTGCTCGACATTCTGCCCAAGGGAAAGTTCGCCGGGTGGATATTCTCGATTCCGCTTGTGCGGCCGATCGCCGAGCGATTCTATCGCTGGTTTGCGCGCCGGCGATATCAGTTTGGTTGTAACAAGCATTGTAGCGTGAGGCCCCACTAAAACCCTACGAAGGAGGGGTCCGCCGTGACCCCCGCTCTAATGAAGCGTCTTCCTCTTGAGGACACCCGTCCTCAACCCAGGGAGAGAAATGAAAGCTCGAGCGCTTCTCTTGCTCCTCGCCGTCGCCGGTTGCGGCCGCGGCGCGGAGCCGTATACAATCGGCGCGGCAGGACCGTGGAAAGAAGGCTACGGCGTAATGACGCGCCGGGGAATCGAGCTTGCCCTCGATGAGATCAACCGGTCCGGCGGCGTTCGCGGCTCTCCACTCCGCGTGGACGCAAGAGACGATCAAGCCGATCCCACGCGTGCCGCAGCCATCGCCGAAGGATTCGTCGCCGACCCGAAGATTCTTGCCGTAGTCGGTCATGTAAACTCGGGGGCGATGCTCGCGGCGTCGCGCGTGTACGACGGGCAGCTGACTGCAGTCGCGACCAGCGCGTCGTCGCCTGACCTCACTGGCGTTTCCCCGTGGGTATTTCGCGTAATCTCCAGCGACTCCCTGAACGGCGTCATACTCGGCCGCTTCGCGAACCAGATCGGAGGCAGGGACCAGCTTCTCAAGAGAGCCGGCGTTTTGTACGAGAACGACGCATACGGTCGCGGACTCGCCGGTGCGTTTCGCCGCAATTTCCGCGGAACGCTCGTCACGTTCGATCCGATCTCACCGAAGATGGAAGACGCCGAGACCTTTGTGGCATACCTGAAGGCCCGGCAGGCTGGAATCGTGTTCGTCGCCGGACGAGAGGAATCAGCATTGCGATTCCTTCGTGAAGCACGGCGACAGCAATTCAAAGCGGTGTTCGTCGGCGGCGACGGCTGGCAGGGAATTGTCACCGATCCCGCTGCGGCTGAGGGAGCGTACGTTGGAACGTCGTTCAACGCTGATGATCCAAGAAAAGAGGTGCAGGAATTCGTCGCGGCATTCGAGAAGCGATTCAGAACGAAGCCTGACGCGTTTGCTGCTCTTTCGTACGATGCGACGCGCCTGATTGCAAAAGCGATCAGTGAGCGCGGTGGAAAGCGTGCCGGCATTCGGGATTACATCGCTTCGCTCGGACCCGAGCGTCCATTTGCAGGCGTCACCGGACCAGCGTACTTCAGCGCAGGCGGCGATCCACTGGGGATGGGATTCCGAATCGCGCAGGTGTCTCATGGCGTTCTCACCACGGGCTCGGCGCAATGAGGCTGAGGCGCGCGATTCGACGGCAGACCATAAGGCGAACGCTCTTCGCCGGTTTCTCGGTGCTTGTCGCGCTCATCGTCATCGCCGGTCTTTTCGGCTGGGGAACGATCTCGGGACTCTCGACCGACGTCAACGAGACGTTCACGCACGCGAACGATCTCACACAGCAGTCGTCGCGTTTTTCTCACACTATTGCGCAGGAGATCCAGGCGGCGACGTCGTACCTCGCTGACCACGATCCAGCGTCGGAGCGCGAGTTCCGACGCCTCGGGTGGGACGCCCACCGGATGCATCGCAGCTTCACCTCGCACAGGAACGATCTGCCGGGTGAACTGACGAACACGATTCTCGTAGACGCCAGATTGGCGGAAGTAGAGAATACCTTCGCGGTCGCCCACAGGCTCGCCGACCTTGGCCGGACGGAAGCGGCCACACGGCAGGCGCGGAAGGCCCGCACTCAGGTCGCCGCGCTCCTCGAAGAGCTGAATCGGATCGACCGCGCCAACAATCTCGCGTTCGCTCGTGCCGCGACGTCGCTCGGCGACGAAGCAATGCGACGATCGATGCTGCTCGTGTCTGTGCTGGCGATCGCGCTCCTCATCGCGGTGTTCATAGCAACGAGAACGGCGCGCGTGATCAGTCACCCGTTACGTGCGCTGGTGAAGCATGCGGTGCAGCTCAGTCGCGGCAACCTTCAGGTGAGAACGCGGACGGCCGGCCTTCCGGGCGAGTTCCGTACACTTGGTGATACGATGAATCACGCGAGCGAATCGCTTGCCCGAATAGTCGACGGAGCGGCTGATACAGCCGAGGATGTCGCGCGATCCGCGGGAGATCTCGCGTCCGCTTCCAAGCAGATATCCGAGTCCGCGGGTGAGATCGCGGAGGCTGTCGGCGAGGTTTCGTCCGGCGCGGAGAGCCAGGTTCAACAGATCCGCACCGTCAATCGCTCTCTCGAGGGAATCCGAACGCGAGCGGACGACATGGTTGCCGGCGCGGCAGAGGTCCACGCGCTTGCAGGTGCGATCGAGTCCGAGGCAGAGTCGAAGCGCGCGGAAATGACACGCGCGCTCAAGATCCTTCTCGATGTCCGCAATATCGTTCAGAAGGCCGGCGCGGAAGTCGGAGCACTCACAACGACGGCTGCTGAGATCAACAACTTCGTCGTTTCTGTGGGAAAGATCGCCGAACAGACGAACCTGCTGGCGCTCAACGCTTCGGTGGAGGCAGCGCGTGCGGGACCGGCTGGTCGCGGGTTTGCCGTCGTCGCCGGCGAAGTAGGAAAGCTTGCCGAGCAGACACAGATCACGGCTGACGATGTGGTGCGCCTGACCGAGGCCGTCACCACTCGCGTCACGACTACGTCCAAGGCGATGGAAAACAGCGCGACCTACGTGGCGGAGATCGAACGACTTGGCCGTGAGCTGAATAGCGCGTTGTCGACGATCGTTGCGGCAGCGGAGCGGACGAGACAAGCCGCAGCCGCGGTCACATCATCTGCGCGAGAGAATGTGCGAGCCGTCGAGAACGCAGCGGAAAATCTGACACTCGTTATCAGAACTGCCGAGGGCCAGGCAACGGCGGCGATGCAGGTCAGTGCCTCGACCGCCGAGCAGAGCGCTGCGTGCGTCGAGATGACGAGCGCGTCATCGCAACTGCTTCAGGGAAGCAAGCAATTGAAGGGGCTTGTTGGCGAGCTCAAAACAGCGGCGGCCTAGACTCGCTCACTGAACACACGCAGCCGTCGGGTCCGTCACCGGCTTGTCGATCCGCGGCCGATGATCCAGGTTCGCCACTCGCACCGCCACATCGCGAACCAGCTGCGTCACTCGCATCAGATGATCGTAGTCGATGTACTGCGGCTCATCGGTGAGCTGATGATAATCCGCGTGCAGACCCGTCGTGAAAAACGTGATGGGAATGTTGTAACGTGCGTAGTTCCAGTGATCGCTCCGGCAGTAAATCCGTTCCGGATGACCGTTAGCGTCCCACGAGTAGTCGATAGAGAACGGCATCTTCTCCGTGGAGTTCACCTGCTCGATGAGGTCTCCAAGCTCAGTCGAGATTCGTCTCGAGCCCATGAGCTGCAGATATCGCGGACCGCCGCCGGCAATGTCTGGCGCGCCGCCCCGGCCAACCATGTCGATGTTCAGCTGCGCGACGATCTTGTCGCGAGGTATCGTCGGATGGTCCGCGAACCATTTCGATCCGAGAAGGCCCGCTTCTTCTCCTGTGTGCCAGACGAACAGGATAGATCGCTTTGGCTTGACCGGCATCGCGGCAATCGCTTCTGCAATCTCGAGCACGGCAACGGTTCCCGAGCCGTCGTCGTCCGCACCGTTGTAGACAGAATCGCGGCGCACGGGACGGATGCGGCGAAGACTGTCGACGTTGATGCGGATGCTGTCACGCAACGCCGCACGCCACGCTGAAAGGCGCCGGTCCCAGATCGGAGCCCCGCGCCGCTGGAGCTCCAGGTTGTAGGCACGCAGCGAGTCGTGATCGAGCGCATCGGGCCGAGTGCCGACGTGATCGTTGTGCGCGCCGATTGCCACGAATTCATCGCGTAGCGCGGGATCGCTCCCGCGTATGACCGCAATGACGTTCCTCGCGGTACCCGTCGGGGCATTTGCCGAAAACCGTCGTGACGAATCCGGATGTATGTCCTGGAAGTATGTTCCGTGGTCGCCGGCCGCCTTGAGACCGATTCGACGGGCCTCCGCCGCGATATATGCGGTTGCCTTCGCGTTTCCAACGGTTCCGACCTTGCGACCGAGCATTGAGTCGTCGGCGTAGAGGTAGAGTCGCTCCCTGAGATCCGTGGAAGTGATTGAGGTCGATGTTGCGCCGGAGCCGGCGGAAGCCACAGGCTGCCGGCCGGCACAGGCGTAAACGCCAAATCCAAAGGCAATAAGGGCAACTCGGCAGGTGGTCCTGTCGATGATAGCAGTCACTCGGGATTCTCCAGGTGGCTTATCATATAGTAGTATGGCGGACAAACGGTGCGTTCTTCTGCTGAGCGGGGGCCTCGACTCAACGACGCTGCTCGCCGTCGCTTCGAGCGAAGGGTATCTCGTTCACGCATTGAGCTTTCGGTACGGCCAGCGGCACGCGGGCGAGCTCGAAGCGGCCGAAAAGATCGCCCGTCACTATCGGGTCGTCCAGCACGTGATAGCCACAATCGACCTTCGTGTCTTCGGCGGCTCCGCGCTCACTGCCGACATCGCTGTTCCCCGCGGTCGAGACCTCGCTTCGTCCGAGATTCCGGTCACCTACGTCCCAGCGCGGAATACGATCTTTCTGTCGTATGCGCTTGCATTCGCTGAAACAGCCGGCGCTTCGGACATTTTCATCGGCGTCAACGCGCTCGACTACAGCGGTTATCCCGACTGCCGGCCGGAGTTCATCGAGGCGTTCGAGAGAATGGCGAATCTCGCGACGCGCGCAGGAGTAGAGGCTCCGACCGGCGAGCCCGCCATCAGGATTCGCACTCCGCTGATTGGACTCTCGAAGCACGAGATAATCAGACTCGGTGACTCGCTGGGTGTGGACTACTCCATGACGACCAGTTGCTACGATCTGTCGCCGACGGGAGAAGCTTGCGGTGAATGCGATGCATGCGCGCTCCGGATGCGTGGATTCGCGGAAGCCGGTGTTGCGGATCCAACTCGATACATGTCCGGCATTCAGGCCGGCGGAGCGCGAAACGCGTGACGTATACGGTCAAGGAGATTTTCTACACCATTCAGGGAGAGGGAGCGAACGCGGGGAAGGCCGCAGTATTCTGCCGCTTTTCGGGATGCAACCTGTGGAGTGGACGCGAAGAGGACAGGTCACGCGCAGTTTGCAAATTCTGCGATACCGATTTCGTTGGGACTGGACCCGAGGGCGGCAGATTCGCGACCGCTGATCTTCTGGCGCGCCGAGTCCGTGATGCCTGGCGCGGAGGATTCGAAACCAAGCCGCTTGTGGTGTGCACCGGCGGCGAGCCGCTGCTGCAGCTCGACGAGAATCTCATCACCGCGCTGCACGACGAGGGACTGACAGTTGCTGTCGAGACCAACGGCACGCGAGTGGCGCCGGATGGAATCGACTGGATCTGTGTGAGCCCGAAGGCCGGCGCGCCTCTCGTTCAGCGGTCTGGCGACGAGCTCAAGCTGGTGTATCCACAGGATGGCGCAGAGCCTGAAGCGTTCGAGTCCCTCGACTTCGATCATTTCTTTCTGCAGCCGATGGACGGCCCCGATATCGAGGCGAATACCCGGCGCGCGATCGAATACTGCATGGCGAATCCCCAGTGGAGGCTGAGCATCCAGACGCATAAGCTCGTTGGGATTCGATAAGGAGAGAAACTGCGTGCGGTTACGCCTCCTTGCGCGCAACGGCAGATTATCCACCAATCCATTCTGCGGATTCATCTCGTAGAACTGACACGTCTTCAGGCAGCGGAGAAAGAATGAGGCACAGACTCAGCCGCGGGCCCTACCGTCTGCTCGTGCTTGCGACAGCTATCGCGAGCACGGCCATCGTCGGAAAGGTCCTCGCATCGGATCACCAGGACACACCAGAGGTGGAGCTGAACCAGAACATGGACATCAACGATGTCTATGCATTCCCCGGTTCCACGCCTGACAGAATCGCCCTCGCAATGACGACGGCATCGCCAATCGCCGGACAGGGATTGTCCTTCGACCCGAACCTTCTCTATCAGATCAAGATCGACAACACAGGTGACGCGATGGAGGATCTGGTTTTCCAGATCACCTTTAACAGCGCCACCGGCTCCACTCAGATCGTGCGCGTAGCAGGTCCTGTTGCACCAGCAATGCAGGGCACGAGGAGCACGCTGGTGAACACTAGCCAGGTTCTCGAAGGTGCCGTTGGGACAACCATCGGCTCGGCGACGGGAATTCAGGTCTTTGCAGGACTCCGCGCCGATCCGTTTTTCATCGACCTCGAGCAGTTCTTCAAGATCATTCCCGATCGACGTCCATCGACGGGGGCTTTGTCGACTCCGCTCACCCAGACCGCGACTTCGTTCAGATCACCGGGCGTCGATTTGCTTCGACCGTTCAACGCGCTCGCGATCGTGATCGAGCTGCCGAAAGCGCAGCTGCTTTCCTCTACTGCCGCAGATGCCAAGATCGGCGTCTGGGGAACCATCAGCAGGTAGGACGACACAATGAAATTCACAACTCAGATTTCGATGCACCGCGCTTCGCTGATGTTCATTGCAGCGCTCGCTACCGCCGGCGTCGCGTGCAACGATGACGAAGGCGTCCTCGGCGTCGATACGATTCGCGTCTACACGCAGATAGAGCGACTTGGCAACCCGCTGGTGTCGGAAGTCTTCTTCATGAAGCGCGATCACGGCCTGCACAACACCAACGGTCCGCAGGACGACGCGGGGCGCGTCGACACCGGCGGGAAGATCAAGGCGTTCGTTGCGTCGGTCGGGCGCTCCGCAACGATCGGCAACACGCTCGCGTCGGTTCTGGTTCCCGACATGCTGCTTGTCTATCCAAATCGGGCGCCGAACACAGCGGGCTGGCTCACATGGGCGCTTGCAAATGGGTACGGTGGACGCAAGCTGACGGACGACGTTGTCGACGCCGGACTCACCGCAGTATTCGGAACGCTGCTCGATCCCGCTGCAGGCACAGTCGCAGGACTGACATCGGACAACGTGCCGCCGTCGGTGAGAAGCTTCTCGGCGGCGTTTCCGTATCTCGAAGCGCCACGGCCGTAACCGGGTACGGGGTACGAGGCTCGGGGTAGGATCGTGAGGCGCTACGTCGCGGCAGTGATCGTCGCCGCCTTGGTCGTTAGCGGCTGGCTTGCAGCGCGAACTGTTATCGCCGGCGAGCCTGATACATCGCCTGCAATCGGTGGATCCTCGACGATGGCGGAGGCCTCGCGGCGCGACGACCAGATTCGCGTCTGGAAAATCGCCCTGTCACAGGACTCAACGAGTTCAATCGCGCTCGGGCAGCTCGCGGCGCTTTATTCGCAGCGCGCTCGCGAAACGGGCGTCGACGCCGACTACGGTGTGGCAGAGCAATATGCGCGGCGATCGATAGCGTTTCGTGCGAATCGGAACGGCAAGACTTTCGTCACCCTCGCGTCGGTGCTGCTGGCAGAGCATCGGTTCGTCGATGCAGAGAAAATCGCGCGCGAGCTGGTCGAACTCGATCCGGAGACGCCGCAATACCGCGCACTCCTGGCCGAGATCGAGCTCGAGCTTGGGAATTACGGAGTGGCAAAAAGAGAATTCGATTCGCTCTATCCGTTCCGTTCCAACCTGTCGATTGCACCGAGACTCGCTCGCTGGTACGAGCTGACCGGAAATGGCGCTGCGGCGAGAAAACTCCTCCGCAATGCAGTTGCCGCTTCGCTGACGCGCCGCGAGATGCCGCGCGAGCAGGTTGCGTGGTTCCACCTGCGCGCAGGCGACATCGAGGCACGGCAGGGACGCCTTCGGACCGCGCGGTCGCTGTTCGAGCAGGGACTCAAAATCGAGCCGAACGACTATCGATTGCTTTCTGCGATGGCATCGCTCGAGGCGGTGGAGGCACGACCGCGCAAGGCGATCGAGCTCGGCGAACGTGCGATTGCCATCAAGCTCGATCCCGCAACGCTCGGAACCATCGGCGATGCGTATGCGGCGATCGGAGATGCAGCAACTGCTGCGGATTACGTGCGCACGATGGAGGTTGCGGTAGCGGGACAGCCAGGCCCCTATCATCGCGCGTGGAGCCTCTTCCTGCTCGACCACGGAAAGCGGTACGAAGAAGTTCTGTCGAACGCGCGTGCCGAGCTCGAGACGCGCCGAGACATCTACGGATATGATCTCCTGGCGTGGGCGCTCCACCGAAATGGTCACGACCTCGAGGCGCGCTTCGCGATGGACAGTGCACTCCGTATGGGGACTCGTGATGCGTCGCTGGATTTCCACGCCGGAATGATCGAGCGATCACTCGGCGATGCTCCTCGGGCCCGCTTCTATCTCGAGCGCGCTCTCAGAACTAACCCTCGGTTTCATCCAACGCATGCGAGAGAGGCGCGGTCAGTGCTCGACTCGATGACCCGCGAGCAAAAGCAATGATTTCCGAGCTCACTTCGTTCATTCAGCTCGGCTTCCGTCACATCACGAACCTGGATGCGATGGATCACATCCTCTTTCTTTTCGCGCTTGCCGCGATTTACCGGCCGAGGGACTGGAGGACTGCGTTGTGGGTCGTGACCGCATTCACTGTCGGGCATTCGATCACTCTCGCTCTCGCGGCGACAGGCGCGGTCCGCCTTCCGACACCTCTGATAGAGTTTCTGATTCCGGTGACGATCGTTCTGACGTGTGTCGAGAACATCGTGGTGCGCGATCGAGCCCGAGCGCCGTTTCGGGGCCGCTATCGGCCAATGTTTGCCGGAGTGTTCGGACTGGTCCACGGCGCCGGATTCGCGAATTATCTCCGTGATATCTTCGTCGATCGTGTGGCACTGCCGCTGTTCGGATTCAATGTCGGAATCGAGCTCGGACAGATTGTCGTTCTTGCGATTGCCGGCATCGTACTCCTTTCTGTGGACCGGCTGATTCGAACGATCCGCGCGTGGCGGCCCGAGGAATCCGCGCTTCGCGTACGAGTTCTGGCAGTGTCGATGGTTGTGCTCGTAGTCGCATCGCGGTGGGCTATCGAGCGCTCACCCTGGTGATCAAAGTCGGGACGACGCCACGCCGCGCAGTAATGGCGGCGCTGTTCCTCGTCGCGATACTGCCCGATCGACTCGCTTCGCATCCGCTTCACACAAGCATCACGCTGCTGAGCTACGAGCGCGGCACCGGCTCGATCAACATCTCCATACGAGTTTTCGCCGATGACTTCGCGCGGGCAGCCGCTCAGTGGTCGGCCAGTCATTCGTCGTCGCGCGCCGGACAATCGCCGCTGCTCGCCTACATTCGGAGCGCGTTCTCAATCACCGCTGCCGGACGAGCAATCCTGCTCGGCTGGTGTGGATGGCGACGGCAGGGAGATCTAGTCTGGCTCTGTTTTCGTGCCGCCAATGCCGCGCGCGGAGATATCGCAATTGCCGATCGCATCTTTCACGATCTCTATGACGATCAAATCAACGTCGTGCAAGCGAAGAGTAACGGTCGAAGTATCAACCTTCTTTTCACCAAAGACGATAAGCCGAAGCTGATTCGTTAATCGGTTCGGGCTTGAGCTTCACCTGGCAGGATGGAGAAAGAGAGTTGGCAGCCAATATCGCAAGCTACTTCTACACATTTCGCTGACGCCGTGAGAAGGGTTTTCTCTGCGCTCGTCGTCGCCCTGATGACGAGCGCTTCCGCAACTGCAGCCGCGCAGGACAGCGCGTCAACTTCGCTCGCCCCGATGATTATCACGGCCACTCGCGGCGCCGGGTTGTCCGTACTCGACGCACCCTTCGCGGTTACGGCGATCACGCCGGACAGCATCCGGCCTGGACAGCGACACATCGCGCTCGACGAATCGCTTCTTATCATTCCCGGACTCGCCGCTCAAAGCCGCAACAATCCAGCGCAGGATCCTCGTCTCTCGATTCGCGGATTCGGCGCGCGGTCCGCGTTCGGCGTCCGCGGCGTGCGCGTTTTGCGGGATGGAATGCCGCTCACACTTCCCGACGGGCAGACTCCAGTGGATTACCTGAGTCTCGAGTCGGTTGGAAGAGTCGATGTAATTCGCGGCGCGGCTTCGGCGCTCTACGGCAATGCGTCAGGTGGTGTCATCGATCTCAGAACGTCGGCACCGTCACAGGCGCCAATCGGTGGTGAGCTTCATCAGACATTCGGCAGCGATGACATGCTGCGCACATCGATCATCGCGGGCGGAAGACAGGGTTCGATTCGCTACCAGGGTGACATCGCGCACTTTCGGACGGATGGATTTCGCGTCCACGCGCGACAGCGAGCCACTAGCGGATTCGGCCGCGCAG
>DATBRZ010000131.1:0-5676 GCA_036560025.1 Gemmatimonadaceae bacterium | reverse complement strand
TTCATATCATCCGCAAGAAGAAGCCGCAGACGGTTACGCTGCGCTGGTAGTCAGTCCGGCTGCCGCTCCGCGGGAACGAGCGAGTGGTGAATGGCGAGGGCGGCCACCGCGCCGCCCGCCGCCGCCGTGATCGCCAATTGCGGACCTGGTACAATGTCCCCCGCTGCGAAAACATTCCGCACTGACGTGTGGTTGCTGTCGTTCACGACGATTAGGCCGTTCTCGTCGCGATCGCAGCGAAGCTGCGCGCCGATGTCATCCGCCGGGTACTGCCCGATCGCGAAATAGAGCCTCTCGCAGTCGAGCAGCTTTCCTCCCTCGAGCTCGACGCAGCGAATCTCACCCTGATCGTGGCGAATGCAGACGATCGACTCGGTGAGAACCGGAATGTTGAGCGCCTGCAGCTTGTTCATTTTCTCCTTTCTGATGTTCGCAGCCTCGCCGTTCGTGCAGATGACGATCTCGTCCGTCCAGGTCGTGAGCGCGAAGGCCATTCCCACGGCTTTCTTTCCGACACCGACGACGACGGTTTTCTTGTCTCGCGTTTCATAGCCGTCGCAATCGGGGCAGACATGCACAGTATCGCCGTAGCACTCGTCGAGTCCGGGAATCGTCGGCCACATATCCCTGATTCCAATCGCGAGTAGAATGCGCTTCGCGTCGATCGTTACTCTGCTCTTGAGATGCAGCCGGAAGTGCTCGGCGGCGATTCTCTCCGCAGTCGTCACTTCCGCATCGATGAGCTTCGCGCCGAACTTCTCCGCCTGTTCGCGCCCTCTTCCGCGAAGCTCGGGCGAGCGAATCGCATGTGCGCCGAGGAAGCCGTGGATGCCGCGGGTTTCCCAGTTGCGGGGATCGCCGGAGTCTACGAGAACAACTGAATGGCAATAGCGCGCAAGCCAGAGTGCAGCGGATAGTCCTGCGGGTCCGCCCCCAACGATTGCGACGTCGTAAATGCGTTTGGAGGTTGCTTCATTTGAATTCTTCATGCATGGCGCGGTGCAAGAAGGATTCCTTGCAGGCTAGGTGATGCGATGATCGACTCCCGCGAGTACGATTATATCAGAGTGACGTTGCATCACGCGGGCTGAGGCGCGCCGGCCGTCAACAGGGAGAGCTATTGCGACTTATTCGTTCGTTCCTTTGTACCGCGCTCGTCGTCTCGCCAATTCCAGCCGCTGCTCAATCTCTCCTCGACCGCTCGCCCAACGTTTCGGGTGACTGGGTCGGAGCCGCGGGGACTTTGTATTTCAACTTCGTTCATCGCTTTTCGGCGAGCGACGCACCGGAGCGCAAGGTTTCCAACGTCCCTACGTTCCTTCTCGCGGCGGGGCTGCCGAAGCGACTACTGGCTGGAATCAACTATTCGACGAACTCGACTCTGACCGAGCGATTCCCGAACGAGTGGGAGCTGTTCGCACGGTGGGCGCCGTTATCCCAGGATGTTGGTGCGCCAATCGATCTCGGCGGCCAGGTGGGATACAACAATGCGTCGGACGGACTCGACGGGGAGATCTCGGTCGCGAGGCGCGAGTCCAGGGTGCGGATAATCGTTGCGGGTCGCGCTCTCTCGGATCCGTTCGACGAGGGTAATGTCCGAATCGCGATCGCCGGTGGTGCAATCGTCAAGCTCGGCACCTACATCGCCGTTGCCGGCGACATAGCATCGCTCACGGACCGTGACTCGACAGAGCGGGTAGCGTGGAGCGCAGGAATTCATTTCGCGATTCCAATGACGCCGCACACGTTGTCGATCCACGCGACGAATACTCTGGTGAATACGCTTCAGGGTGCGTCGCGTGGGACGAAGAATCGGCGGTATGGATTCGAGTTTACGATTCCGCTGACATTGCGTCGGTATTTCGGTCGTCGTGAGAAGGAATCGTCTGACACAACGACCACCGTGGTGGAACCGCCTCCGCCGTCCGACACGATTACTGCACCGATCGCACAGCCGGATACGACTGCGCGCCTCACTCAGCCGCCGGTGACGTCGATACCTGCTCAGCCGCCTGCAGATACCGCGCAGCGAGCTCCGACGAGGACAACCACTCCCGTACGCACTCCCGCGACTCAGCCTGCCGCGCGACCTCGGCGTGCGGTGAAGAACGGGATGAAGAACGTCGCCTATCTGCAGCCGAGAATGACGATCAGCGTCGGTACGACAGTGGAATGGACGAACAACGACCCTCTCGAGCACAGTGTGACAGCGGTCAACAGAAGCTTCAACTCAGGACTCATCAATCCCGGAAAGACCTACCGTCACACGTTTAACAGGGCAGGGACGTTCACCTACTTCTGTACGCCACACCCATTCATGAAAGGCACGATCGTGGTGCGCGAGCAATGAAGCGATTCTGTATTGTCTCGATAGCGTTCCTGTCAATTCTCGGATGTGTATCCGAAAGGGCTACGGGATCGACCGACGGCGCTGCGTGCCTCCTTCAGCTCCCGTCTGATGCGTTTGGATCGGCGGTCGTGATCATTCGGGATTTCACATTCATTCCGGCGGAGGTTCGCGTGAGTCCGGGAACCAAAGTGACATGGGTCAACTGCGGCGCGCCGGGAACTGATTCGCACACGAGCACTTCCGATGTCGGCGTGTGGAATTCTCCGCTGCTCGTACCTGGCGCGACGTTCACGCGCGAGTTCACGAGCGCCGGATCATTCCCGTATCACTGTGAGCCGCACCCCGGAATGAGGGGCACGGTCACAGTGCAGTAGGCAACGGCAGGAAACCAGCGAGTTTAGGAGACCTTAGTCGGGAACTGCTTCGCGATTCCGTCCGTCAGCGCGTCGGCCATCTGCATCGCTTGTGAGAAGATTCGGTCGAACGCGACAGTGTCATCGCTCCATTTCTGTTGCAGCCGCGCGACGGCCTCCTGCGTCGTGAGCGCGAGGTGCTGATTCAGCATGTCGAGCAGCGTCTGACGAGGCCAGTTAGGATTGGCGCCACTCAGGAAAGTCGCGATATCCGCGGCATTGTCGTGCCATCGCTTGTCGGCGTCTGCCTGCTTCGCAGCATCCCCGGCCTTCGCGGCGGTCACTAGATCGACGGCGATGAGAATGTGCTGCTTCAGCAGGTCGGTCAGCTTGGCGCCGGCAGCGCTGCCGTAGTACTGAGCGACGGCATTTCCAATGTCTTCCTGATTCTTGAGCAGCCGTTGAGACGCAGCTTGCGCGCTTGGATCACCCGCGATCGCTGACACGATGTATTGACGTGTCCAGATGACGTGGTCGGACCACAGCTTTCGCATGTCCACCCTGAGCTGCGATGCGCCTGAAGGAGCAGCGGCCGTGCTCGATGTAGTCGTGGCAGCCGGCGTGCACCCAACGAGTGCGAGGACAAGAAGAAGCGCGTGAGGCACTGCGGATCTGCGGATCATCATTCCTCCTTGTTGATGCGACGCACGTTTCGCCGCGCATGGCCCGCGTACTGCTACAGAAGTGGCTTCAACAAATATGCCAACCATTTGGTTTGCATACCGCTAAACGCGATCGGAGTCAGTTGATGAACCCAAAAGGCGGGGAAGGCCATGGAGCGCGCGCCGAAATGCTGCGCCTGCTCTGCAGTGAGCCGCAGACGGTGAGTCAGCTGGCGCGACAGCTACAGGTGAGTCCGACGGCTGTGAGGAAAAGCCTGGCGCGATTGAAACGCGAAGGTCTCGTAGGGTACAAACGTGTCATCCGGGGTGTCGGCAAACCCGCGTACGAGTTCGCAATCACGCGGGAAGGCGAATCGCTGCTGTCCCGTGCGTATCTTCCTCTTCTTGACAACCTCCTGTCCGCTCTCGAACAACGGCTTCCGGCAGCACAAGTCGAACGATTCATCCGCGAAGCGGGAAAGCGCTTGTCCGATCCGATACCCGACGCCACCGGTTCGCTCAATCAGCGGCTCGCTGCCGCCGCCACGCTTCTCAATCGCCTCGGCGGGACGGCTTCGGTGCAGCGCACCAACGGGAAAGCGGCGATTGACTGCAGCTGCTGCGCGATCGGAGCGGTCGTCGCCAATCACCCCCTCGCGTGCAAGGCAATGGAAGCGCTTCTCACTTTGGCGGTGGACGTACGGTTCCGTGAGCGTTGCAACCGCGTCGGACGACCGCGATGCCACTTCGTACCGCAATGAAACGGAAATTCACGGCAGCATTAAACAGAAACAAAAACGCTTTATTGTGACTCTCTCCTCTCGATACGTAGTCTATTAACTGTGAGGGCTCTGGACAGCGCGCGGGACGCAGAAGTCATCGACGCCGTGCTGCGCGGAGACGTCGATTCATTCTCTCTACTGGTCGAGCGCTATCGGGACACATGCACTCGCTTTGCCGTGAGAATGCTCGGCGACCGCGAGGACGCAGACGATGCGCTCCAGTCGGCGTTCATTCGCGCGTTCCGCAACCTGCAGAAATGCCGAGACCGGGAGCGCTTCGGATCGTGGCTGTTTCAGATAGTCGTGAACGAGTGTCGCACGCTGGGAAGCCGGCGAAATCGCCGAGAGCGGAAGCTCGTGCGCGACTTGAACGGACTCACTCACCGTGCAGCTGAGCCGGGCGCGGACTCAGCCGCGCTCGAGGAGATTCAGCGCGCGCTCAACCGTCTCGATCCGTCGTATCGCGAGGCGTTCATTCTGAGGTACGTGGAAGACATGAGCTATCAGGAGATGTCCGAGATTACCGGCGACGGGATCTCAGCACTGAAAATGAGAGTCATGCGAGCATGCCATCAATTGCGAGAGCACCTGGAGGGAGTTCCAAGTGACTGAACCATCAAAGGACGACGCCGAATTCGTAGCGCGCATCGCGGGTCCGCTCAAATCCACTGAGCGTCTCGACGAAACGTTCGAGGCGCGTGTCATGTCCGCGGTGCACGCGGAAGTACTTGGCCGTCTGGATGCGGCACACGCTGCTCGTCTGGAAAAATCAGAGAGCGATCGCGTGTGGTTCCTCAAGCCTCGCCGATTTCAGATTTCGCCGATCGCTGGGTTCGCTCTCGCCGCATCGTTCGCCGCGATCTTTTTCCTGGGGGGTACCGCTCTAAGGATCAGGCAGAATCCCACCAGGCAAGTTGCAAGCGATACTGTTCACATCGTTCGCTTCGTGCTCAGGGATTCCGGCGCCCAGTCAGTCGTGCTGGTCGGAGACTTCAACGCGTGGACAAAAGGTGCCACTCACCTGGTGCGGACAAGTGACGATGGAGCCTGGGCGATATCACTTCCCCTCGAGCCGGGACGACACGAATACGCGTTCATCGTTCAGGACAGAAGCGGGGAGCGATGGATCGCTGATCCACTTGCTGCGACTCGAATGGACGAGTTCGGAACACAGAGCTCTATTGTCGACGTCGGACGAGGGATCTGAAGCCGCAGAGTCCAACACTGGCGGCTGAAATGCGCTGGCTCGGGCTCGTGCTCGGCGTGATCCTCGTCGGTGAACTTCCGCTCAAAGTGATCTCTGCACAGAGAGTGATGAGCGGAATAGAAGGGGGTGCCGTAAGGATGCAGTACGCAGACAGCATCGATGCGACAGCTGCATCGCTGACGCCCGCTGTGTGGAGTGTGTGGAATCGCGGATCGTTGGGCGGAGCCGGAACCTTTTCGCAATTCACTGATGGTGCGTGGACCGTTCAGGGCACAGTTGCCGGCTCAGTCTTCACTCCGCGTGCGGGTAAAATCGCGGGAGA
>DATBRZ010000130.1:0-3778 GCA_036560025.1 Gemmatimonadaceae bacterium | reverse complement strand
GCCAGCCCCACCCGTGCTCAACGCGATTTATCAGATGTACAAAAAGTTCGACTGGCGCGCGCTCGCCGCCCTCCTCGATCAGCCGACCAAGGAATGAGAAGTTAGGTTAGGTTCCCACATCGACGTCAGCGTTTGTAGCTCACGTCTGCGAATTGCACTCGAACTCCATCGGGATCGCGAACGTACACCTGGTTCCCATTTTCAAGCGTCGGTTGCCCGGTTGGTGCGGCGGACTTCAGGGCAGCTAAAGCGGCGCTGGGCTCGTATTGATCGACTCCGAAGCAGAAGTGATCGATGCCGGGCCGCGTCCCGGTCTCGGCTGCGTAGATTCCCAAGAAGCTTCCCTCAAGACGGAGCTCGAAGAAATCCTCGCCCTCATCACGGACCGGCAGGCCAGTCAGCGCTTCATAAAAGGCCTTCGACCGCGGGACGTCAGCTGAGTACAGCGTAACGTGATTGATTGTGCGCGTCTTGAAGACAGGTTCGGCGAGGGAGCTGCCTTGGCTGAGACGGGGAGTTGGGGGATCGAAGGCCCCGCCTACCCCAAGCGCAAGCAAACCATGAAGGAGTTGTCGACGCGTCAATCCGCCGCGGTCGTACTGAGCGATCAATCCTTCCACTTCTTTGAGCATCGACGGTTCCTGTTAAGGTGAGCTCAGGACTGCACCCAGAGATGTGGTGCACCTAACGCGATTGGAGTTTACCTGCGGCGCACATTCATAGTAGCGGCAGCGAGCGCAGCGAGCAGCCGCTACCATCACGCGCCGTCAGGTACAACTCCCCGTTAGACCGCGATTCGTAGCAACCGAGCCCGCGGCCCCGTTCACTTGAGCCGTGCAAGTGACGCATTGAACTATTGTGAGCTGGTCGAATCTCTGCCTTCGGCCGGCCACGACTCATGCGTATGTACCCGTTGCCAGCCGCTCGGCCTCCGCGCCCAGATCTGTGTTATCGCTATTGGGCGCACCGTGGTTCGTCCGTCGACCCAATGGATGGTCTCCGTGATGTTCAACACGATGTACGCGGCATCGCGATTGAGGACGTGGATCCTTTCATTGACAATCTCGGTGATCCCCGGCGCACGGCGCGACTGCCTGACACTCCGGTTCCACCTGCAGGCGTCAGCAAGCTCCTCGTTGCTGCTCATTGGGAACACGCGCCCCTCGGAGACAATGTTCCAGTCCGGCGAGTTCCGACCACCGACGCCCGGTGCAATCGCGGCGCGGCCACGGCGCTGCAGGTCGTCACAATCGCTGGGTTGCCGCTGCGCCGGCCTTTCCCGGCTCAGCTGTCCGATCGTGTCTGCGATTGCCGCGCGTTCAGCATCGGTGAGCGGCGCCGCCTGCGACCACGCAGGGCCTGCGCAGACAAAAAACCAGATGAAGAATGCGACGCCCGCCTTCATCAACGCTGCCGATCTCGAGACTCTGAGGTGCTGATGGCTGAATCTCGTCATGATGTTTCCTCCGGTACGGCGCAGCATAAAAGCTGGTGCCAAAGCCAACGCTTGAAACAGAAAGGCGCGCACTTGTCGTCGGTCTAACGCCCCAGCTAAGCTGCGAGCGAGTCAAATAAGAGCGAGCGAAGCGAGCTTCATTAAATCGCTTGTCAGCTTCAGCGAGTGTTACGCTGTAAGAAAATCTCTCGGATCGCTCTAGGTTTTTGCACAACTCATCGCTTCGTCCGCAACTTCGAACCCAGAAACGCCACGACATCGGCCTCAGTTATCGGGCGCCGGTACACCAGGTTGTGACCGCCCCGCGGGGATTTGTGCGGATGTCCGACAACTAGAAACGATCCGCTCCTTCACACGAGCAAACGTATCTGGCATAATGGAGTCCAGTCTCAAATAGAGTGTGTGTCCAATGAAAAAGTCACTGCTGGTCGCATTGTTCTCAACGGCTTATCTCCTTCCGCTCGAGCCGCCTTCCCCTGAGCGCGCACTCATCAACGACAATCTGAAGCCAGCTGGAACGTTCCGCGACGGTGTTCTCACGCTCCATCTCGAAGGGCGTGTCGCTAAATGGTATCCCGACGCTGATGATGGGTCGAGTGTCGATGTGCAGGCCTTCGCCGAAGCTGGGAAACGCGCACAGATTCCCGGACCACTCATTCGAGTTCCTGCGGGCACTGCAGTCAACCTGTCGATTAGCAATGCAGTGCCAAATACCACGCTGATTGTGCATGGACTTTCCGCGGATTCGATTCGCGTTGCGAACAACGATACGCACCGAACCAGTTTCAAGCTTAACACGCCGGGCACGTACTACTACTGGGGAACAACCTCCGGCAGGCGATTTGGAAATCGCCTTCACGAAGATGCACAGCTCGCCGGTGCCATCGTAGTCGACCCGCCGGACGCGTCATTCGGCTCTCGGCCGCGAGACCGCATACTGATGATTGGGATGATGGCTGATACGTTCGGGAGCGAGCGCCAGCGCGGAGATCGTCAGAATCTTCTGTTCGTTATCAACGGTCGATCGTGGCCAAATACCGAACGTCTTACTTACAACATGAGCGATACTATCAGGTGGCGGGTTCTGAACGTCTCTGCCGATCTGCACCCGATGCACCTTCACGGTACGTACTATTCGGTGGAAAGCTCGGGCGATGCAACACGCGATTCGACAATCGCCGTTGACGACCGGCCCTTCGTAAACACCTTCTCCCTGTTCCCTGGAAGAACCATGACGATGTCGTGGGTGCCCGAGCATCCAGGCAACTGGCTTTTCCATTGTCATGTCCCCGAACATTTCGGTGCACGCGGGCCGCTCGGCGCATTGCTCACCGCCAATGGGCATCGTACACACGACATCGCGAATCACGCCCTTCAGGGAATGAGCGGTCTCGTGATGGGAGTCAGCGTGCGAGGAGAGAGGATCGCGGCGGATTATTCAAATCGCCGTCGCATCAGACTACTCGTCAGCGCGAATCAAAGTTCTTCGTCCGCAGTTCCGATTTACGGATTCGCGTTGAACGAGAACGGTCGTGAGCTTGCAATCGACAGTGATGTGCGCGCGGGTCCAATGATAATGCTCGAAAGAGGGCAGCCGGTGGGAATCATGGTGGTGAATCGCAGCGACGAGGCTACGGCGATTCACTGGCACGGCATCGAGCTCGAGAGTTATTTCGATGGTGTTGCTGGATTCAGCGGCATCGAGAAGCGGCTCGCTCCCGTGATTGCGCCACGCGATTCATTCGAGGCGCGCTTCACACCGCCGCGAGCAGGCACGTTCATGTATCACACGCATGTCGATGAATCTCGACAGCAGCGTGGCGGACTATCCGGTTTGCTGCTTGTGCTCGAGCCTGGACAGCGATTCGATGCGGCAAAGGACATTCCGATACTGATCAGCTCGCCTAGCGATCTGGATACCGAGGCCGCGCATGTTTTGATGAATGGGAGGCTGTCGCCACCACCATTGAATCTCCAGACAGGCATTACATACAGGCTGCGATTTGCAAACATCACAGCCACACGGCCGGGATTGCAGATAGCCATGCTGCGCGACAGTGTGCTTTCGCGATGGACGCCGGTCGCGAGGGATGGTGCGGATCTACCTCTGGCGCAGCGCGTGATGATGCCGTCGCGCGTGGGCGTGACTATTGGCAGGACGGCCGACTTCGAGATAATTCCGAGTGAACCGGGAGAAATGCGGCTCGAAATGCAGACGTCGAGCGGCAGGTTACTCGGACAAATCGCGATACATGTGCGTCGGTAGTCGCGATCGCAGCGACTATCAATGCCGTTCAACCACGGCGAAATCGGGATCGGCGA
>DATBRZ010000129.1:0-3791 GCA_036560025.1 Gemmatimonadaceae bacterium | reverse complement strand
TATTCGTGGCGTTTTCTCCAGACGGAAAATGGATCGCCTTTATCGCCGGATCTGCTCTCCAGAAGATCTCGGTCAATGGCGGACCCGTCATTCCGCTCGCCGAATGGACGCGTCCCAGAATCGGTATCTACTCACTCAGCTGGGGCGACGACGGAATCCTGGTCGGAACGGAGCGCGGAATTTTTCTTGTTCCTCCAAGCGGAGGAGAGGCTCGCCTTTTCGCGCCAGTCGATTCTCCGCGGGTCGAGCCATTTCGACTCGGCGCCATGCAGATACCAGGGAGTCGCGCGGTGCTCTTTTCCTCAGGGAGGGCGGCGCCCAATCCATGGCATATCAGCGTTGCGACGCTGTCAAATGGAAAGACTACTGATACCGGTATTCTTGGCTGGCGAGTCTTCGGAATTGCGGCAGGGTATCTCCTGTATACGACTAACGAAGGTGTGATGGCAGTTCCCTTCGACTCGAAAAAGCTCAAGCCGACGGGCACGCCGGTGGTGGTTCTCGATAGAGTGCACGAGCTGGGTCAGATAGCGCTCGCCCGGAACGGGACTCTCGTCTATTACGCGGGGTCGGACGCAGACCAGCCTTCGCTCATTTCCCGCGATTCGATCAAGCCACTGATGCCGGTCGCCCAATACAACACACTCGCGTATTCTCCCGACGGCCGCCGTGTCGCGCTGGCACTCGACGACGGTGATAAGAGGGACATCGTTGTCTACGACATCGCCGGGCGATCCCTCACCCGACTTACAACCGACGGCGCGGGTAACGATCGGCCGGAATGGACTCCAGACGGGACGCGGATCATCTATCGGTCGAACCGTGACGGCAAGGAAGCGCTGTGGTGGCAGCCCGTTGACGGCAGCGCTCCCGCCGAGATCCTTCTCGAGCGGCCTGGCGGAGTTCAGGAAGGATTGATCACGCCGGACGGAAAGACGTTGATCTATCGCACGATTCGTCCAACGACCGGACGTGACATTTTTGCGCGACCGCTGTCGGGAGACACGACGAGCCGGCTGATTGTCGGCACCCACGCGAGCGAATCGCACATCGCTGTTTCTCCCGACGGGCGGTTCCTTGCGTATCAGTCGAATGAATCGGGAAACGTCGAGGTTTTCGTTCGTGCGCTGCAAGGGCCGGGCGCGAGATGGCAGGTCACGAGCGATGGCGGATCCAGTCCGGTGTGGTCACCTGACGGCAACAAGCTGTTCTTCATCAGCGAACGAACAATCGCATTCGCGCGGATTTCGACGGTGGCCGGTTTTTCTGTCGTTTCGCGTGATTCACTTACGACAGGCTCGTTTTTCAGCTCCCCCAGTCATCGGTCGTTCGACGTCACTCCCGACGGCAACAGCGTGCTGGGGCTGGTGTCTGCGGGCGGACAGGTGCAGCCTGTTGTTGTCCTGAACTGGCTCGATGAGTTCAAAGCGAAACTGAAGCAGTAGAAGATCTGCCGCGCAGCTGCGTCGGTTATTGCGGCAAACCGACGCGCCTCATCAGATCCTGAAAGCGCGGATCCGACCGGAGATTGTCGAACTTCGGCTCGACCTTGAGCCACGCCATTCCGACGTGCCGATCGACAAAGCCGTTCTCCAGCCACGCAATCGCCTGATCCTTGTCGCCCAGACCTGAACAGACAAGTGCCATCGCATACGGCGTCACGTACCGCGTCTTCGACATCTCGATGAGCTGCGCGAGCAGTCTCCGCGCTTCGTCACGATTCCCCATCGACGCGTAGACGTGTCCAAGATTTCCGATGTTCCTTGGATTGTCGGCAGCCGTTGGGCCGGCCCGCCTGTACGCCTCAATTGCCTCGGCATACATGCCCTTCTGCTCATACGCCTGCATCAGCCACACGTACGGCAGCTTGAAAGTCGAATCGAGCTCGAGTGTCTTCCTGTACTGCGCGATCGCTTCATCGTATCGGCGCGCACGCAGGAATATGAGACCGTGGACGTTGCCGATTATAAGCGAAAGAGGATCGAGGTCCTCCGCGCGCCTGATTTCGGCGAGCGCTTCATCGCTCCTCCCGAGTATCGACAGCAATTCACCGAGCCATTGATGCGCCGTCGCATAACCGGGATTCAGCGCAATCGCGCGGCGAAAATGCCGCTCTGCTTCCGCGAACTTCCACTCGTAATCCATCATCACGCCGCCGAGTGATGCCTCCGCCTCGGCGAGCTGGTCGTCGATAGCGAGGGCGCGCTCGGCCGCAGCCTTCGCTCTTGGCATCGCATCGCTGGGCGCCACTTGCCCGTACACGCCCTGCAGGTAGTACGAGTCAGCGAGACCGGAATACGCTGCCGCAAACGCGGGATCCGTGTCGATCGCCTGCTGGAAATTCTCGATCGCCCTTCTGAATCCTTCAGGCGTTCGCTTGTTCCAGTAAAAGCGACCCTTCAGATAGAGCTGGTACGCTTCGGGATTAGTAGTGGATTTCTTCGCAAGGCGCTGCCGATCGCTTCTCGACAATGTCAGTCTCAGCTTGTCCTAGACATCCTGCGCGATCTCACTCTGGAGCGAAACGACGTCAGCGGAGTGACGATCGTAGCGTTGGCTCCAGATGACGTTCTCGTTGCGCGGGTCCACAAGCTCGAGACTCACCGCAAGCTCGTCAGCGCGTTGCGTTACTCTTCCAAGCAACACTGCCTGCACCCCGAGCTCACGTCCGACTGTCAGCGGAGTGACGTTCCTTCCTTTGTAGCGGAAGACAGAGCTCCGTGCTTTCACCTTGAGACTCGGCAACTGCGAGAGACTCGTGATCAGCGTTTCTGTCATTCCGTCGGACAGGAATTCGCCGTTTGCGTCGCGCGTCTCGTTCACGAATGGCATGACGGCGATCGACTCCACTGCATCGCCGCGACTCTTCCATGGAATGCCGCCGTGAAACACTCCGTAGCCGGCGGTCGATAGAAACAGGACGACGAGAGCGGCAGCCGCGCGCCGAATCCATTTTTTCACCGGCCGGGTCGCCGGCGGCGCTCCCTCGAGTGCGCTCGCAAAATCCATTGCTGACGCATAACGATCATCGGGACTCACTGATGTCGCCGTCGTCAATGCGCGCTCGACTGACTCCGGCACCGACGGTCGCACCGTCCTGATCGGTTTCACCGATTGTGTGAGGCGTCGCGCAATCACTGCCTGCGCTGTTGGCCCGGTGAACGGTCGCTCGCCGCTCAACATTTCGTACAGCACGCACGCCAGGCTGTATTGATCGGTTCTTGCATCGATCGTGTCCCCGCTCGCCTGCTCGGGGCTCACATACGCAGGTGTTCCAATCATCACGCCGGATTGCGTGATCGTATCGCTGCCTGCGACGCTCAACGCCTTTGCGATCCCGAAGTCCATCACCATCGCTTCGCCCTCGTGAAGCATGATGTTCTCGGGCTTGATGTCGCGATGGATGATCCCTTGTCGATGTGCGTAGTCGAGGGCTGACGCGATCGATCGTGTGTGATGAATCGCTTCATCTACGGGAAGTGGCCCGTCGCGATCGAGTCGAGCGCGCAGCGATTCGCCGGCGACGTACGGCATCGTATAGTAGATGAACTCGCCGGCGCTCCCGGAATCGAAGAGTGGCAGGATATGCGGGTGATTGAGCTGCGCAGCGAGCTTTATCTCGCGAAGGAAGCGATCGGCGCCGAGTGCGGCTGCTAATTCTCGATGGAGGACCTTGAGCGCGACTGTTCGATCGTGCTTGAGGTCGCGCGCGAGATAAACCGTAGCCATTCCACCGCGGGCCAGCTCGCGGTCGATGGCATAGAGGTGGGTTAGGGCGGCGCGAACATCGT
>DATBRZ010000128.1:0-22493 GCA_036560025.1 Gemmatimonadaceae bacterium | reverse complement strand
AGTCGACCCGGGCCGAGCGGATGCCGCCGGCGCAGGACAAAGAACGGACTCGAGTCCCGCACGCGGGAATCCTCGACGCATTCTCATGTGACGGCGGGTGCGAGGTTCGGGTGACGGGATTTGAGCGATCGCTGAGCCGCTTTGACAGTGTTCGAAAGCAGCATCGCGATCGTCATTGGTCCAACACCGCCTGGCACCGGCGTGATGAGCGACGCAACACGCTTCGCGGATTCGAAGTCGACATCGCCCACCAGGCGGTAGCCGCGAGCCGCCGAGACATCATCGAGCCTGGACATTCCAACGTCGATTACGACGCAACCCGGTTTCAACATGTCTCCCGTTATCAATCCAGGACGGCCCGCTGCAGCGATCACGATGTCGGCTCGGCGCAATTGTGCAGCAAGGTCCCGTGTGTGACGATGACAGATCGTCACAGTCGCGTTTCCTCCCGGCCTATCCTGAATCAACAACGCGGCCATTGGCTTGCCTACAATGTTGCTCCTCCCGACAATGACGCACTCCTTCCCCGCGGGATCGACGCCCGATCGTTCCAGCAATACCTGAATTCCCGCTGGAGTGCATGGGACAAATCCGTCACGGTCCCCCGCGAGCAATTTGCCGACATTAACCGGGTGAAATCCATCGACATCCTTCAACGGATCGATGGCGCGGACGATCTTTTCGCTGGACACCTGCGGCGGTAGCGGCATCTGCACGAGAATTCCGTGAACGCATTCATCGTCATTCAGGTCCGAGACTCGATCGAGGACTTCGCGCTCGGAAGCTGTCGCAGGCAGTCGCATCGTGATGCTTCGCATCCCTGCTTCCTCACACGCGCGACCCTTCGCTCGAACGTAGACATCGCTGGCGGGGTCGTCGCCGACAAGTATCACCGCCAGACCCGGCTGGATGCCGGCCGCTTTCATGACTGAGACTTCGCGCGCCACTTCGGCGCGAACGCTGCGCGCTATTGCAACGCCGTCGATCAGCTCAGCGGGCAAAATCCACCGCGCGCGTCTCGCGGATCAGAACGACTTTGATCTGCCCTGGATACTGCAACTCTCCTTCGATTCGCCGCGCGATCTCGTCGCTCAGCGGAGCCATTCTCGCTTCTTCGATGTCGTCCGGTGTCACGATCACGCGGACTTCGCGTCCGGCCTGGATGGCGAACACCTTCTCGACGCCGCGGTAGCTCGATGCGATACGTTCGAGGCCCTCGAGTCGCTTCACATACGTCTCGAAGGCTTCGCGTCTCGCTCCCGGCCGCGATCCGGAAATCGCGTCGGCTGCCTGCACGAGAACCGATACTTCACTCTCGTGCGGCACATCGTCGTGATGCGCGGCGATGCAATTCACCACGAGCGGGTGCTCACCATATCGCGTGGCCATCTCGACACCGAGCTGCACGTGCGTGCCTTCGTGCTCATGCGTGAGAACCTTACCCATGTCGTGAAGCAGTGCGCCGCGCCGCGCCATTGCGACATCGAGCCCGAGCTCAGCGGCCATGATACCCGCGAGCCACGCGACTTCCTGGGAGTGCGACAGAATGTTCTGCCCGTAGCTCGTGCGCCACCGCATGCGGCCGATGAGCTTGATCAGCTCCGGGTGCAAGCCGTGAACTCCGCTCGCGTAGGCTGCGCGTTCTCCAGTATCGATGATCGACGCCTCGACTTCCCCTCGCGATTTCGCGACAACTTCCTCGATCCGCCCCGGATGGATTCGGCCGTCGGCAACGAGCTTCTCCAGTGAGAGCCGCGCAATCTCGCGGCGCACCGGATCGAAGCAGGAGACGACGACGGTGTCCGGCGTGTCGTCGATGATCACGTCGACTCCCGTCGCGAGCTCGAAGGCGCGGATGTTTCGACCTTCGCGTCCGATGATACGTCCCTTCATCTCGTCGTTTGGGAGCGACACCGCGGAGACGGTCGTTTCAGCCGTCTGCTCGGATGCGATGCGCTGAATCGCGAGCGCGATGATTTTCTTCGCCTCCCGATCCGCATTTCTTTTTGCGGTCTCGCGAATGTCGCGAATGCGGTTCGCGGCATCTGCCTGAGCTTCGTCTTCCAGGCGCTGAATCAGCTCTGCTTTGGCGTCTTGCGCAGACATTCCCGCGAGCTGCTCGAGGCGCCGTCTCTCGTCAGCGATGAGTCGATCGAGCTCTGCCTCACGCAGGGCCACGGTCTCCTGCCGCCGCGCAACGGCGGTCGCCTGGGTAGAAGTATCGCGTTCACGCTGCTCGATCAGGTCGTACTTGCGGTTGAGCTGCGATTCACGCTCCTGAACGCGGCGCTCTTCCCTCTCGACCTCGTCCCGGCGCTTCCGAACCTCGAGCTCCCAGTCTTCGCGGAGGTGCATGAGCTCCTCCTTTCCGCTGAGGAGCGCAGTCTTTCTAAGTCCGTCTGCTTCTCTAGTGGCGTCGTCGAGGAGGCGCTTGGTAGTGTCTTCCGCGGTCGCTCGCGCCACGGCCTGCCGTTTCAATTCACTGGCAGTGCCGAGCCTGCGTCCTACAAAGAAAAAAGCCGCGGAGGCTGCAACAACGAGAACCAAGCCAGCGGCGGCAAAGAGCGCTGTGTCTGTCATTGTCGGATCTATGTAGAGCCCGCGGCACTAGCCACAGGCGGCCCCCATCGCGCCGAAAAATCGTCGCGTATCTGGAGTTAAACTAATCCCGGCGCTTGGCGGGGGGGAGCCAGGGTTTGATCTCTTCGCTTAGATCGCGCATCTGGGCGGCGAGCTTTTCCGATTCAGCGCGCGCCTCGAACAGCTCCCCGGCAATGCGGAGGGCGCCGAGAACGGCGGCCTTGTGGCTTTCGACCATCGGTCCCGACATCATCTCCGTTATGGCTTCGTCGACGTAGGCAGCGACGGCCTTTGCCTGGTCCGGGCTGGACTCGGTGCGGAGCGTGTACTCGCCTCCAAGAATGTGGACTTTGACGACGTTCTTTCGCGCCGTCATCGCGCCGCCTCCTCGTGCTGCTGGCGAAGGAAGCGCACGCGATCCAGCATCTGTCGCGTGCGGGTTCTCGCTGTTTCCAGCCGCGCCCTGAGTTCTGCATTTTCGCGCTCGAGGCGTTCGACATGCTCAGGGTGTATCCGCTTCGCCCCTGGAGCTCCCTCCAGTGTTTTTACGCGCGCCTCTGCCTGCAGGGCGCGCCGTCGGAAGGAAGCAAGCTCGTTACCGAGGTGGCGGACGAGCTGCTCCAAGTCGCGAAATGCGACGAGCGGGTCAGTTTGATCGTGGCTTGATGCCAAGTTCGGATTCGAGGTTTGAAAGAATGCGGGCCGTGCGACCCTGAATCTCCCTGTCGCGAAGTGTGCGCTCGGCGTGACGGAACGTCAATCGCCAGGCAAGACTGCGGAATCCTGAAGGCACGCCTGATCCACGGAACTCGTCGAATACGCCGACAGACTCCAGAAGATCCCCGGCGCTTCCGCGAATCACTCGCTCCACTTCGCTCGCAGGCGTGGAATCCGGCACCACGAGCGCAAGATCGACATCGATAGCAGGCATGCTCGGAACGGCGGCATATCGCTTTCCCCGATGCGCAGATTCTGTCGCCGCCCCCACGTCGATCTCGATTCCCCAGACGCGACCGGCCCATGGCGGTGAATCGACCTCGAGCTCGCGGACAACACCAATCGCCTTCCCTCGTGATTTGACAGTCCAAAGCAGATTCTGACCCGTGTCTTCCGCATCGAGCCGGACATCCTCGCACAGCGATGCCACAACCGACTCGGCAAGGCCCTTTGCATCCCACTCATCCCAATCCGGAGGAGAAGGATCAGTGAAATGCGGAGGCCGGCGGGCGCCAGTCACGACAATCCCAAGATGCATCTGCTCGCGTGGAAGCTCGTTCGCCCCATCGGGCTCGAAGACCGTACCGATTTCGAAGAGTCGTATGTCGCGCTGCATGTGAGAGAAGTTGTACTCGATTCGCTTGGCGAGAGTATCCAGGACGCGAGGACGTAACCAGGCTTCGTCCTCTGCCAGTGGATTTCGAACACGGAGCTTGCTGCCGGCTGACGCTCCCACAAACGGCATCGGACGCGCTTCCAGCAATCCACTTTCGACACACGCTCGCTGGGCGCGTTGCACCGCCAGGTACATCGGATCGTCCGGAACTCTGCTCGGCCGGAACGGCCGAATGTCCGACGAGAAGCGATCGTAACCGTAAAGACGTGCGATTTCCTCGATCACCTCCGCCTCGCCCGTCACGTCGGAGCGCCAGCTCGGAGACGTCACGTCGAACACGCCGCGCGATCGCTGCTTAAGGTCGAATCCTACGGATTTCAACAGCCGCTTGATTTCATCACTGTCGATCGGATCGCCGAGGAGCAATGCTGCTCGCGATACCCGGAGGCGAACCGGAGGCGGCGCCGGTCGCTCGTGTTTGACGTCTTCGACATCGCCAGTGATCGCGCCTCCCGCGACAGCGATGATCATTTTCGCCGCGTAATCGAGCAGGCGCGGAATTGCCTCAGGGTCCACACCGCGCTCGAAGCGGTAGCTCGCGTCTGTAGAAACGCCGAGCTTGATGCGAGTCGCACGGACGCGCTTCGGGTCGAACGAGGCGACTTCGAGAAAGATGCTCGTCGTCGAATCGCTGACTTCACTCCCTTCACCGCCGATTACACCAGCGATTGCCTGGGCTCGCTCCGCGTCAGCGATAACCGTCATCGAATGATCGAGCTTACGTGTGACTCCGTCGAGCGTGACAATCGGCTCGTTCTGCACCGCCCGCCGGACGATTATCTTCGCGCCACCGATGCGATCCGCGTCGAACGCATGCATCGGCTGGCCGAATCCATGAAGCATGTAGTTCGTCGCGTCGACAACGTTGTTGATCGAGCGTCCACCAACCGCTTCGATCTTCTCCGCGAGCCACCTTGGGCTCGGGCCGACGGCAACTCCGTCAATTCGCACGCCGGCGTACCGCGGACAGCCGTCGCGATCTTCGACCGTCACGGGTATGGCCGCTCCTTTTGTGGCCTTCCCCGGCGTAGAGCCTTTGCGGTCCCTCGCGATCTTTGGCGCACGAAGCCTGGCACCAATCGCTGCTGCGATTTCCCGAGCGATTCCTTCGTGCGACAGCAAATCGGGACGACTTGGCATCACGTCGATCACCAGTCTCGTGTCGCCGACTGACATCGCCTGGAGAAGTGGAGTTCCGGGTGCAGCGTCGGTATCGAGCGCGAGGATTCCTTCGTGATCGGTGCCGAGACCCAGCTCTCTCGCTGAGCAAAGCATTCCTTCCGAGGTAGCGCCGCGAATCTTTCGCTTCTCGATCTTCACACCGCCCGGCAGAATGGCACCGACTCGGGCGAATGGATACACGCGTCCGGCCTCGACATTTGGCGCTCCGCATACGACGTCAAACAGCGAACCTCCTCCCGCGTCGACTTTCGTAACCCACAAATGGTCGGCATTCGGATGCCGGCCCGCTTCGAGAACACGGCCGACCACGATCTCCGACAGGTCGCTGCGCAGCGGAAGAACATCGTCGACGGTGGTCGCGCGCTGCGTAAGAAGCGTGCGCAACTCCGCGGGCGAAAGATCGAAGTCGACGAATTCGCGCAGCCAGTTGAACGACGCGTTCACCCGTTCACCTGCTGAAGAAAGCGAACGTCGGAATCATAGAGGATCCGAATGTCGGGAATCCCGTAACGCTCGATTGCAATTCGCGCCGGACCCATTCCGAAGGCCCATCCGGTATATCGCTCGCTGTCGACGCCCGACGCATCGAGAACGGAAGGATGGACCATACCCGATCCGAGGATTTCCATCCACCCCGTGTTCTTGCATCGTGCGCAGCCCGAGCCATGGCAGAGCGAGCATTCCACATCCATTTCAGCCGAAGGCTCGGTGAACGGGAAGTAGCTCGGACGAAATCTTGTTCGCGCAGTGCCGAAGAGCGCGTTAGCGAAACGAGTGAGCGTTGCCTTGAGATCGACGAAGCTCACGCCTTCGTCGACCGACAGTCCTTCGATTTGCGCGAACATCGGTGCGTGCGAGGCGTCGAAGAAATCGCGACGATAGACATTGCCTGGCGCAAGGATTCGGACCGGCGGCGGATACTGTTGGAGCGTGCGGATCTGCACCGGCGACGTATGCGTGCGCAACAGTGCGTTGTCGGCGAGGTACAGTGTGTCGTGCATGTCCATCGCCGGGTGATCGGGCGGAAAATTGAGAGCCCCGAAGTTGTACCACTCGGTTTCGACCTCCGGGCCGAGCGCGATGGTGAAGCCAAGCTCGCGGAAAATCCCCTCGATTTCCTCAACCACCATCGTTACTGGATGTCTGCCGCCCTTCCATGCGCGCCGGCCGGGGAGCGTGAAATCGACAGGCCGCGACTCTCGTGACGACGTTGCGAGCTCGGTGGCACGTTCGTCGAGGAGCGACTCGATCGTCGTCTTCGCGCGATTCACTGCACCACCGGCCTCGCGCTTTTCGTCAGCCCCCAGGGACGGGAGCTCTTTCATGAGGAGCGTGAGCGCACCTGCCTTGCGACCGAGCAACTCGGTGCGCGCAGCCTCGAGCTCGGCCTGCGACCGGGCGCTCGCCAACAACGAGCGGGCACGATCGTCCAGCGCTGTTACGCGGTCGAGGAATTCGGTCAGAGTCACGCGGGAATGATTGGCAGTGAGGTCCACAAAATACGAAGGGCGGCCCCGAACGACTTGTTTGTCGTTCGCGAGCCGCCCCGAACTGAGTACCGCGCCGTCAGGCGGCGGCCAGTGCGGCTCGCGCTTTCGCGGCGAGCTCAGCAAAGGCTTCAGCGTCGCTCACCGCGATATCAGACAGAACCTTTCTGTCGATCTCGATCCCGGCCTCTTTCAGGCCGTTGATGAACACGCTGTAGCTCATGTCATGCTGGCGCGCGGCAGCATTGATGCGCACGATCCACAGGCGGCGGAAATCGCGCTTCTTGTTCTTGCGATCGCGGTACGCGTACTTCCAGCCGCGCTCCACATTCTCCTTCGCGGCCTTCCACAGCTTGCTGCGCGCGCCGAATCCGCCGCGAGCGGCCTTCATTACCTGCTTCTTGCGCTTCAGACGCACAACGTTCGATCTCACGCGAGGCATTTCTTCTCTCCTTTACGCCTGAAGCAGGCGCTTGATGTTCCGCTCTTCACCGCGCGTCGCGATGGTGGTTGCACGTCGCAGCTTTCGCTTACGCTTCGACGACTTCTTGGTCAGGATGTGGCTCTTGAACGCCTTGAGGCGCTTGACCTTTCCTGAACCGGTGATCGTGAAGCGCTTTCGCGCTCCGCGGTGACTTTTCATCTTCGGCATCCAATCTCCTTCCTCGATAGACCAGATTCGCTCAGCGCGGAGCGAGAATCATGGTCATGAACTTTCCTTCGAATTTCGGCTCGCTCTCGACCTTGGCTATGTCGGAAAGGTCCTGAGCGACCCGGTTAACGACCACGCGCCCCAGCTCGGGATGCGCGATCTGACGTCCTCTGAACATCAACGTCACCTTCACCTTGTTGCCCTCTGCCAGGAACGCCCGCGCATGACGGGTTTTCGTGGCGAAGTCGTGCTCTTCGATACCAGGACGGAATTTCACTTCCTTGAGGTGGATTACGTGCTGCTTCTTCTTCGCCTGCCGGGCCATCTTCGCCTGCTCGAACTTGAATTTGCCGTAGTCCATGATGCGGACGACCGGCGGCCTTGCGAGCGGAGCGACTTCGACGAGATCCAATCCCTGTTCAACCGCTGCCGCGAGCGCTGATTCAACATCCATGATTCCAAGCTGTGCGCCGTCGGCGGCAATCACGCGAAGCGGGCTGATCCTGATCTGCCGATTCACGCGTACTCTTTTTGTTGTGTCCTGAATACTCGGCTACCTCTGGTGAAAGAGAGACGGAAACGAAAAAGCGCGGACCCTCATGAGTCCGCGCGGTCGCACGAGCGGGAGATACCTCCGGCCGGCTTGGCTTGAACTCCTGCAGCACTCCTCGCCTTGAGCGAGGGCCAGAGGGTGAGACGGCCCGCCAAGACCGTCCGCTTCATCGTTTTGTAACTCGTGAAGAGTAAATGGCTTGCGGGTCTGAAGCAAGGTATCACTGCCGCAATCTGTATGATTTTCCGTCGTGTTCGATGTGGCCCCAGGCGGTCGTCGCATCATGCTCGAAAATGAGCAGCCAGCCCTCATCCTCCGCCTGTCGGAGAATGCGACGCTTTGTCTCCAGCGTCACCAGCGGCTCGATGTCGTATCCCATAATCCACGGCAGCGGCAGGTGATGCACCGTGGGTGCGAGATCGCCGAGAAAGAAAGCGGGCTCACCTCCTGCATCGATCAGGATGCTCTGATGGAATGGAACGTGGCCAGGAGTAGGCACTACTCGAATTCCCTTCACGATCTCCTTTTCCCGAACGACGAACTCGAACTGACCGGTTGCGACAACCGGCTCGATGTTGCGCGGGAAGTAGCTCGCCGCCGTGCGCTCATTGGTGTGTGTCGCGAAGTCGTATTCCCCGCGCTTCACGATGTAGCGCGCTTTCGGGAAGGATGGCTTGAGCTTTCCGTCGGCGTCGCGAAATGTGTTGCCGCCCGCATGATCAAAATGCAGATGCGTGTTGATCACGATCGCAATGTCGTTGGGAGATGCGCCAACCTGGGCGATGCCATCCTCCAGCAGAGTGCGGCCGTTGGCTCCTGCATTCTCAATCCCGTAGATATCGAGAAACTTTTCGTCTTCCTTGTTCCCCGCTCCAGTATCGACGAGCACGAGTCCGGATTCATGCTCGATCAGGAGACATCGCATTCCGAGCTGGATGCGATTTCGGTCATCGGCCTGAATGCGTCTCGACCAGAGCGGCTTGGGGACAACGCCGAACATCGCTCCGCCGTCGAGCTTCTGTCCGCCGGCCTGGATAGCGTGAACCGTGAGACGCCCGATTTTCCGCGTCTCGACGAGCGGGGTTGGAGCCGTCAAGCGGTTGTGTCCTTATCAACCCAGGTCGGCAGCGCTCTCCGCCGGGGACGTCGCCGAGGGGGCGGATGGCGAAGGAGCACCTCGAGGTCTTCCCATGATGAGCAGCCGCGATCCTGTGCATCATCCAGCATGCGCACCAGACACTTTGCGGTCGCGACCGCGTCTCCGCCGGCGCGGTGGCGCGCAGTGATTTCGACGCCGTAATAGCGAGCAACGTTGTCGAGAGATCTTCGCGCCAGCTGCGGCAGAATTGTCCTTGCGAGCTTGACGGTACACACCCGCGGGCCGCTGAGTCTGGTGGCACTCGCCCGCTGGAATTCGCTGGACACGAATCGCCAATCGAACGTTGCGTTGTGGGCGACGAAGATGTTGCCTGACAGAACATCCAGCAGCTGTGGTGCTACATCCGCGAACCGCGGCGCATGCTTCACCATGTCCCACGTGATGTGAGTGAGACGAGTGACGAACGCCGGTATCGGGCGCTCTGGATTGACGAGAGTCTCGAACACTTCGCTGATCTTTCCATCTCGAACAACGACCGCAGCGACTTCGGTTATGCGATCCCCGCCATACGCGCATGAGCCGGTCGTTTCCACATCGACGACGACGTAGGACAGCGATGACAGTGCCGTAGTCCGCTGACCGATGTCCGGCGACCGGTGACCGTCACGAATGCGCCAATGCCCGGAGTCGTCCTGAATGAAATCGCGCCGGCCGGCAAACATCGCCTTCGCGAGATGCTCAGCGACTATTTGTGGTGCGCCGGGAAGGTTACAGACGTATCCAATCAGTGCGACAGCTTCTGCGGGACCAGTCGAGAGATACCTTCGCGCGCGCTCGGTCAGAAAGGTGTCTTCGGGACGCGCTTCGAGCCTGCCAGGATTCAACCCCAGGGATCCTCTCTCGTGATCGGACACGTCATGCAGCGCGGACCCCCGCCACCCCGGACCAACTCTCCTCCATCGAAAGTGATTACCGCTCGCTCATCTTCTGCAATCTGCCCGCCGTCCAGAAACTCGGACGCCGTCAAAATCCTGAACCCCGTCTTCTCCATCTCACGAATAGTCGAGTAATTCCTGGCGTACGATAACACCACTCCGGGGCGGACCGCCAAGAAATTGCATCCTGACGACCATTGCTCCCGCTCCTGTGTGCGCCGAGTCTCTCCGCCACAGCGAATCGGTTCCATTGGGATACCGCAATCGGCGACTGCGTCGAAAAGGCTGTCTGCCTCGCGCATTTGAGTCGCGCCCTTCCGCCAATGCAGTATCGGCAGTCTGCCCGGGCCGATGAAATGTCGCGGGGATACTATGCAGAGCTCCCGATCGATCTGTGTGAATATCATGTCCAGATGAATGGCAATCTCCTCACCCGGCATTACGACGATGATGATGTCGGTGATCTCTGTCGCTGCGAACAGCAGCGAAGCGAGATAATCGATCGCGGCGGGACTCGATCTTTCACTGAACCCGATCACGAGCGCGTCGCGGCGCAGCGGATGGACGTCGCCGCCCTCGAGGGTGTAGTTCATCCGATGTTCCAATGAGCCGTCGTAGACAATGCCGCGATTGCCGACGCGAGGGCTGTACTGGAAAATGGCTTTCATCGCCAGCGCTTCGCTCCATCTGACGCTGTAGCGCATCGACCCGATCATCACATGCTGGTTGATGGCCATGGCGACGTCGCGCGTGAAGAAGAGGTTCGGCAGTGGCGGCAGCACGTAGCCCGACTCATTGAGCGCGAGAGTGAGCGGACCCGGCGTCTCTTCCATTCCTTCGACGAGCACTCTCACCAGCTCCACCGGCGCCATCTCTCGCAGCTCGCGGGCGAGCGGGAACGAGGGGACCACGTCGAGCATTTCCTTCATGAACCGTTCGCGGACATCGTCGTCAGCGAGCACTTCTGCGAGGAGATCGCGAACATGATAGACGGCGGCAAATCGCTCGAGCAGAGCGACAAAGCGGCGGTGCTCGCGTTGCGCGGCCACGACGTCGATGATGTCGTCGTACAGGTAGTCTGCGCGCGTAGTTGGCGTGACCGCGTAGAGCTCGGCGCCTGGCGGGTGCACCAGGACTTCGCCGAGCCGGCCGATTTCCGAAGTCACGTGAACAGACATCGCTGGGAAGCTAACCGGACGTTGATTTCAGTTGCTTGCCGGGTATTTGGCGGTCGTCTAATTTGTGAACAAATTCACAAGCACTCCCCTTGCGCCGCATCGCCGAATCGACCGTACGCCGCCTTTCCATATACCTCGGGTTCCTGGAAGAGATCGAAGCCCGCGGAGTTCTCACAACCTCGAGCGACGACCTCGCGCGTCTTGGCGGAACGACGTCGGCGCAGGTCAGGAAGGATCTCTCGTTCTTCGGATCGTTCGGCAAGCGTGGACTTGGCTACTCCGTACCGGAGCTCTCCTCCCGGCTGCGCGAGATTCTCGGTCTCGAGCGGCAATGGAAGGTCTGCATCATCGGCGCTGGAAAAATCGGTGCTGCTCTCGCGCGCTACGCGGGGTTCGCTGAGCGAGGGTTCGTCGTCAGCGGAGTCTACGATTCGGATCCGAAGAAGATCGGAAGCAAATGGGGGCCGGTGACCGTTCGCGACGCTGTGCATCTCGAGCGTGACGCTGCAGCAAACGGCTATCAGATCGCCGTGCTCGCGGTGCCGGCGGAGGAAGCGCAGCGAGTTGCAGACCGCATCGTATCGGCAGGAATCAAGGCGATACTCAATTTTGCGCCGGTTCAGCTATCCCTTCCAAACGGTGTCGCGCTGCGGACAGTGAACATGGCGATGGAGCTGGAAGCGCTTACGTTCGCACTCGTGAATCGCGCCGGAGCGAATCTCTCGCGCTAACGGAGCGCGTTTGCGAGATCCCTGAATTTTTCAACAGACAACGTTTCGGGACGGGCGCGCGGATCGACATTCGTGCTTGCAAGAATGCGCTCCGCCTCGACAGCGGAAAGTCCCGTTAGACCACGGACGACATTGATCATCTGCTTTCGCCGCATTCCAAACGCGCTCTGTACAACCGCGCGAAAGGCCGGCAGTTGCGAGTCCGGGACTGCTGGCGTCGCGAGCGGAGTGATGCGAATGACCGCCGACTCAACTGAGGGCCGTGGCTGAAACGCGGAAGGCGGCACGCGGCGAATTATCTGCGTCGACGCAATCGCCTGCACGTTGACGGAAAGAGCGCCGTACTCCTTCGAACCCGGTGGAGCGACGATCCTCGAAGCTACTTCCCGCTGGACAAGAAATACGGCGCGCGTCGGAAGCGGGGGGTGTAGAACGTGAAAGATGATCGGCGTCGTGATGTAGTACGGAACGTTTCCGGCAACGATGTATGGTCCGTTGACGCGCGAGGAGATCGGCATTGCGAGAGCATCGCCCTCGATGATCTCGACATTGGACACGCCGCCGTACTTCTCGCGCAGCTGTGCCGCGAGAGCGCGGTCGATCTCGATCGCGATTACCCGGCTGCCACGCTGTGCGAGAACGTCGGTGAGTACTCCCCTTCCCGGCCCAATCTCTACGACAGTATCTGACCGGCCGGAGTCAACAGCCGACGCAATATCCGCAAGGACGGCGCGGTCTTTCAGAAAGTGCTGTCCGTATCGTTTCAGGACCGGCGGATTCTGCCGGCGCTCACTCACTTTGCGCTGCGCAGTACCAGCAGAGTGAGATCATCCCGCGGTGGTGCACCGCCAACGTGATGGTCGAGCATCTGAAATACGGCGTTCAGTATCTCTGTTGGATGAAGACCACGATTCGCGGAAACGAGGTCAATCACACGCTTCTCACCGAGCCGCTCGCCCCCCGGAGCGCGCGCGTCGACGATTCCATCGGTGAACAGCACGAGGAGATCCTCTCCCTGCTTCCACCCTGCTGTTTCGGACGATGGCGGCTCGTCGGTCATCCCTAGCGGCGGCGCAATTGCGCCGAGGCGTCGCGGAGGTCCTTCTTTCCGGAACACGAACGCATGCGGATGGCCTGTGTTCGAGAAGCTCAATGCACCAATGTCGTGGTCGATGACGCCGAAGAAGAGCGAAATGAACATCTCTGTCGTGACGAGCTCTTCTTTCAAGGTGCCGAGCAGAAGTGACAACATTTCGCCGGGATCTTCCGCTGTCTGCGAATGAATCGCGGCGGCGCTCATCGCGAGCGCCATGATCAATGCAGCGCGGTAGCCGTGTCCCGAGACGTCGCCCACCATAATTCCGGTGCGACCCCCGGGAATTCTGAAAAGGTGGTAGAAGTCGCCGCCGACGCTCTCGGCGGGAACGACGCGCGCCGCGACTACTGCTTCCGGCGCGACGACGCGCGGATCCGGAAGCAGCTTCATCTGCAGATCGTGAGCGAGGTACATCTCCTGCATCAACCGCTGCTGCTCCAGTGACGCGCGGACAAGGCGAGCGTTCTGAATCGCGGTTCCGATCTGCGTGGCGATTGCAGCGACGAGCTTCTGATCGCCTGCGCTGTATGGCTGTCGCGACCGCCTGTCCGAGAGGTTCACGACTCCGAGCGGCTCACCTCCAGTCGGTGTCGTCCACATGATCGGCACAGAGAGCATTTCGCCTCGTCGATAAGCTCGCTCTGCATCACAGACCATCTCATTCGCAGCGACGGTCAGCGGGTGCTGCGTTCTGAAGACACGAGCCGACACGCACTCCGGATCGTCCACGCGAATATCAGGAGTCGGGCTGGTGCCGTCGCCGATGGCGGCGACGACGTGCAGCACGTCCGTTTCGGGATTGTGAACGAGGATCGACGCGTGTCGCGCACCGACTGTCTCGGAGATCTCAGTGAGAATGGTGCGCGCGGCTTCCTCGAGGGTGAGTGTTCGACCGAGGATTTCGCCGATCGTGTAGAGAAGGTTGATCTCCTCATATCGTTCGGCCAGCTCCAGCGCGGCGTGCTCGACTTCCTGTGCGCCCCGCATCACCTGCGCGACGAATGGAAGGAGGAGCCGCAGATGATTGGCGGGAGGAACCTTATCGCCCTCGCATGGAAGTACCGCGAGCCATGTGCGACGAACACCCGGGACTGCAGCGACAAGCATCCCGTTCGATGCTCGAGCGAAAGGCTCGCCAGTGACGGGCTCAGGGATTGAATCGGGCGTGGGAAGTTTCGGACTCGATCGCGCAATTGCCTGAAGACGAGGCTCTGCTCCGTTGGTGGCGGTCCACACGGCTGCGTCGCACTGCGTGATATCACGAAACGCGACCAGGACCGCCTCGAGCTCCTTCACTACCGTCTCAGTGTGAGCCTTACGGTGTTACCGCCATCCTCGAGCTGCTCGACTTCGTCCATCAGCTTGCGCATCAGGAAGATTCCACGGCCCTCCTCACTGAGCAGGTTTTCCGGACTCGTGGGATCGCGGCGTTTCTCTCGAGCGAGATCGAATCCTGCTCCCTGATCGAAGATGTCGAACACGATCGCTTCCTTCGTAACGGTCGCACGAATCCGGACCACTTTTTCGTGGCTCGAGCCATTGCCGCGGAGAATGGCGTTGGAAAGCGCTTCGGTGAGCGCCACACGAAGGTTCAGCGAGCATTTTCTCGCTGGAACGCGAAGCTCGCGGCATCGCTTGGCCGCGAGCTCGACGACACCTTCTATGTAGCTGACGTCGCTGGGGATCTCAACATCGAGAGCGACGCGGGAACGACCCATCAGAAACTCTCGAGTGCGCGCTCCCTTGTGTCGGAGATCTGGAAGAGCGTATCGAGCTTCGTGAGCTCGAAGAGTGTCTGGAGATCGTCGTTCAGATTCGCAAGCCGCAGCTCTCCGCCCTGCTCGCGGATCTTCTTCGATAGCGATACGAGCACGCCGAGTCCCGAGCTGTCGATGTAGCCGGTCTGGCTGAAGTCGATGAGGAACTTCTTTCCTCCCCGCTCGAGCTCGTCGAGGACTTTCTGCTTCAGCTCCTGACGATTGCCGACGATGAGCTGGCCTTCAACGTCAACGACTACTACGTCACCCTGCTTGTTGATCGAGAAACTCATCCTGTTCTCCGGTATGTTGCTTGAGCCGCGGCCGCGGATTGAAGCGCGGTAATCGCGGTGACGTTAATAATGTCGTCGGCGGTAGCGCCGCGCGAGAGATCGGCGGCGGGACGAGCAAGTCCCTGCAGTATCGGTCCGATCGCTCGCGCGCCGGCGAGCCGCTGAACGAGCTTGTACGCAATGTTGCCTGCGTCGAGCGACGGAAAGACGAGAACGTTGGCGGTTCCTGCAACAGGACTCGCCGGCGCCTTCATCGCCGCAACCGCCGGCGTTAGCGCAGCGTCTCCTTGCAATTCTCCGTCCACTTCGATCTCAGGGTCGCGCGCGCGAATCAGATCGAGCGCGAGCCGCACGGTCTCGATGCCGGGGCCGACTGCGCTCCCCTTCGAGCTGTATGACAGAAGCGCGATTCGCGGCTCGTCACCAACGATGAGGCGGCGATCTTGCGCCGCTGCGATGGCGATGTCCGCAAGCTGCGCCGGCGTAGGGTGCGGCACGACCGCACAATCCGTGAACGTGAGAACGGGCGAAGGTGCTTCCCAGCCCGGCTTCCCAACCATATAGAAGGCGCTCGACAGCGTTGCCATGCGCGGTGCAAGTCCAATTATTCGAAGCGCCGCGCGAAGGACATCCGCGCTCGTGAGCATCGCCCCGGCAACGCACCCGTCGACCTCACTGTCCTTGACCAGGTAATTCGCCCTCTCGATCGGCGGAACCATGCCCGAATCAACGCACTCGATTCCGTTTCGAGCGAGCTGCTGGTACCAGCCTTGTCCCCGTTGACCAACGACTACGGGTGCTGCGATTCGCTCCTCGGCAAGTGACAGAATTGCAGAGGAGACTCGTGGGTCTTGAGCTTCCGGAAAGGCTATTCGCTTGTTGAGAGCGGCTGCTCTCTTACGAACGCTCTCGATGAAATCGGTCAGAGCTATGCCTTTTTCTGAGCGTCGGCGAATTTTGCCTCGAGCGCTGCGGCAACCGCAGGATGCACGAGATCCTTCAGCGATCCGCCGTACTGCGCAATTTCTCGTACGATGCTCGAGCTGATATAGGTCGTGTCGAGCGACGGAATCATGAACACCGTCTCGAGCCCGGGCGAGAGATTGCGGTTCATGAGCGCCATCTGGAATTCCGATTCGAAGTCGCTCATTGCGCGGAGGCCGCGGATGATCAGGTTCGCGCCAACAGAGCGGGCGAAGTTGACGAGCAAGCCCTCGAACTGACGCGCTTCGACGCGCGGATTTCCGCCGACTGCAGCACGTATCAATTCGACCCTCTCGTCCGAAGTAAACAGCGGCTTCTTCGCACTGTTCCGTGCGACTGCAACAACAAGGCGATCGACGAACTCGCAGCTACGTGTGATCAGATCTTCATGACCTTTCGTGATCGGATCGAAGCTTCCCGCGTATACGGCGACTGTCGGCACGTTATTCCTCGGCGCGATAGATCGTGATTGCGGTTGTTCCATAACGGCGCGTGTCGCCGCCGATGAGGCGCTCGGACGACGGATGCTCGACACCAAGTATCGACGCGAAATGCGTCCTCAGCCAGATCTCGGCAAGACGTGTAGCGATTGCGGTCTTGTACGGTGGATCTGCGAACGCAATGTCGTAGCTGAGTTCCGGCAGTGCCGCAGCGAAACGAAGCGCGTCCTTCCGCTGAACCCTCGCCTCGACGCCTGCGCCGAGTCGCTCAAGGTTTGCTCGAAGTACGGTGAGGCTTCGCGCTGAGCTTTCAACGAAGTCGACCGACGCTGCACCGCGCGACAGCGCTTCGATGCCGAGTGCGCCGGATCCTGCGAACAGATCCACGACCGACGCGCCAGGGATATCCGGCTGCAGGATGCTCATCCACGCCTCGCGAACGCGATCGAGCGTGGGTCTGACGTCTTCTCCGGCGGGTGCGTCGATGCGCCGGCCGCGCCAACGACCGGCGACGATTCTCACGCGCGGGGAGGCTCAGCCGACACGGTGATGTCGGCGATGCGCGCCTGGAGGTGACTTTCTCCCCGGTAATCGTCGCGCTCCAGACGGAACGCGACATCTACCGGCCGCTTCATGTCGAATTCCTCGATACGGGGCGCAAGTCCCCATCCAATCGCCTCGAGCTCGCCTGCTCCCGCGGTGAGACGAAGCTTGATGCCGTCCTTTCCCACCAATCGTGGTGGCGCAACCAGTCTCACGCCGCGAGCGACGAGCACCGGCGTGGGGTTCCCAACCCCGAACGGCTCGAAATGATGGAGCATTCGCTCGAGCTCCTCGTTGGCTGAGTCGAGCGGAACCTCGAGATCAATTCGCACTTCGGGAATCAGATCCTCACGGCTAAGGCGCGATCGGGCGACTTCGTTGAATCGGGCAGCGAACAGATCGACCATGCTTCGGTCCAGAGTCACGCCGGCAGCGGCGCGATGACCTCCGAACCGTGTGAGAAAGGGAGCGCATTCGCGGAGGGCAGCGTGGAGATCGAACGGTGGAATTCCACGACCCGATCCTTTGCCGCTTTCACCGTCGAGCGCGACCAGCACAGTGGGCCGTCCGAACTCTTCGACGATGCGAGACGCGACAATCCCGATGACGCCTGGATGCCATCCTTCCTTTGCCAGAACGATCCCGAACGTTTCCGGCAGGTCGAGATGCTCAACCATCTCGCGCGCTTCCTCGAGAGTCGCGCGGTCCAGCTCCTGGCGGCGTTCGTTCAACTCCTCGAGCTCTCGAGCGATTACGTTCGCGTGATGTTCGTCGGTGGATAGCAGCAGCTCGACTCCGCGCAATGCCCGGCCGATGCGGCCGGCAGCATTGAGTCGCGGTGCGAGAATGAAGCCGACGCGACCGGCAGTGAGCTGCCGTCCTTCGAGTCCCGCCGCGCGAATCATCGCCCTCATTCCGATGTTCCGGCTCTGCGCGAGAAGTCGCAGGCCGTACCGAACGAGAACGCGATTCTCACCCCGTAACGGTGCCACGTCGGCGATTGTCGCAAGCGCGACGAGGTCGAGCATCCCCCAGATGAAATTGTCGGATCGTCCCAGCGCCTGCGCGAGTGCAAGCGACAGCTTGAACGCGACGCCGACCGCCGCGAGGTCCTTGTCAGGGTACTCGCATCCGTCCTGTCGCGGATTCAGAACGGCGAGACACTCGGGAAGATCGCCGCCGGGTAGATGGTGATCGGTGACAATCACATCGATCCCCGCGGCGCAGAGGTCACGAACTGGTTCGACGGCGCTCGTGCCGCAATCGCACGTCACGACGACTCTCGCCTGATTTGCGATAGCGGCGCGGACGCCGGCCTGACTGAGATCGTACCCGTCCTCGATACGATGTGGAATGAACGGAATCGCGTCCGCTCCGAATTGTCGAAGAGTGCTGACGAGGATGGTCGTTGAGCAGATGCCGTCCACGTCGTAATCACCGTGCACCAGGACGCGCTCGCGATCCGCAACGGCGCGGACGAGTCGATCGACTGCCTTCTGCAGGCCGCGCATCGAGTATCCGTCGTGCAGATGATCGAGCCGCGGACGCAGGAACTGCTTCGCATCATCCGCTTCGCTATGGCCTCTCACGAACAGGAGATTCGCGACAGGCTCGGGAATCGAGAGAGACGCGCGAAGGCTGGCAACCGCGGCTGGATCCGGCTGATGGGGAACAACCCACCGTGTCTCGCTCGTGCGAGGCACGCGACGTTCCATCTCGTTGGCAATGCCGGTCATCAGGCGGAGTCTGCGCGATAGAGAAGGACGCCACATGCTTCGCACACTTCGATCGCGCCGCCCGATGACATCTGCGTGCGGCGCTGCATGGGAATCGCCGTGTCGCAATTTCCGCATGAATTTCCGCGCAACGGATAGAGCGCCTGCTTCCGTCGGCTTCGAATGCGGTCGTACTTGCCAAGCAGCGGCCGTGAAACGCTCGCCGTCTTTGCATCACGTTCGGCGCGGGCCTCGCCCAATGTCGACTCGATCGTTCCGCGTTCCGCTTCGATGTCGCCGCGAGCGGCAGCCTGATCGCGCTCGATCTCCTCCAGAGCCGACTCCTGAGCGCCCACCGATGCGCGGAGCTCGCTAAGACGTCGCGCGATCGTCGTCAGCTCGCTCTCCTCTTCCGCGATGATGCGGCGCGATGCTTCAACCTGCGCCATCGCCGCGGTTGCCTCACGAAGACGTTTCACTGCGTCGAGTTGCGCCAGATTCCGCTCCTGGACCTGCTTGTGATCGGAGAGCTTGCCGCTCAGCTCGCGCTGTCGCCGCTCCTCGGCCTCGACAGCGTTGCGTGCGCGAGTCAGCGCTGCCGCCGCGGCTTCGCGGCGCCGGTCGAGCTCCGCCAGACGCGGGTCCAATCCGCGAAGCTGATCCTCCAGCTCGCGAATCCTCGAATCCTCTTCCTGCAGGGATAGCAGCGCTTCGACGTCACTCAGCATTCGTTTCTCCGGTTTCTCTTCGCGTCCGGCCCCGCCGGAACGCCTTGAAGGACATTTTTCCCGACGCGCGCATCTGGAGCACCAGCTGCTGTCGCTCCTCTTCCAGCTCGTGCCGCTCCACTGAGTCCGCCAGCGGATAGAGCCGATCGATCTCAGCGACGCGCTCCTCGAGATCGCGGACTTCGAGCTGCGCGAGGGAGTCGTCGATTGTGCGCTGAGGATTGACGATCGCTTCCGCCTCATCAGTGAGCCGCTCCATGAGCTCGACGTCGTCGGCATCGAGACGGGATGCAACGTCTTCTATCGATGCACCCTCTCCTGCGTCGAGCAACGCGGCAAAAATCGCCCGATATCCGGCATCTCTAAAACTGTCAGGGCCGACGCGCTCCGCGATGTTCTCGACGCGCGTGCGTTGCTGAAGCATTGCACGCAACAGCTCGCGTTCGGCCGAGATGCCGCGGCCGCGGGCGCGTGCGCGGCGATCGGCGCGTCGCGCGCGCATCTCGACGTTAATTCGTGGCGCCGGCCTCGCCTGGCGAGACGGAAGTGCTTGAGCGCCGCCGAGCTCACGCAGAAGAATCGAGCGGTCTACGCCCGTAACTTCACTCGTTCGATTCGTATACAGATCGCGCATGAGTGGATCGGCCGTTGCGCGAACTGTGGGAAGCAGGCGATCGAGCGCCCGGCGCTTCTTCTGCAGCTCACCAAACCACCCAGCGCGATCGAGTATCTGAATCTTCCGCTCGAAAACGTCGATAGCCGACGAAACGTACTCTTCGAGCGCAGCGGCTCCGTGCGCTCTTACGAAGCTGTCGGGGTCCTCACCCACGGGAAGAGTCACCACTCGAACCGACACACCCTGCTTGAGAAGCTCATCTCCTGTGCGAAACGTCGCCTTCAATCCGGGCGCATCGCTGTCATAAAGCAGAAACGCATTCCGCGTGTGCTTCCGCAAGAGCGCGGCCTGTTGCTCGGTAAGCGCCGTTCCGAGAGGAGCGACAACTTCCTCGATTCCTGCCGCCATCAGCCGCAGCGCATCGATGTATCCCTCCACTACGAGGGCGCGATCGCGACGTCGAATCGAGTTGCGCGAGCGATTCAGTCCGTAGAGGAGCCGCCCCTTGGAAAAAACCGGCGAATCGGGAGAGTTGAGATACTTGACGTCTCCCGGGCCGATCAGACGTCCGCCAAATCCTACATGACGCCCCTGCGGATCCATTATCGGGAACATCAACCGGTTGCGGAATCTCGGCCGTGGCTCGATCTGCTGATCGGTTTGCGTCAGCAATCCTCCCTCGAAAAGGCGCTGGTCATCAAAACCGAGAGTGGCAAGGTAGGTCCGCATCAGTCCGATCTCGCGCGGAGCGAAACCAAGGCCGAACTCCTCAGCGATTTCGCGGGAGATTTCACGCTCGGCGAGATACGCTCGCGCGGGCGCACCGACGGCGTCGTCCCACAGCATCTGCTGGAAGTAGGCAGCTGCTGTTGCGTTCAGCTCCCAGAACGGCTCTCGCGGATCGGGTCCTTCCCGCTTTGCGGCGGTGTCGTGAACCTCGATTCCGCTCTTCTCACCGACGATTCTGACGGCCTCGGGCCATTGGATGCCGAGACGCTTCGTGAGGAACTTGAACACGTCTCCGCTTTCGCTGCAGACGAAGCAATGGTACATGCGCTTGGCCGGCGACACTGAAAAATTGCGCCGTGTCCCCTGGTGAAAAGGACAGGGACCACGGAAGTCAGCGCCCGTCCTCTTCAGCGGAACGTACTCGCCGATAATTGCGACTATGTCCGCCGCGTCGCGAACCTGCTCGACAATCTCGTCTGGAATCACGCCAGCTCCGCGACCGTCACGCCTGCACCGCCCTCGTTCCACGCACCAAGGCGAAAGCTCGCAACCCGTGATTCCTTCCTCAGCATTTCTGCGACACGCTCGCGCAACGCGCCTGTTCCCTTTCCGTGGATGATTCTCAGAGTCTTGAGATCTCCGTGAACGGCCGAGTCGACCGCCCGCATGACGAGATCATCGATCTCTGCTGAGCGGAGTCCGCGCACGTCGATCTCATTCTTCGCATTGAACTCGGGAAGATCGCCACGTATGGGAACCTCGACTCGCTCAGTCGGCTCAGAAAGCGCAGCACGAGACAGGGATGATAGAGGTACCGTGATTTTGACGGAGCCCGCTGCTACCACACCGTCGTGCGCGCGAATCTCCATCACTCGCGCGATTCTGCCCCCCAACGCTGGCACCGCAACTTGATCCCCAATCTCTGGCTTCCATTCTCTCGAAACATGCTGCGGACCAGCGGCATCTTGCGTGTCGAGCGCCTCCAGAGCCCCGGCTTGCTCTGCAGCTAATTGTTCGATGCGTCGGCGTGCTTCGCGCGCGGCACTCTCAGTCGATTCGGCCGCCGATTCGCGAAGATCGCGTATCGTTCGCTCGATCTCAGTTCGGGCATCGAGCAGGAGGCGCCTCGCCTCCTGTCGAGCGTTTCGCTCGAAGTTTCGCTCACGCTCCCGAACCGCGCCTTCACGCTCCGCGAGTCTATGCGCCCGCTGCTTGAGATCAGCGGTGACTGTTTCGGTTTCGCTCTCAGCTTCCGTCAGCCGCTCACTTCTCGCTTCAAGCTCCTCGAGCAGAGCATTCACATCCCGTTCGCCGGTGGGCAGCCGTGCCTCAGCGCGGGCGAGGACGTCTTCAGGTAAGGCCAGGCGCCGCGCAATGCTCAATCCGTAAGAGCGCCCCGGGATGCCCTTGATGAGTCGATATGTCGGCGCGAGGGCAACCGGATCGAACTGAAGCGACGCGTTGACAATACCGTCAACCTCCGTAGCGAGTTCCTTTAACGCGCCGAGGTGCGTCGTCGCTACGGAGAGAGATCCGCGTTGGGTCAAAGACTCGAGCACCGCGCCACCGAGCGCGGCACCTTCGACTGGATCGGTTCCCGATCCCAGCTCGTCGATCAGCACAATCGAATCAGGGGTAGCGGACTGCAGCACCTCTGAAAGATTGCGAAGGTGAGCGCTGAACGTGGAGAGACTCGAGCTTATCGATTGCTCGTCACCTACGTCGGCAAAGACTTGGTCGAAGATGGCAAGACGTGAGCCGTTTCCCACAGGCACAGGAATCCCCGCCTGTGCCATTGCTGT
>DATBRZ010000127.1:0-6722 GCA_036560025.1 Gemmatimonadaceae bacterium | reverse complement strand
GAGGTGCTGCTTGAATCAATCTCCGAGGGAACCACGCTTCAGGAGGATGTCAATCACGCTGAGTACGGGTTGGAGAATCTCCGTAATTATCCACCCTTTCAAGCGCTTCTCAAAACCGGAGAGTGACCATGGTGCGCTTGATCGCCCTGACGGCGTTCGTGTTCAGAACCGCAGTCGTATCACCTCATCGTGTTATCGGCCGCGGACGCATCGAACTAGCCCATGGGGTGACATCCTCCATCTAGTCGGACACGATTCACCGCCCCGGATCTTCCCAGCCTCCAATAGCCGCACGAATGGTCGATATTGGCTGAATGTTGAAAAAGAAGAAATTCATTCCAGACTCCGAAGAGGTCGCATCGGGAATCCGACGAGTGTCCATATTGAGGCGGCCATATCCTAGCGCAATAATGCCATTGATGAGCGAAAGTCCAACGGTAAAGCCGTAGTCAACGCCGATTTGCCGCTCGGCATTTGCTAAGCGCCCACTAGTAACGAGCTTGCTATCAGAATCGAGTTTAACTCTTGCCGGAGGGATGAAGCTGGCCTGAAGTGCAACAACAGCGCGATAGAGGTTGATTTCAAACCCCGCTTTGATAATTCCCGCGAGGGAATTTGTCTCGACTCTGTTATCTCCGGTCTGCGCGAGGCCACCCGTATTGGGCTCACCCACAAAGCGAATCCCGGTAAATGCGACCCTGCCCTTCGGAGCCGTCCAGCAGATCGTCCCTGTATCCCTGCACCAGTTTTCAGTTGAAAAGAAACTCGGATTAACCACGAGCATTGGTATTGCCGTTTCCGCAGGAGTCTGCGTTAACGACGTCGATGATCCCGCGCTAGTGTTGGTAGATTCTTGCGCCATTAGCAAACGGGGCGACCAAAGAACGCTTACAACTGCCGCTAACGTCATCCGCGATCGTAATCGAATTCTGCTGTCCACGGCGACCCCCATCTCGTTAGGTGAATTTCATGCAGCTATCGCTGACATACCTACGCTGCAAACGCAGCGACCTAAAAGCTCGGGTTGGCACCAACAATTGCTGACGCACGCTCTCCGAAACCGTAGACTCGGTTCAAATCAATCGGCAGCACGTTCCACGGGAGTCAGTTCCCTGATTGCACCAAATGGAACGTGCTAGCCCCATTGGACGGCGCAATGTGCATTTTATCCTGCTCGCTGAAGGTTTCATCCAATCGACGACTGGTAGATCTTCGATCTCAGACAGAGATCACACCGGTACGAACGGAAGGGCGTGCAGCCTCGAACGGAAACGGGTGCTGTCCAACGTGTTGCCGTTAGGCATTGGACTATCGAGCTTGTCGGGTGAGGCTATAACGGGGATTTTCCGGGAATCTATTCGTCTCGCTAGAGTTGTGACATGATGGAGCCAGACGCGTCGGAAAAGTTCGCCGACAACCTCAGTAAGTATCGCGCGAAGCGGTCACCTGATCGATCGCCCGAGCCTGTCGGGACAGTCTCTCCCGTTCCCGGCAATCTCTTTGTCGTCCACAAGCACGCAGCGCGTCAGCTGCATTTCGATCTTCGCCTCGAGATGGACGGGGTTCTTCGATCGTGGGCAGTGCCCAAGGGCCCTTCATTAGATATGTCCGACAAGCGGCTCGCAGTTAAGGTCGAGGATCATCCGCTGGAGTACGGTGATTTCGAGGGAGTGATTCCGGAGGGGAATTACGGCGCGGGCGGAGTGATCGTGTGGGATCGCGGCCAGTGGGTTCCGCTGGAGGATTGGCGGACAGGGCTCGAGAAGGGCAAGCTCCTGTTCGAGCTCAACGGTTACAAGCTCCGCGGAAAGTGGACGCTCGTGAAGATCAAGAAGAGCGAGCGCGATTGGCTGCTTATCAAGGAGCGCGATTCGTACATGAAGCAGCCGGGTGATCAGTTCAATGAAGAGTCCGTTTTATCAGGACTCACCGTTGAAGAGATCATTGCCGGTGACACTCCTGCGGCGCGATTGCGAAAGGCATTGGAGGCGACCGATGCGCCGCGTGTGCGTGTCGATCCGCGGTCAGTCGAGCCGATGCATGCCGAGTCGGCGGATGAAGCCTTTACGCGTGACGGTTGGATCTTCGAGCTCAAGCTCGACGGGTATCGACTGATTGCGAGCAAGTCACATGGTGAGGCGTTGCTGCTGACGCGGAATGGCAACGACTACACCGGAGTTTTTCCGGAGATCGCGCGGGCCGTGAAGGCGTTGCCGATCGATGATTGCATCATCGATGGTGAGGTTGTCGTGTGTGACGCGAAGGGTTTGCCGAGCTTCGCGATGTTGCAGCGGCGCGGTCGTTTGACGTCGTCGATGGACATCAAGCGTGCTGCGGTGGATCTGCCGGCGACGTTCTATTCGTTCGATTTTCTGGCGTTCGAGGATTTCGATCTCCGTCCGCTGCCGCTTGTAGAGCGCAAGCAGCAGCTAATGGAAGTTCTTCCAAAACTCGGGCCGTTGCGCGCGTTGGAGCACATCGAGACCGATGGCGAAGCGTTTCTCGAGCAGGTGACGGCGATGGGTCTCGAGGGGATTATCGCGAAGAAGGCCGATTCGAAGTATCGGCCGCGGCGCTCGTCGGACTGGCTCAAGATCAAGGCGGAGCGGACTGGCGACTTCATTATCGTAGGCTTCACTGCGCCCAAGCGGAGTCGCGGATATTTCGGTGCGCTTCAGCTCGCCGACATGGTGAATGGTGAGCTGGTGTACGCCGGGCGCGTCGGCACCGGATTCAATCAAGCGCTGCTCAGTGAGCTGAAGGAGATGCTCGACGGAATCGTGCGACGTGATCCGCCGTGTGCGGGGCCGAGTTATGGTCCAGGTATCGAGCCGCTACCGAGCGACGACATTCTCGAGACGAGCACGACGACGTGGGTCGATCCCGTGTACGTGTGTGAGGTGCGTTATCGCGAGTGGACGCAGGACGGGCTGCTGCGTCATTCCGCTTTCTTGAGAATGCGCGACGACAAGCGGCCTGATGAGTGTGAGCGTCAGGGATGGACTGCTGTTGTATCTGATGTTGAGGGCGAAGTTGCACCGGCTGTGCATGTATCTGAGCCGCCACCTCCGCCGCCTAAGCCGGTAGTCGAGAAGAAGATTGCATTTTCGAATCTCAACAAAGTCTTCTGGCCGGCGGAGGAATACACCAAGGGCGATCTGATCGAGTATTACCGATCGGTGTCGAAGTGGATCCTGCCGTATCTGCGTAATCGTCCCGTGGTGTTAACGCGCTTCCCGGATGGAATCGACGGCAAGTCCTTCTATCAGAAGGATGCGCCGGAGTTCGCACCGGATTGGATACGCACCGTTCCGATCTGGAGTGAGGAGACGCAGCGCGACATTCGTTACTTCGTATGTGATGATGAGGAATCGCTCCTCTATCTCGCGAACATGGGGACGATTCCGCTGCACATCTGGGGCAGTCGAGTTGGATCGCTCGAGCTGCCGGATTGGTGCGTGATCGATCTCGATCCAAAGGACGCGCCGTTCTCGCATGTGATTCGCGTTGCGCAGGTGCTGCATCGAATCTGCGACGATGCCGGTTTACCGAATTATGTGAAGACCACAGGTAAGACTGGCCTGCACGTCATGATTCCGCTCGGTCGTCAGCTCACGTATGAGCAGTGTCGCACGCTCGGCGAGCTCCTCGCGCGCGTAGTGCTCCGCGAGTGCGCCGACATTGCGACGATCACGCGCCACATCAATCGCCGCGGTGACAAGGTGTATCTCGATTATCTACAGAATCGCCACGGGCAACTGATCGTTTCGCCATTCAGCGTGCGGCCTTTGCCGGGCGCGACAGTCTCGATGCCTCTCAATTGGCACGACGTCGATGAGTCCCTCGACCCTCGAGCGTTTACAATCAGGACCTCAATCGACCGGATGCACGCTCTGGATACAGATCCCGTGGTAGCGGTAATTGAAGCCAAGCCGAACCTAACAAGTGTATTGGAACTACTAACGCTTGCGTTAGCCTAGCAACACGGTTCGGCGCTTCGGCTTCAATTCAGACTCGGGGACGATTTGCAGAGATCAACAGGCCGATGCCTGCGACCACTAGAAGGCCGCCGTAGATGGCCCACTTCGTTTGGCCAGTCATGAAGCTACCCGGAAGGATGTTGATTCCTTGAAGAATCCAGACGCATCCCACGAGCAGACACAAAACGCCTGAGACGTTCAATGCGATGCGCATTAGTGACGAGAAGGTGGTAGTTCTACGTCTGCCTAACGCCTCAAGCTAGCTGCAAGCGAACATAACAATTGCGAGCGAAGCGAACTTCATTAGATCGCCCGTCAGCTTCAACGAGTATTAGACGGCAGCACGAGTTACTCGCTCATGGAATCAGACCTAGCTGCTTCATGTATGTCTGATTGTCCCAAAACAGCCATTCGTGATCCATTACACCCGCATCAGTCCAGTGTCCAATTGTGGCCATAGTCATGTCCAATTTCTTGCCTGTCGGTTGAACAACTTTTCCGTTGCCGAGCGGCATCGGGCGAGAGAAAGTTCCGACCATTCGTCCTGTCACCGACGTCCAATGACCGTTCGCGATCTTGATTGGATGCTCAGTGATCTTTAGATCGGGCAGCGCGACGAACATCGCTTTCAAGTCCTCAATGTGCTTATCGATGCCGTGAGTATCATGCCCGTCCGGCCAGCTGACTACGATATCCTGCGCGTGCGATTCTTTCAGACGATCCCATTTCTGATTGCTAAATACGTCGAAGTCCAGCGTATCGAATTTCATCAGATTCTGTGCGATCATCTTGGCGGAATCGGCTAACGCGGGCGAAGCACCGGCAGTCATGCCCGTGTCAGCATCCTTGGTCGCGTTTTGCGAGCACGCCGCAAGTGCGAGTGCCGCGATCAATCGGACGGTTGTCGCAGTGCATCGAGTTTCGGTTCTCATAGGAATTGCACCTCTTCGAATGGGGAGGCTGCGGGCCTTCACAGCACCGATTCTATGCCGAGACCGTCTAACGTCTTAGTTCAGCTGCAAGCACACTATCACCATTGCGGCCGTGCCGCATCCGAAAAGTGCTTGTCTGCTGCAACGTTCGTTAGGCTGCGTGCGCAGGCATTGCAATTATGCGGACCAACGGTCTACTCGGGAAACTGGTCGCCAGACAGCAGGACCGACACAGCCTCATTGCCTGCGTGACGATTTCCGGGCGCGGCCTGCGTACTCGAAGATCTTGCCGTGGTTGCGGACGATGTGCGCTTGACCTAGAGCGCTAAGCGCGTGGTATAGGAGAACCTGATTCGCCGACAGTACAGGAATTCCAAGTCGGGTCTCCAATGCGCTGATCGCGCCAACGGCTCGCATACCGTTGCCGCCAATGAATACTGCCTCTGCGGTCCGGGGTGTATGCGACGTCACAAAGTCGAACAATTCAGCAGGAGCTATTTCTACTTCGGATGGACGCGCAGGTAGGACACGCGCGCACTGTACGACATCGAATCCTTGCTCACGGAAATATGTGTTACCCTGTTCATTGACTGACTCGCTGAACCAAGGTGGATGTATGAGACTAACTCTACGCACGCCAAACGAGCGAAGTGCGGAGGTCGCGGCGCCGCATGTGAGAAGTATCGGGATTCCTTTTGCCCGTTGCTCAAGACGATCACGTACGGCAATCTCCCCTTCGGGGCCCAGCGCATAGCTACTGCTCGTGTAAGCAAACATGATCGCTCGCGGGGCGAGCGCTACGAGTTGATCAGTCGCGAGGTCCACGTTGGGTGGCTCCGCAAAGGCCCTCGGGTCACGGCGGCCTCGCGTCACGCGCGCGGAATGAATCGAGACTCCTTTAGGAGACATCGCCCACATTTCGGACTCAGGCGTAGGGTCGAAATCCGGGGTCAGGACCCCGAGTCGCGCAACCGTGGGCGCTCCGTCACTCTGCCATTGAACGCCTTGCGCACCATCGTTCTGCAAGTGAAAGTGGGATCCGCCCGCTGCAGCCAAGCCGGTTCGAGTGATGAAATCTCTACGGTTCATCGCATTGTCCAATAAGCTGTTTGTCAGCGGCCTAACGTTCCAATTGAGCCGTGCCGCACCGACATGATCGCATCGGACCGCCGGCGCGTCGGCTCCAATTGGATGTTAGGCAGTCGCGGTGATACGCCTGTGTGTTTGCTGTCCGAGAAGCCCGCCAATACCGCCCATGACCACACCGATTGCGCAAGACACCCCGAGCTTCAGAGGCGTTCCTTTGGCGTAGTCAAGATTCACAAACAGCCGCAGACTGTCGATATCACTGGCCCGAAAGCGCATCATCATGTTCTGCCAGTCGGCCCGACTCGTCAACTCGTTGAGGAACAGGTTCACGCGAACCAGAATCAGAAGGTCGAACGCACAAAAGGTAGCAAAGGCGATCGTCAGTCCGGCGGTGACTCCCGATAACAGTCGCCCGGTACGCCGCGCGGCACGGAATGACACCAGGGCCCACACGAAGAACATCGGTCCGTAAAACCCAAGCAACGCGCTCGGAGTGTCATTCGCCAAGGGATAGAGCCACGTAACGAACAGGTTTACGAACCCGAAAACCAGACCCACAATCAGCCCGACGAGCAGCGGGTGGTTGCTCGGTTGCCAGTTGCGCATTCGTGTCCTCCGGTCGATGCCGCGAATGGATCTGCCTAACGCCCGAGTTAAGCTGCGAACGAGTCAAATAGAAGCGCATGCGAAGCATGCGCAATCCCGTCGCGCTGGAACGCCT
>DATBRZ010000126.1:0-8776 GCA_036560025.1 Gemmatimonadaceae bacterium | reverse complement strand
GGTGGAAGATGACCCCTGCAGCAAGACGCCCGCCAGTTGACCGAAGCGTGATCATCGTTCTCGCCGACGGAGCTCGCAGCGATCTGATAGAGTCCGCCAGGCAAACCGAGAGACTGCCCGCGATCCGCCGATTGATTGATGAAGGCGGCGCGTACACGATCACTTCGACATTCCCATCCGTAACCGGACCGGCATACACGCCGTTCCTGATGGGACGCTACCCCGGGCCGGTAGGATTACCCGGATTGCGGTGGTACGATCGCTCGCGTCGGTCTGCACGTCTGCCGGGCCATGCGCGAAGCTACGTCGGACACCAGGGACGGCATGTGGATAGCGACATCGACCGGTCGGTGCCGACGATCTTCGAGCTTGTTTCGTCGACTGTCGCCGCGCGGAGTGTCATCACCAGAGGAGTACCCAAGCTCGATCGCATCGGCAGAGGCATTCGTTTTATCGGCCGCACCGCACTCATCCATTTCAGCGGCAACGTAACCGGATCGCTCGCGATCGATCGCGAGATCGCGAGACAGGCGATAACAGCGATTCGACTCAAGGATCCGGAGCTGGCTTTCGTCGTGCTCTTCGGAATAGACAAGACTTCACATTCGGTTGGCCACCGTGGTGCGGAAGTAGAGCAGGCCATGTCGATCGTCGATGACACCGTGGCGCAGCTGCGGGCGGACGCGGAACGCGCAGGCCGCTGGGACAGAACACATCTCTGGATCGTCAGCGACCACGGACACACGTCGGTCGAGAGCCACGACGAGCTCTCCGCATTCATTCGGAGGCTCGGCTTCCGTGTAATCAGCCATCCATGGGCATCGCGACCATTCGGAGAAGTGGCCGTTATGGTAAGTGGGAATTCGATGGCGCACATCTACATCGATCTGTCCAAGCGAACACGACAGTGGTGGCCGTCGCTCGCGGATCGATGGAAGGTAATTCCGGGGGCATTGCTCGCTCGGGAATCAGTGGATCTGATGATCCTCCCCAAGGCACCCGGCGCGTGCGAGGTGCACGGCCGGGGACGCGGTCAGGCGCTGATGGGATGGAAGAACGGACTCATCTCGTATCAGCCTGTGACCGGCGATCCGCTCGGGATCGGCGCCCACGAGAATGTGAATGAGCGAATCGCTTATGATCTCACTCGGCAAACCGAGTATCCCGACTCGCTTGTGCAGATCGCCGCGATCGCCGACTCGCCTCGATCGGGTGAGATCATTCTCTCCGCAGCGAGAGGATGGGATTTTCGTGAGAGGTACGAGCCGATCCCGCACGTGTCATCACACGGTGCGCTGCACCGGGATCACATGCTCGTTCCGTTGATCGTCAACCGGCCAGTTGGCGGCACGCCGCGCAGGACAGTCGACATAATGCCGAGCGCATTGGCTGCGCTCGGCATTGAACCTCCAAAAGGGCTGGACGGAGTGTCGTTCGTTTGATTACGGCTTACGAGACTACGCCACTAATTGACTATGATCGTCCCGTTCATCCCTGCGTGCTGAGTGCAATGGTAATTGAACGTGCCGACTGTCGTAAACATGCGGGTGTTCGTTCCCGACGTATGGAGCGGGATGTCGTCGACACCCGGCGGACGCGTACCATCGAAGTTCACGGTGTGTCCGATCCCCGAGTTGTTAACGAACGACACCTCCGTATTTGCCGACACAGTGAGCGATGTCGGACTGAACGAGGCTGAAAGCATACAGACAGAGTTGGCCGGGCAGCTTCCTCCGCCACCACCGCCGCCTCCTCCACCACCACCGCCGCCGGGACCTGTGCTACCGTCACCGCCACCACATGCCGCAAGCGCACCGACCGCCAATGCCAATCCGATTCCACGAATCAATCGCATACCCTACCTCCTTGTACCAGAACTCTGGTGGTGGAAATCCAGCCGCGGGCCGTATCGTCGCGGGCTTTAATGATGATGAAGGCGGGGACACCGGCCCGCAACCGTCACGCCACGAATTCCTTCAGCTCGCCTTTTTGTATCAATTGCCAGTCAGTTCCCTTTGCAACAATCGAAACGACAAACTCCTGTTCGTAGTCTAGAGATATCGTCGCCCATCCCGGATCATCGCGGTCGACTCTCAATCGAGCGTACCGATTGTCGCCGTCAGATCCACGGCCGTATCGCTCGAGCGCGCGCCAGACGCTCGCGCCACGTGCTTTCGCTCCTGATTCACGCCTCACCCAGAATGTGAGAAATTTTCGATCGCGCGATTCCACGGGCTCCAATTCAACCGCTTCCGCTTCTTCGTTGGAGAAGTACCTCCGAGCGAGAGCGATGGCGCGCGGCAAGGGTCGCACGCGCTCGAGATCCGCGCCTACACTTCGATTTCGCGCGACTCCATAAACGACGAGACCGCCCGAATGTGAAAGGTTGAACCGAATCTCGCGATGCGGCGCGATCAGAATCGGCTTACCCATCGCCTCGATTCCAAAGCGCAGATCCTGCGGTGCAACACCCGCGTACTGGGCCAGCAGAGTTCGAAGCATCGCGCGCGACACGACGTACTGATGCCGAGCGAAATCGACTGTGAAGTTGTCGGCTGCGGCTATCTCGTCGGGCGACAGAATCCCAAGCAGTCTCGACGATTCCTCCGCCGATGTCCTGAGCCACGCGTGCCACAGATGAACCTCTCCGTCGGGAAGCTCAGTCGATCTCGACAACTTCTACCTCGACGCGATCACCCGAGATGATGAGCCGCGCCACACTCGGCGCGACGTTGAAGCGTCTCGGCCCCGCTGCGCCGGGATTGATGACGAGTCGCTCACCCGATTGGAAAACATCGGCGGTATGAGTGTGGCCGTAAACGATCACGTCCGCATCATAAAGAGCGAGCAGCTTGTCAGGCTTTGGGGAACCGGCTTCATGTCCGTGACTCACGTGAATACGCTTTCCATGAATCGCAACGTCGATGCTGGGTGGAAGCGCCGGATCGCCGACAGGATCGGTGTTCCCTCTAACAGCGTGCACCGGCGCAATCGCCGCCAGCTCGTGCAACACCTCATAACCGCCGACATCGCCCGCATGGAGAATCATCTCCACACCCTTGAGAGCTTCATGAACTGCCGGGCGAACGAGTCCGTGCGTATCAGATACGAGACCAATGACATGCGACTGAGCTCCTGGCATCGGGTTTTCTATATTACGAATGATGCGCTGGCTTCGGCTTTCATCCGCTCTCGCGATCCGATCGCTGCGCAGGCCGCTGCTTGCGGCGGATCTGGCTCGAGTTGCGTGGCGCTTCCGGCGACGAGGCTGGTATAGGCGATTCCCGTTTCTGCCGGTTCCCGATCGAACATACCTGCGATGGCGGATGCACACTGCATACGGAGACGATAATGCGGTTCCCCCCTTGCGCGACGTAGAGCGTTACGCCCGGTGGAGCGCGGAAAAGTGGTAATGACGCCCGTCTCGCGGGCAACATCACTCGAAAGTCTGATCAAGGCACAGGCTTTCGGACTCGGGTTCGATCTCGTCGGTATCACTACACTCGGTAAAGCAGAAACCGCACCCGCATTCGAGAGCTGGCTCGAATCAGGTTACGCAGGAGACATGGAGTATCTCGCGCGGAGCGCGGAGAAGCGGGGCGATACGCGAGCACCGTTTCCGGACGCGGTAAGTGCAATCGTCGTTGCTCTCGATTACGGCGGACGTGCGCCTTCCGGACCCGTCGCCAGATACGCGCGAGGACGCGACTATCACGACGTGATGCAGGAACGACTGCGATCGCTGCATTCGTGGATCGGGCTCGAGCTCGGTCGAACCGTACGCGGGCGCGCGTATGTCGATGCCGGTCCGCTGCTCGAGCGGGATCTGGCACGGAAGGCGGGGCTCGGCTGGTTCGGGAAGAATACGAATCTGATTAATCCAGACATCGGATCGTTCTTTTTCATTGGCACTTTGCTTGTCGACGTCCCTCTCGAACCGGACGAGCCGTTTGAGGCGGATCGCTGCGGCACATGCACACGATGCCTGGAGGCGTGTCCGACGGACGCATTCGTCTCCGCGAGGGAGCTCGATGCGACTAGATGCATCTCGTATCTCACGATCGAGCTGCGCGGAGCGATTCCGGGTGCGCTGCGTGAGCGGATCGGCGAGCACGTCTACGGTTGTGACATCTGTCAGGATGTCTGTCCGTGGAACGTGAGCTTCGCGCAGGAGCTGAGAGAAGAAGCGTTTTTGCCGCGCGATGCGATAGCCGGAAAAGACGCCCGCTCATTGGCGCGCGAGATTCTGGAGATGGACGACGAGGGTTACCGCACTTCATTCCGTGGCTCGCCAATGAAGCGCGCAAAGCGCCGCGGTCTGGCGCGGAATGCAGCAGTTGTTCTAGGAAATGTTGGTGAAGAAGGAGACGCCGATCTGCTACGCCGCGCTCAAGCTGATCCTGATCCGCTTGTCAGCGAGCATGCTAGCTGGGCACTGGCTCAGCTGAGACAGCGTTCCTCACGAGCGGCGCCACCTTAGTACCCAGCAGCTCGATCGCGCGCATGATCCTGTCGTGCGGCATTGTCCCGACGGAGAGCTGAAGCAGGAATCGATCGTGGTGAAAGAGCTCGTGCTCCCAGAGGATTTTGTCCACGACCTCTTCGGGAGTACCGATCAGGAGAGCTCCGCGTGGTGATCGCTCCGCCTCGAATCGTCCTCGCGTAAGCGGTGGCCACCCGCGCTCACGGCCGATCCGCGACATCACTTCCGCGTATGATGGGAATGCTTCATCCGCCGCTCGGCGGGAATCATCAGCGATGTAGCCATGTGAGTTGATGCTGACCTTGAGCTGCGCAGGATCATGTCCCGCTTTTCGCCCCGCTTCCCGGTAAAGTGAGATGAGCTGCGCGAAGCGCGCGGGCTGACCGCCGATTATAGCAAGCGCGAGCGGAAGGCCGAGCGTTCCCGCGCGAATGACAGACTGCGGCGTGCCTCCGACCGCGATCCAGATCGGAAGCGGATTCTGAATCGGACGCGGATATACACCAAGGTCATTGATCGGCGGGCGCATCGTACCCGACCACGTCACCCGTTCGTTGTCGCGGATCTTCAGCAGCAGATCGAGCTTCTCGGCAAAGAGCTCGTCGTAATCGTCGAGATCGTAACCGAAGAGAGGAAACGATTCGATGAACGATCCGCGACCGGCCATTATCTCTGCACGACCATCGGACAGCAGATCGAGCGTGGCGAAATCCTGAAACACTCGCACAGGATCGTCGGAGCTCAGCACCGTGACCGCGCTCGTCAGACGAATGCGATTCGTCCGCTCCGCCGCGGCCGCAAGCACGACCGCAGGCGCCGAGACCGCGAAGTCGGGGCGGTGATGCTCGCCGACACCGTAAACATCGAGCCCGACCTGATCGGCGAGCTCTATCTCCTCGAGCAGATCGCGAATCCGCTCACCAGCCGAAGGACGACGGCCGGTGAGCGGATCAGGCGTGGTTTCCGCGAAAGAGTAAATGCCTATTTCCATAACATCCAAAAAACGCTGCCGGCTACCGGTTACCGGCAACCGGCAACCGGTGACCGGCAACCGCCGTTAAGCCGTTTTGGCCTGAACCGGTGTGTGCCGAAGGGCGAGATTCACAATCGCTCCAAGCACGCCGATCGCCAATGCACCGACGATGATCACCGGTGTCCACAGGCTCGTCAAACCAAGAAGCGCATCGAGCGAGTATCTGCCGTACTCGATGAAAGCGAAGGCGGTGGCCCCGGTCGCGTAAAGAAGCGGCAGCTCGATTCCATTATTCGTCGCAAACAACCCGTGTTTGCGATGAACGGTGCGCATCGCAACGATCATCCCCGCGACCGCAAGTGCCGGCCCGATCGGCCCGAGAAAACCAAGCGCGATCAGCAGTCCTGCGACGAACTCACCCAGACCAGACAATCCGGCGAACAACCGCCCGTTCGGAAAGCCGAGCTGAACCATGAACTCGCCGGTGGCGTTGAGGCCGTAGCCACCGAACCACCCAAACAGTTTCTGCGCTCCGTGTGCGGCGAAGAGCAGGCCGAACACGAGTCGCCCGATGACCAGGCCAAGGCTCACCAGTTGAGGATCATTCGTAAATGCTGTTTCCATTGTTCCGTCTCCCGAGAACTTGAACTTTCTTGAGAGCAGCACCCGCTCCAGCTGGCTGGAACTGGCAACGCTCGAAAGGTTGACATATTATACGCCAGGTATGATAGATTAACTATGCACAAAAACACTCAAATATTGTCAGATCGTCCAAACGACCCGGAGCACGGCGTAGATGTTATCACCGAAGTGCTGGAGTCGGTGCATCTGACCACGGCGATCTTCGGGAAGTTGGAGCTGGGAGCGCCATGGCGTTTGAGGATTCCCGCACGCGATTATCTCAGCTTTTACGTGATCGCTCGCGGCGGCGCGTGGCTCGAGTTGTTGGAGTCCTCAAAGTCATCAGACGCCGAAGCCACGGTGACAAAGTCGATCGCTCTCTCGGCGGGTGACGCTGTACTTCTGCCGCGCATGTCAGCGCACATGCTGCGCGACGCGAACAAGAGCGACACGCCGCCCCAGGACTTCGACTATCAGGGATGTCCTCGCGTTAAAACAGGACATGTTGGCCGCCTGGGGGGCGATGGCCCGGTGACGTCGCTCATCAACGGACATTTCACTCTGGGAACCGCACATCGGAATGCGCTCATCGCGTCGCTGCCTGCGGCGATTCACCTGCCGGCCGGGGCAAGCGCAGCCAGTCCTCAGCTCACCGGTGTCGTGTCGCTGATCCTGAGCGAGAGTGCAGCGCCCGGACCTGGCAGCAACATCGTTCTCGCTCGACTTGCAGATCTGCTGCTCGTGCATGCGCTGCGGTTCTGGATCGCGACCGAAGGCTCCGAATCGTGCGGTCTGCGTGCTGTCGCAGATCCGGCAATCGGTACAGCGCTGCGTTTAATGCATGCACGTCCGGCTGAGTCATGGACGGTCGAGCGTCTCGCTTCGGCGGTCGGAGTCTCGCGATCTGCATTTGCAGCGCGTTTCGCACAGCTCGTCGGTGAGCCGCCGCTGCAGTACCTGTCGCACTGGAGAATGACGACGGCGGCGAAGATGCTGCGCGAGGGCGACGAAAGCGTCGCGACAGTCGCCGAGCGCGTCGGCTATGCGAATCCAGTTGCTTTCACCAAGGCGTTTTCGAGAATCCAGGGTGTCGGACCGGGGGCGTATCGTCGAGCGCAGCGACACCGGCCACGGCGCGAGCGTCATTCGGCGCGGGCTTTGCGCGAGCGGTAACCCGTGGAGCACTTCGCGACAGTAGTCGCGCTCGTTGGAATCGTAATCGTCGTTGCATCGCTTCTCTCCGGCGCCCTGGAGAAAAGTGGAATTCCGCTCGTCGCTGTGTTTCTGATTCTCGGTGTCGCGCTAGGCCCGTGGGGATTCGGTCTCGTCGACATCGGCTTTGATTCGGCGGCATTGCACGTTCTGGCGATGCTCGCCCTCGCGCTGGTTCTGTTCAGCGACGCTGTCACGATCGACAAGGATGATCTTCGTACGCGACGCGCGCTGTTGTGGCGAGTGCTGGGACCTGGAACGCTGGTGCCTGCACTGCTGATGACTGTCGCTGCTCGTTATCTGCTCGATCTCGCCTGGCCGGCCGCCGCAATCCTTGGTGCGGCGCTCGCGTCCACAGATCCAGTGTTGCTGAGAAGCGCGATTCGTTCTCCCGCTCTCCCCGCGACGCCGCGCGTTGCACTTCGAATCGAATCAGGGATGAATGATGTGGTGCTGCTGCCGATCGTAGTCCTGTCGATTCTCGCGCTGCGCGTCACACCGGCTGCAACTGCGGGCGGCGAAGCCGCCTCAATCGAAATCGTGCACAGCGTGATCGGCCTCTTTGTACTCGGACCGCTTATCGGAGCGCTCGTCGGCTGGCTTGGAATCATTCTCCTGGAGAGGATTCGCAGCAGGTTCGGAGTCAGACGCGACTACGAGTCGCTGTACGCGCTCGGACTGGCATTCAGCGCATTCGCGCTCGCGGAGAGTGTCGGTGGCAGCGGATTTCTCGCGGCGTTTGCCGCGGGATTGATGGTGAGCTGGCAGGACGTCGAGCTCTGCGACTGCTTCCTCGAGTACGGTGAAGCGACAGCGGAGATGCTTCTCCTGCTGACGTTTGTGGCCCTTGGCACATCGCTGATCTGGACCGGCCTATCCGTAATCGGAGTACGAACCATTCTGTTTGCAATCGTTGCGTTGGTCACTCGCACGATCGTTCTGTATCCGGTGCTGAAGGGAGCAGCAGCATCTGCCGGCGACCGCCGCATCATCGCGCTGTTTGGACCGCGCGGCTTGAGCTCGCTCCTGCTCACTCTGCTGCCGATTTTCGCCGGCGTCCCCGGCGCCGAGCGGCTGTTCACGATCACATGTCGTGTCGTGTTGTTGTCGGTAGTCTTGCACGGCAGCGGGATGGCGATCTTTCTCCGCCATCACCCTGCGACAGCCGCAGTGCCGGCACCGGTTGCGGCAACGCCCGTTGCTGCGCCACGTGTTGTTAGCCCTCCGCTGCAGCCGGCGCCGGCGCGGCGATCACTTCTTCCGATTGCGGATGAGTCCACCGCAGAGATCACGGCGGACACGTCGGACAAGATCACTCTCGATGAATTCCGTGAGCTGAAGAAGCGCGGTGAAGAAGTCATACTGATCGATGCGCGGGCCGATCGGAATTATCGGCGGTCCGATATTCAGGCTGCGGGGTCAGTGCGTCTCAATCCGGAAGACCCTGTTCGTGACGCCACCAGACTGCGATTGTCGCAGCGAGCGAC
>DATBRZ010000125.1:0-6414 GCA_036560025.1 Gemmatimonadaceae bacterium | reverse complement strand
GATTATCACCACCCGCAGAGGCAGAACAGGTGCTCGCCGGATCAATGCCACGCAACGAGTGGGTTTCTCCGAAGTCGCGAACGAGCTCGGCTCGCGAACGTTTACCAGTGCTGACGAGGCGGCAGCAGTGTTCGGTCCGTCGGCCCGCGATTACTTCACGCCGGGCGTCGTGTTCGATCAGGAAAAGGAGCTGGCAGGACGTAAGCCGCTATCAGTCGAGTCCGTGATCGACATGAGCGGCGGCGACGTCGACACCCGCTACTTCGTTTCCGGATTGTGGAAGGATGACGGCGGAGTGATCGACAACACCGGCTTCACAAAGCAGTCGGTGCGCGCCAATCTCGATCAGGATTTCGGGGGTCGCCTGAGCCTCAGTGTTCAGACGAACGTCACGCGCACCCTGGCGCAGCGCGGGCTCACCAATAACGACAACTTGAGCGTGAGCTTCTGGATGGCGCTGCCCTTCACGCCAAGCTTCGTCGACCTGCGGCGAAAGGCGGACGGAACGTTCCCGATAAATCCGTTCGTCGCGAGCAATCCGCTGCAGACCGCAGCGCTGATGAAGAACGACGAGACCGTCTGGCGCTCGATCGCTTCGGGGCGCCTGACCTTCAATATCGTTCAGAAGCCGTCACACACGCTGCGCCTCCTGGGAACCGCAGGCGCGGATTACTTCAACCAGGATAACTCCCTGCTCTTCCCGCCCGAGCTTCAGTTCGAGCCGATCGATGACGGCGAGCCCGGTACCGCACTGCTCAGCAAGAGCGACAATCTTAACCTCAACGGTGGTGCGAGCCTGGTGCATACGTTCACCCCGGGCTCCTTCAGAGCGACTACATCAGTCGGCATGAACCTGGCGTCGCGCGATCTTCGCATATCGCGCATCGTCAGCCGCAATCTCGTCGGCGGGCTTGGCATCGTCGGCGCGGGGACCGACATCCAGGTGGCCGAGCAGCGCCAGCGAGTCGAGAATGTTGGCTTGTTCGCTCAGGAAGAGCTGCTGCTTCTCAACGAACGCCTGTTGCTCACGGCGGGGATCAACGGAGATCGGTCGAGCGCGAACAGTGACACCGACAAGATGTTCTACTATCCGAAGGTCGCGGCATCATACCGGCTCCTTCAGCCATTCTCTTTCATCAACGAGCTCAAGCTTCGCGCAGCGTATGGACAGTCGGGCAATGAGCCGCTGTTCGGACAGAAGTTCACGCCGCTGATCGCTACGCAGAACATCACCGGTCTGCCGGCGCTCGTAGTACAAGGGACCGTCGCGTCGAGTGATCTTCGTCCGGAGCGCCAGCACGAGCTGGAGGGCGGGGCGGACATGACGCTGGCTGACGGCCGCGGATCGCTCGAGCTCACATACTTCAGAAAGAACGTGTCCGACCTCCTGCTTCAGCGTACGCTTGCGCCGTCTTCCGGCTTCGGCCTCGAGATCTTCAACGGCGGCAAGCTGCGGACAACGGGTGTCGAAGCAGCGCTGAGCGTAGTCCCGATTCAATCGAGCCGGACTGAATGGATTTTCCGGACGACCTTCTTCAGGACCAGGAGCAAGATTCTCGAGCTGCCCGTCCCGTCGTTCAGGGCTGGTGGATTCGGAACGTCGCTTGGCTCATTCGAAATCGAAACGGGCGCCTCCCCTACACAGATCGTCGGAAACGACACTCTGCCGGATGGAACGCGTGTCGTCCGCAAAATCGGCGATGCGACTCCGGATTTCATCATGTCGTTCGTCAACGATCTCAAGGTAGGGCGATTCAGTCTCTACGGACTGGTCGACTGGCACCAGGGCGGCAACGTCATCAACCTCACCAAATTCCTGTACGACCTGGGCTCCAACACGGCCGACTATGCCACTCCGATCACGGTCAACGGCAAGGAGACCACGGTGGGAGCTAATCGGCTTGCTGTCTGGCCCAGACAGACTGCGGTTTACGTCGAGGATGCAACGTTCGCCAAGCTCCGCGAGGTCACGCTGTCGTTTGACGTGCCTGCGAGCATGGTAAGGCAGTTCGGACGCGGAATCAGATCGATGCAGCTGAGCGTGAGCGGACGCAATCTGAAAACGTGGACGGACTATACCGGTCTCGATCCGGAAGTCAGCAACTTTGGTAATCAGCCGATCGCCCGGAACATCGACGTTGCTCCGTTCCCCCCAAGCCGCAGCTACTGGCTGTCGGTGAACCTGGGATTCTGACAATGCCTACCATGAGCTATCGACCAATGAACGCAGTGAAGCTCATCACTGCGGCCGCCGCGCTGATTGTTGGCGGCGCGTGCAGTGATCTCACTGTGCCCGACTACAACAATCCCAGCCTGCAGGACCTGCAGGACAATCCCACGCCGGCCAAGATCGCACAGGCCGCGCAGGGGCTGCTCGTCGGAACGCGCGTACAGATGGGGACGCAGAACGGTTACGTCTCCCTGCTCGGAATTCTGGGACGCGAATCGTACAACTTCGATCCCGGAGATCCACGATTCATCGTGGAGATGCTGATCGGCCCGCTGGACGGCGGAAGCCCCGCGTTCGGCGGAAATCTGTTCGCGTTGCCGTATGCGAACATCAGAAACGCGAACATCCTGCTCGGTGCGATAGACGCCGTGGAGCTACTGTCTCCCGCACAGAAATCGGCGACGAAGGGATTCGCACACACGATTCAGGCGCTGGACTATCTGATCGTGATCAACACGCGCGACACCTACGGCGCACCTCTCGACGTAGGTGGCCCACCGACGGGCGAGCCGGCGCCGATCGCGACGAAGGCGGACATCTTCGCGCACATCTCCAAGCTCCTCGACGACGGCCTGGCCGAGCTGCAGGCCGGCGGCAGCGCGTTCCCGTTCGCACTCAGCCCCGGTTTCGCGACGGCGGCGACGCCTCCGGCGTTCGCGAAATTCAATCGCGCCCTCAAGGCCCGTGTAGAGGTGTACCGCACCAACTATGCGGCAGCACTGACCGCAATCAACGGATCGTTCATCGATCTTGGCGCGCCGCTCACGCTCGGCGTGTACCACTCGTTCAGCACCGGGTCCGGCGATCTTCCGAACCTGCTCTTCGATCCGACTGGACGAGCTATTGTCGCGCATCCTTCCATCAGAGCTGATGCCGAGCATAAGCCTGATGGCTCGCTCGACGCGCGCGCGCTCAACAAGACAACGCCGATCACTGCGCGCACAGTGCAGGATGTCACGTCCGATCTCGTATTTACGATTTACGGGTCGAATGTCGCTCCCGTCCCCGTCATCCGGAACGAGGAGCTCATTCTTCTACGGGCCGAGGCGCGCTACTTCACGGGAGATACCGGTGGTGCGCTGAGCGACATCAACTTCATCAGAACGACGTCGGGAGGTCTGGCGCCGCGCGGTCCATTCGCAAACGCGACGGACTTCACGAACGAGCTGCTGCTGCAGAGGCGTTACTCGCTCATGTTCGAGGGTGGGCATCGCTGGATTGATGCGCGCCGATTCGGAAGGCTCAACAGTCTCCCGAAGGCATTGCCGACGCATAACATTCACAGCCGATTCCCGTTTACCGAGGCTGAGTGCCTTGCTCGTGTACCTGAAGTACCGGAGGGCTGCAGCTGATAGTATCATGATCGCCGCGCGCCCAGTCGGGTGCGCGGCGATGCAGTGCCCTTGGAATACTGCGGGACGCGGAGAACGCGCTGGTCATTTGCACCGATTTCTCCAGCGAAGCGGCGGCATCTTCCGCAGACTCCCGGAATTCTGAGGAACGGATTCGCGCCCGCGGTGCCACGCGCAATTGCCGAGTACGCAACGTACATTCAGGAATAACCGCCACCACTGCGATCAGTGACTGAGCCGATTCGTACAGAGCCTCACGCGCAGGACTACAAGGACCTCGGGTTTGGCACCGTTGTTGGCGGTGCGAACGAGAAGCGATTGCTCAACCGCGACGGCTCGTTCAATCCGCAGCGCGAGGGGATGCCGCTGTTTGCGCGGCTGCATCCCTATCATCTGCTGCTCACTATCACGTGGCGGCAGTTCTTCATCGTTGTCGTCTCAGGATACGCGACGGCGAACGTTTTCTTCGCGCTTGCCTACCTCGCCTGCGGACCGGGAGCCATCGGCGGCCACCCCCCTGCTCTCTTCGGCGGCGCATTCGGGCGTGCTTTCATGCTCAGCGTCGAAACCATCGGAACAATCGGCTACGGCAACATCTATCCTGTCGGAGTGCCCGCAAACTTCATTGTCACGGTGGAGTCGCTCACCGGCCTGCTTATGCTCGCGCTGGGAACCGGAATTCTTTTCGCGCGTTTCTCTCGTCCGACGGCCGCAATTGTCTTCAGCTCCCGCGCGGTTGTCGCGCCGTATCGCGGCAAGACGGGATTCATGTTCCGCCTCACGAATGCGCGCGCCAATCAGCTGATAGAGCTCGAGGCAAAGGTCCTCTTCAGCAGGATGGAAGGCTCGTCACGGCAGTACGACCAGCTCGCCCTCGAGCGGACGCGGGTTGTTTTCTTCCCCATGAGCTGGACCATCGTTCATCCGATCGATGAGAAAAGCCCGATGTGGGGAATGACCGAGGAGCAGCTCGCGGAATCAGACGCCGAGTTCCTGGTGCTGCTATCAGGTATCGACGAGACGTTCTCGCAGACGGTGCATGCGCGAACGTCGTACAAGCCGGCCGAGATCGTCTATGGTCACCGCTTCGTGAACATCTACAATCCGGTTCGCCCCGACGGAACGGTAAGCATCGATGTCCGGAAGCTCGGCGACACCGAGCCGGCTCCGGAAGAGCCGTGGGAGCCTACCGACACAATCCATCACACCATGCACTTCAGCGCCTTCTCTCCGAGCCGCCGGCGCTGAGAGCAAACGATCAGCCTGTTCTGACAAAACCGTACGCGGTCCCTTCAGATACGAGAGACGCGGTAGCAACGACCGGGGAAATAAGAGCGCATTTCCCGGCGCTCGAGCGCATGGAAAACGGGCGCCGAGTCGCCTACTTCGATGGTCCGGGCGGCACGCAGGTGCCGAGAGCGGTCGCCGACGCGATGGTCGACTATCTGTACCATCATAACGCGAATACCGAGTGGGCTTATCCGACGAGCGCCGAGACCGATGCTGCGCTCGCGTCTGCGCGAGAGACGTTCGCCGATTTCCTGAATGCGGCGCCGAACGAAATCGTGTTCGGCGCGAACATGACGACGCTGACGTTTCATCTCTCGCGCGCGATCGGTCGCGGCCTTTCCTCGGGCGACGAGATCATCGTCACCGAGCTCGATCATCACGCGAACATCGATCCATGGAAGGAGCTGGCAAAGGAGCGTGATCTCTGCCTGCGGGTAGTGCGACTCGTACCGGAGACAGGTCAGATCGACTGGAATGATTTCGAGCGATTCGTCAGCAGCAAGACGCGGCTGGTCGCGATCGGAGCCGCCTCGAACGCGCTGGGAACGATCAATGACCTGAGCCGCGCACGGGATATGGCGCACGCCGCCGGTGCATTGCTATTCGTCGATGCCGTTCACTATGCGCCGCACTGTCTGTCTGACGTACGTGAGATCGCCTGCGATTTTCTCGCATGCTCCGCGTACAAGTTCTACGGTCCCCACATTGGCGTGGTGTACGGCCGGCACGACTTGCTGCAATCAATCGACTTCCCCAAGCTCCGCCCAGCGCACGACACTCCCCCGGACAACGCAGAGACAGGAACGCTCAACCACGAAGGAATTGTCGGCGCGGCAGCTGCGGTGGATTTTCTTGCTTCACTTTGTAGCAATGGGACCAGCAGGCGGGAGCGCCTGCAGATGACGTTCGCGGAGCTTCATCGTCGCGGTGTGAATCTCACAAGGAGGCTTTGGGAAGAACTGTCGAGCATCGACGGAGTGACCTTGTACGGTCCGCCGCCCGACGCGCCGCGAACGCCAACCATTGCATTCACCGTTGACGGAACACATTCCCGCGATGTTGCGCGACTGCTGGCGGATTCTGCGGTGTTCGTCTCTCACGGCGATTTCTACGCGAGCACAGTTGTCGATCGACTTGGATTGGCTGAGGCGGGATTGGTCCGAGCCGGCTGCGCGATCTACACGACCGAACAGGAAGTCTCGCGCCTTGTCGACGGCGTGCGAGCTGCGAGGGGTGCTTAACGCATCGTCGGCACGTTGGTTTAGTGCAGTCGCGACATTCACGCTGCTCATCGGCTGCGGCTCGTTCTCGACCGCTGATGCCGAGCTCCGAAGAGCTCTGAACGCCGCATATCCAAAAGGGTGGCGATTTGCTACGCTTGCGCCGTTCTCTGATTCCGAAGCTGGACCAGGGGAAAGTCCAGCGTGGGTAGCGGGGGACTTCGATGGTGACGGTCGAAGCGATTATGCGGCTCAAGTTGTCATGTTCAAGCCAGGACACACAGCGAAGTGGGACAGCGCGCAAATCGTCGTGGCCTTTTTG